>CAJXJN010000006.1 GCA_913055205.1 uncultured Sulfurovum sp. | reverse complement strand
GTAGCAGGTAGCAGGTAGCAGGTAGCAGGTAGCAGGTAGCAGGTAGCAGGTAGCAATTATTTGATACCCTTCCTTAATTACTCCTTACTACTTGCTCTCTGCTACTTAGAATTTAGTTCCCATGGAGAATTCAAATGTTGATGTTCTGTCATCCGCTTCAGGATCTATTGCTTGTGCAAAAACAAGATTGATAGGACCGAAACCTGACTGCCACTCTATGACTGCACCTGCTGATGATCTTTTAATTTCATTAAAATCATCTTCTCCTATCATACCATAATCATAGAAAAAAGCTAATCTCATCTTTGCTGCTTCAGAGAGAGGGATACTTGCTTCTATACTTGTAGAAAAGCGTTTTGTTCCTCCCATTCTTTCTCCATCACTATCCAAAGGAGAAAGGGAATAAGGGTCGTATCCTCTCACACTTCCTATTCCACCCATAAAAAGTTTTTCTCCGATAGGGAGTTTCTCTCCATCACCTGTACTAATGGTAGTCACTCTTGCTTTAAATCGTAAAATAAGGTCATAATCAATCCAATCATTCAACCCGTAATACAAACCTAACTTAGCATTTGTTTTAATGAATGAACCATAACCATTTGGATAAATGGTTAATTCGGTAGCATTCAAATCTCCATCCAAATTGGCATATTCAACATTTACAGCCGCTATCATTCCTTCTCTTGGAGTATAATAGTCATCCGTATTGTCAAATTTCAAACTTGCAAGCAAAGAGGTCTTTTTATACTGGTCAGTATAAAGATAGGTGTCATAGATCGTTGTATTTTCATCCTCATTTATTGTAGACTCGTTATCTACATAACCTACTCCCACTGAAGCATAAAAATGTCTGAAGAACTGTCTACCCAGACTTAATGATCCACCTAATTGATCTTGTGTGTAATCTATATACTCATAATCTTTTTTATAAAGACTGAAACCTAAACTGTACATACTGTCCCATATTTTAGGGTTGGTAAAGGAAACATTATAGTTCGTAGAGATCTTTGAGATGTCAAAGCCGAAACTTGCATTAATACCCGATCCAAAAATATTTTTATCTGCAATACTTGCATTAAGCATAAGCCCTTCGTAGCTTCCATATCCACCACCTGCAGAGATGGTACCTGTAGCTGTCTCTTTTACTTTTACAAGAAGATTGATCTTGTCTTCTGAAATTCTTTGACTTTGTATATCTACTTTTTCAAAAAAACCTGTTCTTCCCAATGCACTTTTACTATCTTTTAAATCTGTCGCATTAAATGTATCTCCCGGAGCAAGGTAAATATATCTGCGAATTACTCTGTCCTTTGTACTGTCATTACCTGAAATCAGTACATCATTGATCGTTACTTTCATACCTGGTTGGATAACATACTGAAGACTAATCAGTTTTTTTTCTGCATTTTTACGCATTTGTGGAGAGACTTTTGCATAGGCATATCCAAGATTTCCTGCTGCTTCCTGAAGCATTTTTATATCTTTACGCATACGTGTAATGTTAAAGATATGCCCTTTTTTAAGTGACAATTCACTGAGAAGCTCTTTACTGTCAAGCCCATCAACATTTTGATCAATACTTACATCACCTACACGATACTGGACACCCTCTTTGATCTGGTAGTCAATCTCTGCACTGTATGAACTGTAATCCACACGCATAAGTGGTTTACTTACATAGGCATCCAAATAACCATGTTTCATATAGGTATCTTTCACTCTATAAGCATCATATTCAAGTTGATCTACTTTTACATCACCACTGTTTAAGAATGGTAACCAACCAAGAAAATCTTCCTCTTGGTTTGCAAGATCTGTCTCAAGATCACCCTTGCTTAATGCTGAAGCACCTATAAAATTAAGTTTTTTGATCTTAATCTTCTCGCCTTTATTGACATCAAAGACAACAGAAACAGCTCCCTTTCCGACAGGAGTAGTTGTTACCTCAACAACAGAATCATAATTACCTTGACTTTCAAGCCTGGATATAAGTGTTTTTTTCGCTTTTTTAATACGTGCCTCGTCATAAAGGTCACCTTTTTTCAAACCAATGCTCTTTAAAAGTTTTTCACCATCATCACCGGAGCCGTATCCTTTTACTTGAATATTGGCAATAGCCACCTTTTCTTTAAAATGATAAATAAGGACACCACCTTGCCTATCAACCCATACATCTTTAAAGTACCCTTGTTCAAAGAACTTTTTAATAGATTGATTGATCTTAACAGGATCCATCTGATCACCGACACGAATACCGGCGATCTCCTTCGCCATAGAAGGAGAAAGGTGTACAAGTCCTTCAAATTTTATCTGTGTCACTTTTTGTGCTAGGAGCAGTGATCCTATCAACATCCATGAAAGAGCCATTTTCTTTATCATAGTCAAGCCTTAATATAATTTGCAATTATTTTATCTTTTTTTCAATAAGAGCCTCATAATAAACAAAAAAATCATGCTATAATCCTTCAAATTTTATGGATAAGCAAGGTATAACTATGGAGATACAAAAAATCGGCATCATTGGTCTTGGACTTATGGGAGGTTCTCTCAGTATAGCCCTTCAAAAAACCTCAAAAAACCTTTACTTTCTTGGTCTGGATCACAATGAGGAACATTGCACACAAGCTCTCTCTTTAGGGTTAGTTAACGAAATTGTCCTGACACTTGATGAGATAAGCAAATGTGATATCATTTTTTTAACCATTCCTGTTGATAGTATTATTGCTATTGCCAAAGAGATACAAGGGTTGGATGAGAAATGTACTGTGATTGATCTTGGTAGTACCAAAGAAAAAATCTCTCAAAGCATTCCAAAAGAGATAAGAGCCAATTTTGTCACTGCGCACCCGATGACAGGGACAGAAAAATTCGGCCCTACTGCTGCCGTTCCGGACCTTTATAGAGATAAAGTAGTTGTACTTTGTGATATGGAAAAAAGCGGGATATATCAACAAAAAGTAGCAAAAGAGCTCTTCTCCAGTATTGGGATGAAACTGGTCTTTATGGATGCACAAGAGCACGATAGACATGCTGCCTTCATCTCCCATATGCCGCATGCACTCAGTTATGCTCTTGCCAATTCAGTCATGCAACAAGAAGCAGCAGAAAGTATTATCAATCTTGCTGGCGGCGGATTTAAAGATATGAGCCGTATTGCTAAATCTTCACCAAATATGTGGGAAGATATTTTCAGACAAAATAAAAACAATCTGCTTGAAGCTATCAATGTCTTTCAGTCCGAACTTAAAAAGTGTCAGAAAATGGTCGAAAATGAAGAGTGGGATACGCTGAACGGCTGGATGCAGGATGCAAATAAATTGCATGATATTTTAGAGTAACCTCATATATACCTACCTTGAAAACTAAATTTAAAAGTGTTTTTGCGAATAAAGAGTAAAAAGGCTGAACGGAACATATGCCAATTCCCCCAACCAAGCCTATTCCTGCCACAGCAATAGGCAGCACCAATGCTACTTTCTACCTGCTGCCTGCTCCTTTTGAATACGCTCCACCATCTTTTTGAGTTCTTTTTTGTCTATCTGTATACTTTTATCTCCATTTTTGCGTGCATAGAGTTTTCTTGCCATCTCTTCTACTTCTTTATCATCATTGATATGAGCATAAAGTATTTTTAATGCTTCTGACTCTTTATACGGACTTTTATGTTTACCTATCTTTCCAAAAGGTATGAATTGAAGCAAATATGTGAAAAGAGCACCAAAAACAAATGCAACTATCAGCATCCACCAGGCTACACTTTTAACCTCTACCTCTTTTTGAACAACATTGTTTTGAGGTGTATCTACTTGTTTTAGATTGGTTTGTACTACTCCTTTGGGAGAAGTGTTTGATCCAGATATAAACGTTTTTTGAGCTTCGACTTTCACATTATATGAAGGTATTTCCAGACGCTTTACTTCACCTTTTTTTGTATCATATACAGAGATACTTCGACCAGGGATATTAAAATCATGATCTGAAATAAAAGCAAAACTTTTCATATAGGTACTTTTAAGTCTGTTCCCTGTGATCTGAGTTTCCACTTTAGCATCATCACTGTAGATCGTTACACCGTCTATCTCATAATTTGGAAATTCAAAATCTTCAAGACTTCCTTCTCCCTCAATGTTGATTGTGAGATTTACCGGTTTATTTGCTTTAACATTTTGTTTATCTATCTTGCTTTCTATCGTAAAATGGCCTACCAGATCAGTCTCCTGGGGTGTTGGTCTGACTTCAACAGTTATTGTATTGGAAGCAATAGGTGTCCAAACCGTTCCAAAAAATCTGCCAAACATATCCCGTCTGCTTGTGTCTGCAACACCTATTTTGGCTGTAGCCGGTCCAATTGTGAAGTTTCCTTCTGTCTTAGGTGTAAGGATATAACTCAGCTCAGTAACTTGACGATTACCTTCCCTATATGTTTTCTCATCCCCTACCTCTTTTGCAAAAAAACCTTTAAACTCAGGTTTACTGTACTGAGGATTTTCAGAAAGTCGTACACCATTTTGTAAAGAGAAAAATACTGTTACAACCAAAGGTTCACCCACCATCACAGACTTTTTATCTGCACGCATCAGGAGTGAAAACTTATTACTGTTTGCCACTTGCGGTGCATTTGATTTTATCACTTTTAGTTTTATCGGGTCCGTTTCGTATACAGTTCCGTCTATATTGACCCTGTATGAAGGTATGGTCATATCATGTTGTGGCGCAAAGGTTAGAACAAGGCTTGTACTACGCTGTGTTGACATCTTTCCATTGATATAGCTGATAGAATTATTGGAACTCTGATGTCTTCCCAATACTTTTGCACCGCCTATCTCTTGAATGTCAGGGAATGTTGCCCTGTTTCCAATAGCTTTGATGCGAAGCTGTACCATATTTCCCTGTACTACCTCTGTGTTTGAAACAGTAGCTTCTACACCAGCTGCCCATAACAGTTGAAAAGCTGATGCTATCACAAAAATGATTTTGCCTATTGATCTACCATGGTTTCGCATCTTCACTCCTTTTTGATTTTTTAGTGTTACCCATCTGATATATCATCGTAGGTGTCTTTTTTTGTCCCATTTTCTTAAGTAAACGTTTCAGTTCCTGTGCTTTAAGCTTCTCTTCTTTACTCATCTTCTTTTGCTCTTTCGGTGTTGCCGAAGCTTTATCACCTTTTTTATCTTTAGGTTTTTGCTTCTTTTTTTCCTCTGACTTTTTCTTTTCATCAGATTTTTTCTTTTCACCATTCTTATCTTTTTTATCTTGGTCTTGTTTCTTTTTCTGATCCTGATTTTTCTTTTGATCTTTTTGATCTTTTTGATCTTTATTCTGCTTGTTCTTTTTTTGATCCTGCTTTTGCTTATTGTCTTTGTTTTTCTGATCTTTATTTTGTTTTTTATCGTCTTTTTTCTTATTCTTTTTTTGGTCCTGTTTCTTTTTCTGATCCTGCTTTTTCTGTTGCTCTTTTTTCTTTTTCTTCTCTTTTTTAGCAACTTCTAAATTATGCTTAGCTTCAAGATCATTACGATGCTTTAAAGACTCTTTATAACTCTCTATAGCTTTATCAAAATCACCTTTTTTAAAATAACTGTTTCCTAAATTATATTGTCGTGAAGCCTCATCAACACCTTTAGCTGTTTTATACTCTTCAATGGCTTTATCATAATAACCTTTTTTATAATATGTATTTCCTAAATTATAATGCAACTCACTTGTAGCATTACTCTTTTTTATACTTTCCAAAAGTGCCGCACTCTTTCCATACTCTTTTGCGTCATAAGCTTTATTAGCTTTTTCTATACTCTTAAAATCTGTAATACCTGCATTTAAGAAGTTTACTAATGAATAAAAAATAGTGAATATTATTATGCTCTTTTTCATACTTCTCTCCTTCTCGGCATTGAACTCAAACCTATGAGTAACAGCAATAATCCGGCACCCAGTGGATAGTAAAAATACTCTACACGTTGTTTGATCTTCACTTCACCCTGTTGCTGTGCTTTATATTTGCTTCGTATCACAGAAACCAGATTTTCTATATCTTCTTTCCCGTTGGTTGCTACCACATAGGCTCCGCCATTTTCTTTTGCCAGTTTCCCCAGAGCATCATTCCTCTGGGTAATAGCGATGGTACCGTCTTTAAGTGTATATGGTTTACCGTCTTCACCAATGACAGGAGCACCTTTGGTAGTACCTACCAGTACTACATAAAGGTCTATACCCTCTACCTTCAGCACATCCCCGAATCCTGCAATCGCTTCTTCATCTCCACCGTCAGTGAACAGGACCAGTATCTTGGGATCCTTCTTTTCAAGCAGACTGCTTGCAAGTTCTCCCAAAGCCATGAAGTCTGTAGAACCCATATTGATATAAGAGTCATCTACCCCGTCTACCATCATTTTGAGTGTCTCTTTATCACTTGTGAATGGAGCCAGAACAAAAGGGCTGTATGCAAACGCCATTACACCTATCTCATCACTTGGCATAGCATCAAACAGAGCATTCATCTTCTTTTTGGCAAAAGTCAAACGGTTGGGATACACATCTCTACTACGCATCGACCCGGAAATATCCAAAGCAGTAAGAATACTTAAACCTTTTACTTTTACTGTTTTATCTCCTTCATCTATCACAGGTCGTGCCATCGCAACTATCATAAGAAAAATAGCAAGGAACATAATGATATTTCTCACCATCAAAGGCATACTCTCATCTGTTGCACTCAAACGGGCAAGTACTTTCTCATCAAAGATACGCGATAGATGCTCTTTATTAGTAGAAATAAGAAATGCAAAGAAC
Source organism: uncultured Sulfurovum sp. (assembly GCA_913055205.1). Lineage (GTDB taxonomy): Bacteria > Campylobacterota > Campylobacteria > Campylobacterales > Sulfurovaceae > Sulfurovum. The sequence continues at coordinate 76,181 of CAJXJN010000006.1, read as the reverse complement.
ACAAAAGGAATGACAAGTATCCAAAACAGATATGGGTTTACAAATTCCATCTACACTCCTTTACTGTTTCTAAAATAAATGAACAACAACAGACTCAACACCGCCAAAAAGAGTGGATAGATATACAAATAGGTATGCTCAACTATCTTTTTGTCATTTAGCTTTGTTGCTTCAAGTTTATCTATCTCATCGTAAATCATACTAAGTGTTGTCGCATCTCTTGCACCATATGCAGCACCTTTTCCTGCCTGAGCCAATGCCTGAAGGTATCTACCATCATAATCTCTGGGACCACCTATACCAATGGTGTACAGTTTGATATCTCTCTTTTCTATCATACTTTTTACATCGGGAAAAGGGATCTTACTCATATTGTCTACCCCATCTGTCAAAAGTATCACTATCTTGGATTTTGCTTTACTTTTACTCAAAAGATTATAGGCCTGTACCAGTGCATCATTGATGGCTGTACGTTTTCCTGCCATACCAAGCTTTTGCATTTTTGTAATATTGGTCAAAAACGCTTTTTCAAAAGTTAAAGGAGAGGCAATGAATGCTACATCTGCGAATGTCACCATACCTATACGGTCATTCTCTCTTTTTTCTATAAAGTCACCAACTACCTCTTTGACCACATCAAATTTATTTTTAAATATATCATTAGGATCAAATCCCTGTTGCCTCATAGAATCACTGCTGTCAATGACAAGTACGATGTCTCTACCCTCTTTTTTAGAGTTGGAATAGCTTTTCGTGATCACAGGTGAAGCCAATGCGATCACTGCTGAGATAATACCTATCCATTTAAGCCATGCAAGAAGTGAACTCTTATGCCCTGTTTTGGCAATGAGTGTACTTACATGAGGGAAAAAAATAGCCCTGCTTTTCTCTTTACACCATTTGGCACAGATAACAAACAGTAATATGAGTGCCAGTAAAAAAGGATATTCAAAACTAAATTGACTCATCTGCCACCTGCACATAGAGGTTGAATTTATTTTGTGTATCAGGATCTACTTCATCTACCTCTTTTTTATATTTATATTTTTCCAACATTGGTTCAAGCTGGGAAAATAACTCTTTTCTTCTCTCATCCGTTGCCAAAAGTCTTGCATAATGTGTTGCCTCATAGGCTGATTTCTTAGCATCTTTCCAGTCAATCGCTTTGAGTTTTTCCAAATATCCTTTGGCAAGGTTTATCTTACGGTTCTCCCATAGTTTTTTAGCTATGAAAAAAAGAATCCCCAACAACAATAAAGTACCAAAAATAATTAGCGCCCAATACATATAGTAGGAGTTATCAGGGATCTCCAATAACGGTTTGATATCTCTTAACTGCTCACTTATATTGTTATCCATTTTTATCCTCCGTAGGGTGCGTTTGCCAACGCACCTTTTGGCATATTCAATTTAATGGTGCGTTGGCAAACACACCCTGCAAATATCATCATCGCATCGCCTTCATTAACTTCAAAGCAGAATCTTCGTGTGTATATATCTTGGTAAAGCGAATACCTTGCTTCTTAAACTGCTTATAGAGCTTCTCATCATTTTCATGTAAAGCCTTTTTATAACTATGCAGTGTTCCACTGTCAATGTTACCTTCAAAGCTTTGTTTTGTTTCCATATCGATAAGTCTAAGATAACCCAGTTCACTAGGGTCTTCTTCAAACCTGTCTCGTACCATCACAGCAAACACATCATGTTTTTTACTTAAAAGTTTCAGATCGATGTCACCTACAAAATCAGATACGATGAAAAGCAGTGCTTTCTTCTTCAAACGATGATTCAGTGTCTCTGCCAATGCTTTAAAATTTCCCTCTTTACCAAGAGGATCAAAAGTCACCACTTCTTCAACGGCTTTATGCACAGAGAAAAGTTTTTTACTTGGTTTACTAAAATCATACAGTTTGTCGGCAAAAAGCATATGTGAAAACAGATCACTGTTTTTGACTGCAGAAAAACCAAGTGTAGCCACTACTTCAGCGATAACATCTGACTTTTGTTTCACTGTACCGAAATAGACAGATCCTCCAAGCATAGAAACTATCACAACATTAAGTTCACGCTCCTCTTTATAGATCTTTACAAAAGGTTTACCCAGTTTTGCAGTGGTCTTCCAGTCTATCTTACGGACATCATCTCCATAAATATACTCACGAAGCTCTGCAAACTCAAACCCTTCACCCTGGAACAATGATGCATTGTTTCCAAGCATATCTCCATAAACTTGTTTTTTGGTTTTAAGGATAATTTTTTTGGCTTTTTTGTTCAAACTATCACTCTCCTAAACGGTAGATAGATCCACCACTTTTCATTCTTCACTCTTCGTTCTTCACTTGATTTTCACAGAAAATCATGGAATCGGTACAGCAGCTAAAATCTTCTCTATAATCATATCCTGTGTTACGTCTTCAGCCTGTGCCTCATAACTCAAGATGATACGATGACGCAATATCTCTTTGGCAATATATGCGATCTCTATAGGAGAGACATAATCCTGTCCTTTAAGATATGCAATAGCCCTACTCGCTTTATACATATCTATACTCGCACGAGGACTTGCCCCAAACTCTATGTATGCTTCCAACTCTTCAAGTCCATAGGCTTTAGGATCACGTGTAGCTGCCACAAGTTCAATGATATATGCTTCTATCTCTTCATCCATATGTACCTGCATTGCTTCAGCACGTATCTGTTCCAGATCTTCTTTGCTGGCTACTTGCCGGATCTCACCAAAGCTGTTGTTCGCCACACGTCTTGCTATTTCCAGTTCTTCTTCTTTTGTGTTATATCCTACCACTACTTTCATCATGAACCTGTCAAGCTGTGCTTCCGGAAGTTCATATGCTCCCTCCTGCTCTACAGGGTTCTGTGTTGCCATAACCAAAAAAGGCAAGTCTATTTTAAAGCTTTCATCACCGATGGTCACCTGTCTCTCCTGCATGACTTCCAATAGTGCAGACTGCACTTTTGCAGGAGCACGGTTGATCTCATCTGCAAGGAGAAGGTTTGTAAAAACCGGTCCCTGTTTGATCTTGAACGCATTGTTTGACGGATCATAGATCTCTGTTCCTATGATGTCCGAAGGAAGCAGATCGGGAGTGAACTGAACACGTTTAAAGTCCAGTCCCAGTGTTTTAGCCAGGGCATTGACCGTAGTGGTCTTGGCAAGTCCGGGAACACCTTCAAGAAGGATATGCCCGCGACAAAGAAGTCCTGCAAGCAGACCTTCTATCATCTTTTCCTGTCCGACAACGACTTTTGACATTTCAGTTTTGATATTTTGTATGATTTGACTCAAGTTTTTCTCCTGAATAGTTAATTAAGAAAAGTATACTTGAGTGAGGTTAATTGAAGTTTAATAATACGATCTATCTTAATACTGTACCTATTCCAATTCCTATAAATATATTTAAGTAGAAGCGTGTTTTAATATTATGTATTTTTTAAATACCCCATAGCCGTTGCAATAATATCATCATCGTCTTTACTTCTCGACTTCAATACTACTCTCTCTTTCCCCTCTTCAATAAACTCTATAAAAACATTTTCCCCATAACTTGAAACTTTTGATATTCCTTGTTGTCTTGCCAATACTTTCATTACAATGATATCAATGAACTGTCTTGTAATAGTGTCTAATTTACCAAATCTGTCTGCTATCTCAGACTCTATTTCATACACTTCTCCTGTCGTCTCACAAAGAGAGAGACGACGATAAAGTTCCAGGCGTAGTCTGTCTTCCTCTATGAGTTCTTCATTAAGATAAGCATCTACGGAGAGCTTCATATCAATATTTTGTGCCACTTCTTTGTCTTGTCCCGAGAGTTCTTTAATGGCATCTTCCAGCATACGCAAATAAAGTGAATACCCTATCTGTTTGATATGTCCACTTTGTGCTTCTCCTATGATATTACCTCCGCCACGTATCTCAAGATCATGGAAGGCAAGTACTGCCCCGGACCCTAAGTCTGAGTGTGATTCCAATGCTAAAAGCCGTCGTTTGGCATTGTCCGTCAAACGCTCTTTATCTGTCACCATAAAGTAACAGTACCCCTCTTTGCCTCCACGTCCTACACGCCCACGAAGCTGATGCAGATCAGCTATACCGAAGTTATCTGCACCGTCAACGATCATGGTGTTGGCATGAGGCATATGGATGCCTGACTCGACGATGGAGGTAGAAAGCAACACATCATACTCACCATCTTCAAATTTCATCATCTCATCTTCTGTCTCTTTGGCTGAGATCTTTGAGTGCAGTACTGCAATACGAAGCTTGGGTAAGATTTCAAGTAATTGTTTTTTCTTCTCTTCTATTCCTGCAATGGAGTTAAAGACATAAAATACCTGTCCGCCACGGCGCATCTCACGCAAAATAGCCTCTTTGATGACCTTGTCATCATAACTTTTTACAAAAGTCCGTACTCCTTGACGTTCTGTTGGAGGAGTGAGGATCTCAGAAAAACTTTTCACTTCGGACATCGCAAGATTCAAACTTCTTGGTATGGGTGTTGCTGACATACTGAGAAGATGCACATCAATGGCTATCTCTTTCAGTGCCTCTTTTTGTTTCACCCCGAACTTATGCTCTTCATCGATGATGACAAGGGCCAAGTTTTTAAACTTCGCTTTGAGTAAGGCATGGGTTCCTACCACTACATCTATAGTACCTTCTTCCAGTCCTCTCAGTGTTGCATTTTTCTCTTTGGTTGTTGAAAACCTGTCAAGCTTCGCTACTTTGATACCATGTTCATAAAAACGCTCTTTTAAACTCTTGTAGTGTTGTGAACTAAGCAAAGTAGTTGGGGCTATCATCATCGCCTGGTAGCCGTTTTTTACTGCTACGAACATCCCGTTCATCGCGACTTCTGTTTTTCCAAATCCTACATCAGCACTTAGAAGCCTGTCCATCATCTTTCCGGAACTCATATCGTCCAGCATATCATTGATGGCCCGTTCCTGATCTTCTGTATGCACAAACCCTGCCTGAGAAAGAAATACCTGATGCTCAGCAGCAATCTTTCCGCCAAGCTCTCTCTCTTCACTGCTCCCTGCTCCCTGCTCACTGCTCACTAATTTTATCCCTTTTTTCAAGTGCCTTTGGGCAGAAAGGTTGATGATCTGTGAAGCAATGGCAAAGAGCTTCTCTTTGACTTTGGCTTTGAGCTTTTTAAAGCTGGCTTTACCCAGTCTATCCAGAATAGGCAATGCCCCGCCCTCTGCCACGTAACGGTCGATGACTTCAAGGTTTGATACAGGGATAAGCAAAGAGTCTTCATTCTGGTAATACATCACCACGAATTCACTCTTTGCACCCAGAACATCCCGTTTTTCGATCCCTTTAAATATACCCACACCATAATTCTCATGTACCACATAGTCCCCGGGTTTGAGTTCATCTAAAACGATACTGGCTTTTTTCACACGTTTGCGTTTAATGGGTTTGTTAAGCGATAAGATGAGTCTATCCGAACCTAGGATATTGACGATCCCCTCTTGATAGACAAACTCTATATTCTCAAAAGAGCTCAGTTCAGATCCGCGAACGATACTTTCATTTTTAGCAATGATGGTGATCTTTTTATCTTTATGGGACTCTAGCAGTTTATTGGGATCGACTGCTTCAAGGTCACGGTATCTGGTACCTTCCGGAATAGACGGAAGTAAAAATGATTTTCTTGGTACCAGTGGCTCTGTAAGTTCATATACCTCTTTAAGCTCATCATCCAAGTTACTCGCCCACACACCATCGAACTGTTCCAATGCACTCTCACCCAGCTCATCCAAGTGCCACAGACCAAGTGAGTCTATGTCTTTTACAAAGGTGTCGTAGGTACTTCGTTCTGTTCTGCGTTTCAGGGCTTCATATCGGGTTTTGTCCAGTGCTAAAAAAGCAGGGGTTATAATTAAGGACTCCAGTTCATCCGGAAGCCGTTTTTGCGTACCTTCATCATAGTAATGGATCGCTTCTACCTCTTCATCAAAAAGAGAGATACGATACGGTTTGTCCACATGTATAGGGTAAATATCTATAATATCCCCGCGAAAAGAGACTTCTCCTCTCTGTGCTGCAATATCTGTAAAATGGTACCCCCACTGATACAAAGTATCTTTGAGTTCATTTAAATTGAGGGTGTCTCCAAACTCAACTATTTTTTCTGCAAAAAATTCCGGCTTTGGGAAAGGGATAAGCAGTGTTCTTACAGGTGAAATAAGTATTTTTTTCTTTTGGTTTGCATGATACTTTGCCAGTTGAGTAAACAACAACTGCAGATCTTCACCATAGGCACGCAGATCTTCACCTACACTCACACGAAGATCTGGCAGAACGAAAGTATCATATCCTAAAAGATTTGCCACATCAGCTATGGCTTTTGCTTCTTTGTCATCTTTGCAGATGAGAAGTTTCTTCTCTTGTAATGTTTCTAAATATTCGTAGATATTGCTTTGGTACATTTTTTCCTCTTTATCTTCTCATCACAGGGGTCTTCCCCTACAATTTGGTTCTTTTCAAAAATTCTTCTACCACATAAAATGATCCAAACACAAGATATTTTTCTTTAGGATCGAGCTTCTCTTCAAAATTAGTATATTCTATGTTCACATTTTTCAAAGCCGCTTCGATCTTTTCCAGTGTAGTGGCTCTTTGTGAATGGATAGGAATGATCTCTACTCGTTTGACTTTGGGCTTTAATATACACAGTACCTCTTCATACGCTTTATCATCAAGACTATTATAAATAAGTATTACTTTGTCATCCAGTGCTTTCTCTATGGCTTTTGCCGCTAAAGGGTTGTGTCCTACATCTATTCGGACATGAGGTGTTAACGCGTAAAAACGTCCAAAAAGTTCTAAGGTTCTTAAATCATCTACCTCATAGGGAATCTTCAAAATATCCAAGGCTCGCATCGCTACGGTGGCATTTTCTATGAGGTACTCTGGCCAGCCTTTGGCTTTGGCAAGTTCTTTTACCCCGTAGGGGTGCCCCTTGTGGGTACCCTCTCTATTTTGGGCAACCACAAGGGATGCCCCTACATTGTTTGCAATTTGTTTTGCTATCTCAAGCACTTCAGGATATGGTTGCGGTGCCAACAACACTCTTTTCTGAATGCTTCGTATCTTGGTACCGGCTATCTCCTCTATAGTTTCACCCAAAAAAGCCTGATGGTCGATACCTATAGGGGTAACAACAGAAAGCTCTTTATCACACACATTAGTCGCATCGAATTCACCACCCAATCCGGCTTCAAGTACCATCAGGTCACACTTTTCAAACACTACAAAAGCTAAAAGTGTAGTGTATTCAAAATAACTCAAAGCATCACTCATCTCTTTACCTAAAATAGCAAAAAGCCGTTGATGTGCTGTTTCCAATATCTCATCACTGCTGTTACTGCCATTAAGCCAGATACGTTCGTTAAATTTCAAAATATGGGGAGAAGAAAAATGCCCTACCGAAAAAGCTGCTCCTTTCTCCCCACTCCTTACTCTCTCATAAGCAAGGTGGGCGATCATCCGTCCTGTAGAACCCTTTCCATTCGTTCCAACGATATGCACCGTTTTTGGTCGTCTAATATACGGTTTGAGCATCCTATATGCAACATGTACCCGCTGATGGTCTATCTCTTTATAATAGAGGGGTTTTTGATTTAAAAAAGCTTCTAAACTTATCATGTCTCTCAGCACTCAGCACTCAACGCTCAACACTCATTCCCTTAGCACTCACATATGCCAAAAACTGATCCAATGCTTTTTCCAAACCTTTTCTGATCGCTTCGGTCCTTAATGTAGAAGAATAAAGTGAACTGACGTGAATATCAGATTCAAAAACACTATTGATTGTTTTTTTAATTCTTCCTTTTTTGGTCAGCATATCAAAATGGACCCCGATATTTGCACGGTAACGTGTTACATATCCATCTTCATAAGTAAGTGGGGTAAATGTACTCCCTGCATAAGAGACACGAAGCTGACTTTGGGCCTGCGCTTTAGGGACAATATGCCCTTTAAAACGTGTATAGACTATACGATTAAGTTCATCTTTTAGAAAAGGAGCATTTTCAGGCTCTGCTCTATCTACTACAACTTCAACATAGACTGTATCTGCAAAGATATTTTTGATAGCATGAGAAGAGGGTTTGTAACCGCAGGCACTCAATAACAGCACTGCTGCTATTGAAATGAAAAGTGAAAAGTGAAAAGTGAAGAGTGTTGGTTTGTTTTTCTTCGAAAAACTTTTATCTGTTATTTGCATCTTTTTTTCTCCTCTTTCAATCAAAGCAAAACATCATTTTGCATACTTTCATTCTTCACTCTTACTTCTTCACTTTTTAAGCCGGTTTTACCGCCAGGTTGACCAGCTTGCCCGGTACCACGATCTCTTTTACAATACTCATATTTTCAAGCCATTTGGCACCAGCCTCTTTCGCCAATGCCAATATCTCATCATTGTCTGCACTTGGACTCACCTCGACCTCAGTACGTTTTTTACCACCGATCATCACCATATACAGAATGCTTTCTTTGACAAACACTTCTTCTTTTACTTCAAGTATGGCACCCAAATTTTCTCTTTTAAACAATACCTCGCTAAGTTCTGTTGCCACATGAGGGATAATAGGTTCCAAGAGATTAAGCATGATATACATTCCCTCTGTCCATACATCAGCATCATCTTGTTTGTCTAATGCATTAAGTGCTTCCATACATGCTGCAATAAGTGTATTGAATGCAAATGTTTTTTCATACACATCCGTTGATTTCTGTAATGCCTCATATACCTTTACACGTGCAAGCTTGGACTCTTTACTTAAAGTAGCTTGATCTATATTGGGTAATGAACTGCCTGTTACTTTTGCTTTTCTGTCATAAAGCTTTTTAATGAACCTGAATGCACCTTCTACTGCCGAGTCGTTCCACTCCAGCTCCTTTTGCGGTGGTGCTGCAAAAAGAATGAAAAGACGGGCCGTATCTGCACCATATTTTTCAACCAGTGCATCAGGGTCGACCGTATTGCCTTTAGACTTGGACATTTTTGCACCATCCATGAGTACCATTCCCTGTGTTAACAGGTTTGTAAACGGCTCATCGATATCATGATACCCCAGATCACGCAATACTTTTGTAAAGAAACGTGCATAAAGCAGGTGCAAGATGGCATGTTCTATCCCGCCGATGTACTGATCAACACCCAACCAGTAATTTACATCTTCTTTATCAATACCTATATCATTCCACTTCTTAGGATTCGTTGCATAACGGAACTGATACCAGCTTGACTGTACAAAGGTATCGAGTGTATCTGTTTCACGTGTTGCCTCTGCTCCACACTTAGGGCAGCTACAGTTCTTCCAGGTAGGATGATTCTCCAGTGGATTACCTTCACCTGTGATCTCCACATCTTCAGGAAGCGCAATAGGAAGATTCTCTGCCTTCTCAGGCACAAGTCCGCAACGCTCACAATGCACGAACGGGATAGGTGCACCCCAATAACGCTGACGGCTGATCCCCCAGTTTCTTAGTTTATAGTTTGTTGTCCCTTTACCTGTTCCTCTCTCTTCAAACTCATTAATGATCGCTGTTTTTGCTTCACTGCTGTCTACACAGGAAAAACGGTCACTGTCAATAAGATCCCCTGTTCCCGTATATGGGAGTTCATCTCCTCCTTCAATCACACGCTTGATAGGCAGATCATATTTACCGGCAAACTCAAAATCCCTCTCATCATGTGCAGGTACAGCCATGACTGCACCTCCCCCGTAAGAAGCCAATACAAAATTCGCAGTCCATACAGGTATCTCTTCACCTGTAAGAGGATGGATCACACTGATACCAAGCGGATACCCTTCTTTATCGGCCTGAGCTCTTTCACGCTCTGTCATGTTGGCTATATGTGTGATCTTCCCTGCTACATCACTATCGAGCAGATCATTTTCTACAAGATATTTCGTAATAGGATGTTCCGCCGCAAGTGCAGAGTATGTTACACCATAAATGGTATCTGGGCGTGTTGTGAATACCGTATATTTGTCAAAATTCCCACCCAATTTTGCTTTACTCTCTTGGCTCAATTCAAACTCGAACTCAAGCCCTTGAGACTTTCCTATCCAGTTACTTTGCATAGTAATGACCTGTGACGGCCACTTGCCTTCTAAAAGTTTGAGATCTTCGAGCAATTCATCAGCATATTTAATAATGTCAAGGTAGTAGCCAGGCATCTCTTTAAGTTCTACTTCATTGTCACAACGCCAGCAACACCCCTCTTCCACCTGCTCATTGGCAAGCACTGTATGGCAAGACTCACACCAGTTCACAGTGGTCGACTCACGGTAAAGCAGCCCCTCTTCAAACATCTTGATGATAAACTCCTGTTCCCACTTCGTATAAAGCTCATCACAGGTAGCGAACTCACGGGTTTTAGAGAATGAAAGTCCCAAAGTATTGAGCTCTTTTCTCATATAATCAATGTTGCTATACGTCCAGTCCTTAGGATGACGCCCATGTTTGATCGCAGCATTTTCAGCAGGCATACCAAAAGCATCCCAGCCTATAGGATGAAGCACATTGAAGTCCTGCTTTCTGTAATAACGGGCGAAAGCATCACCGATAGCATAATTCCTTACATGCCCCATATGCAAACGTCCACTTGGGAAAGGGAACATACTGAGAATATATTTTTTCTTTCTTGTTAGGGCATCATCAGGTTCAAAAGCCTGCTCTTCATCCCATCTATTTTGCCACTTTGCTTCAATCTCACTTGGATTGTAACTCATATTTATCTCGCTTCATTTTATGATTATTTAATGGGGGATTATATCTAATATGGGGTTAGAGATGAATTGAAGACTTTACATTCCGCTATTCTATCGAAAATCCGGAATCCTATCGGGTACAGATACGAAGATGACCATATAAATCTTTAGCTCTTTTATTGGTTCAATTATACCAATCAAAAGTAAAATTTAACTACAATAGTATCACTAAAAATTGAGGAGCCAGTTTGTCTTTAGCCCTAGCAAGGAAATACCGTCCTGCCACATTTGATGACCTCATAGGTCAAGAGGCAGTTTCACAAACCTTATCACTTGCACTCGATGGTAACAGACTCTCTCATGCTTATCTTTTTTCCGGGCTTAGAGGAAGTGGAAAAACTTCTACTGCACGTATCTTTGCAAAAGCATTGCTTTGTGAACAGGGTACTGCCTCTCACCCCTGTGGCGTCTGTACACACTGTATTATGGCAAGTGAAAACCGTCATATGGATATCATTGAAATGGATGCGGCTTCCAACCGTGGAATTGATGATATCAAAGACCTCATAGAACATACCAAGTACAAACCCAGTTCCGCACGTTACAAAATTTTCATCATCGATGAAGTCCATATGCTTACCAATCAGGCTTTTAATGCACTGCTTAAAACGCTGGAAGAACCACCGGATTTTGTAAAATTTATCTTGGCAACTACAGATCCACTGAAGTTACCTGCTACCATCCTTTCACGTACACAGCATTTTAGATTTAAAAAAATTCCTCAGAACCTTGTGCTCAAACATTTGGAACATATCTTAAATCTTGAAAATATAGAGTATGAGAGGGAAGCTCTGGACATTATTGCCCGCTCAGGTGCAGGTAGTTTACGAGATTCTCTTACTTTGATGGATCAAGCCATCGTCTACTCTAAAAACTTTGTTGATGTAGGCACTGTAACAGGTATGTTAGGCATCATCGAACCCAGCCTTTTAGAAGCGCTTCTTAATGACATTATGCTCAAAGATAATGAAAAGATCCTGGAGTTCATCAAAATGGCCTCTGACTATGAAGCAGAGATGATACTTGATGAACTTACTCTCCACCTCAAAGAGTTACTTCTCTCGGGTAACGGTAAACTCAGCCCTATGATCATAGAGCGTTTCTTTAGAGTCATTGCAGAGTCAAAAAGTCTCCTTGCACTGGGAAGTGACGGAGAGTTTGTTCTTTCTCTCTCTTTGTTTAAAATGATGGAAGCTTTAGAGATAAAAGACATCGACACAATGATACGCGGACTTGAAAAAGAGCTCAATGGTATTGAGGTGAGTGAGATCATGGTCACCACACCTGCTCCGGACCTGTCTGCACAGACCGAAGTGATCACCATTACCGAAGATGATATAATCTCATCATTGCCGCCGAAAGATGCTATCAAAACCACATCTCAGTCCATACCTGATACAGAATTCCCTCAAGATTCAAATAGAACTGAAAAAACCAAAGAGATCGTAAAGAACCATGAGGAATACCCTGAGGTACAGGTTCGGAATAATGAAAAAAACATACATGAAGGATCTGAAACGATCCGTACTCCACAAAAACCATCACAATCCTCAGCACCCAACCCTCAGCACTCACCTGATCCTTTCCAAAAAACATTTGATAATTTAATCAAAAAAATATACGATCGAAATTATGATCTCGGTGCCTGTTTTGAAAGAAATATTGAGTTTGAAAGTTTTATGGATAATAAACTTACCTGGGGCTCCAGTGCAGAAGGCGAGGAGAAAAAACAGCTTATTACTCACTGGGGTGTCATCAATATGTTTGTTAAAGAACTTTTTGGTTTTGAAACAAAGATCGTTAACATCCCCCAAAAAAAAACCATAACAACAGACCGTGAGCAGATAGCAAATAGCAGTAAAGAAAATAGAGTCACTGCACAAGCACTCCATACACAACACGTATCAACACACAATGATGCAGACTCTGCTTCCATGATAGAAGATATTGAAACGAAAAGTTCCTGTATTGCGCCGGAAGCAGGAGAAACAGAAGCGGCTAAAGAGAAGGACCCTTCAACACTCCTGGAAGAGCCTATGATCAAAGAAGCGATTGCACTTTTTAATCCTAAAAAGGTAAGAATCAAAAGAAATACGTAGGTTTGGTTCTGCCAAACGTTATCTTGTAGAGATGATCTACATGGAAATTAAAATTATCTTAGGATGTTCAGTGAGAACCAAACCTGCAAATTTTAATCTTCCATCCATGCTTTCGTTACAATTTTAGGCTTATCATCATAAATCTTTATTTTTTCAGCATCTATACATCGTCCCTGATCATCAAGTTCAAACACTACCATTTGCAAAAGTGTTTTACATGTATCCGGAACATTGAAATGCCCTCCAAGCCCTGTAAGAAAACGTTTCATAGGTACTTCATTATCCATACCTATAACACCATCACGACAACCGGTCATTCCTACATCAGTTACATAACAACAGCCATCTACTACCTGCAGATCATCGGTTGCTACATGTGTATGTGTTCCAAGTATCGCACTCACATCTTCTTTAAGCATATGTAAAAGAGCCTGTTTTTCAGAACTTGCTTCAGCATGCATGTCTACAATGATGTGCTTTATCCCTTGTGCTTTTAAAGAAGCGACAACACTTATTATCATGGTAAAAGGATTATCTACCAAAGGCATAGTATAATGTCCCATCAGATTAAGAATAGCTACTTTATTGCCTAAAATCGTAGTTTGATAGATACCTTTTCCTGGAGTAGCTTGAGGGTAATTCATCGGACGAATAAGAGGATAACTATCAAAAAGAGTCAGTATTTCTTTCTTATCAAAACTATGGTTGCCGCCGGTCATCATATCTATGCCGTAACCAAGAAGTTCTATGCAGTTTTTTTGAGTCAATCCAAAACCATGTGAGGCATTTTCATAATTAACTATCATAAAGTCAATAAAATGTTCTTGTTTCAGACGCATAAGATGACGTTTTATCATCAATCGCCCAGGCTTACCTACAACATCACCGATAAACCCTATTTTCACACTATTCTCCTTGAGGACACAGCTTTAATTTCTTACAGAAATTCAACCAATGTCCCCAACTACACTTATCACTTAATACTCTTCCCTGCAAAGGGAAGTAAAGCCGAAGCCCACGTAAGTCCACCACCAAAAGTATCAAGTAACATAAGATCACCCGTTTGAAGCCTTCCTGATTCATAAATATCATTGATTGCCATAGGGATAGAAGCTGCGGAAGTATTTCCATATTTCCCTACTGTAAGGACTATCTGGTCTTCTCTCATTTTTAATGCATCTCCCACCGCTTTGATAATACGATAGTTGGCTTGATGAGGGATAAAATGAGGAATATCTTCTGTATTGATATTATTTTTCTGCAAGATCTCTTTTACATCTTTAGTCAATGTTTTCACTGCCAATTTAAAGGTTTCATTCCCTTTCATTTGTACAAAATTAAGTCCTTCATCAAGCACTTTCTGACTCACAGGGTTAATACTTCCCGGAGCCGGTGTAACCAGGAAATCTGCGTAAGAACCATCTGCACTGGCATGGATGTCAACAAAACCTTCTTCTTTTTTATCCGTAGCAGATATCAATGCAGCGCCTGCACCATCACCAAAAAGGATACAGGTACTTCTGTCAGTATAATCTACAATAGAAGAGAATTTTTCTGCCCCTATGATAAGTACATTTTGTTTCATACCTGACTCTATAAATGCTTTGGCTAAAGAGAGCAAGTATACAAATCCACTGCATGCTGCTGAGATATCAAACGCTTGTACATTTCTGATACCTATCTTGTCTGAAATAATACATGCTGTTGAAGGCATATTAAAGTAATCCGGTGTCACCGTAGCACATAGAACCAAATCTATCTCTTCTTTGGAAATACCGGATCTTTCAATAGCAAGTTGTGCCGCTTTAGCACCCATATCACTCGTATATTCATCCTCTGCTGCAAGATGACGTTCTTTAATACCTGTACGCTTTACGATCCACTCGTCAGTCGTATCAACCATCTTTTCAAGATCCGCATTACTTAAGATCTTTTCAGGGACATAGGCACCGATAGATCTAAATGAAGCATATACTGGTTTTGTTTGTGACATAGTTATCCTTACCTAGGAAATAAAATCCTATAATATTATGGTCAATATTTTACCATAATATTCTAAGGAGAGGTCTAAAAAATGAGGAGAAATCATAAATTGAAAGGGGGGGGGTGTAGCCCCTGTCAATTATTTATTGCTGGAGAGTAGTTCTTCTATGGTTGTGTTTACATCTGAATTTGTATATCGAATCGCTTGAAAAATAGCATTTTTGATCGCCTTGGCATTGGAACTGCCATGGCTGATAATGGCACATCCATTGATACCCAGGAGCGGTGCACCGCCATACTCTGCATAATCCACTTGCTTTTTCATATTTCCAAAAACTTTTTTCTTCATTAGAAGTGCACCTATTTTTGCCGGAAGTGATTTTCTGATATGTTGTCTCATAAGTGTAAAAATGGTTGAAACAACCCCTTCACTCGTTTTAAGCAAAATATTGCCTGTAAATCCATCACAAACAACAACATTTACACTGCCATTAAAGATATCACGTCCTTCAACATTACCTACGAAACCATCCAGTTCTTTAAGAAGAGAAAAAGCCTCTTTGGTCAATGCATTACCTTTACTATCTTCTGACCCATTAGATAAAAGTCCTACTTTGGGTGAAGCAACATCTAAAATCTTTTGTGCATATGCTTCTCCCATTGCACCAAATTCATAAAGATTTTGAGGGGTACAATCCGTCACTGCACCTACATCAAGAACCAATGTTTTTACATTCGTGATACTTGGCATAAGTGTTGCGAGTGCCGGCTTGGAAATATGCGGCAACCGTCCTATACGCAATGTAGCAAGCGTCATCGTTGCACCGCTGTGTCCGGCTGAAACTACAGCTTGGGCTTCTTTATTACGTACAAGTTCAACAGCCTTGTAAATGGAAGAGTCTTTACGTTTAAGTGCATTTGTCGCTTGATCACTCATGGAAACAACATCAGATGATTCAACGATCTGAACTTTATCTAAATAATATTGGGGGAGTAAAGAGAGTATTTCCGTTTTATCACCTACCAGAATAGGTAAAAAAGTTTTTTCTTCAAGTGCTTGAACCACACCTTCGATAATGGGTTCAGGACCGAAGTCCCCACCCATAGCATCAATTGCGATCTTGATCATCAATTATGCTTTAGTAGTTTTGTACTCACCGGTGGTCATATTCATATGGTGAGGCATTCTCCATGTTCCATCTGCATCTTTTACCGGCATTGGTAATGTCAATTTGTAGTGTGTTCTTCTTTTTGCTGCTCTTGTGTGACTTACACGTCTTTTAGGTACTGCCATTTATTATCCTTTTACAATTTTAAAATTCTACTTCAAAATCCTCATCACCATTGTCACAGTTGTTACAATAATGATAAGCACCTTTCAGCGCATTAATTTCACTTTCAATAATGTATGATAGGTCTATCATACCATCTAAAAACTCAATTATATCTAAATCATCTTTATCTTCAGATACTTGATCGCTTAGTTTGAGTCGTAGTTTATTATCCAGATCATAGTTAAATATGTCTCCACATCTATCACATGACAATTCAATACTACCACTCATTTGTGCGTCTAAAGTTACTTGATGATAACCACTTTTTTGTAAAGTTCCTTTGAGCTTTGCTCCTTGAACCTCAAGTTCAATAGGCTTAGCAGTGGAACCTATTTTATCAAAAACTATTTTCACAGTTTAGAACTTAGTTGATCTCTCTCTGTGCAAAGAAAAAGTTGATTTCATTTACAGCATTCTCAAGAGAATCACTTCCGTGAACCGCATTCGCATCAATACTCTCTGCAAAGTCAGCTCTGATAGTACCTGCTGCTGCTTCTTTTGGGTTTGTTGCACCCATAAGCTCTCTATTTTTAGCCATTGCATTTTCACCTTCGAGTACTGTTACAACAACAGGACCAGAGATCATAAAGTCCACAAGATCTTTAAAGAAAGGTCTTTCAGCGTGAATAGCATAAAATGCTTCTGCATCTACTCTTGAAAGTCTGATCTTTTTAGTTGCCGCGATTCTGAGACCTGCTGCTTCAAATCTGGCAAGGATCTGCCCTACAACATTTTTAGCGACTGCGTCTGGTTTGATGATTGATAATGTTTGTTCCATACTTATATTCCTAAGCGATAATTTACTTCATACAGAAGTATTCGGGCGGCATTATATCGAAATAAAAGTTTAAATTAGATTAATTTTAAGTAGTATAATAAGATAGATAAAAAGAAATAGTTCATAAGCCTCCTTTTAAAGGAGGCTCAGTGTTAACACAGTCAATAGAGTAAAGCTCTATAATGTAAGACTAGTCTTCAATAACAGGTTCGCCCTTTGCGCCTCTATTCTCAGCAGCCGGCATACCTTCTACAACGTCGTCCCATTGGATACAACCCTCAGTTGGACATGCTTCAGCACAAGCTGGTACATCATGATAACTTACGCATTCAACACATTTGTCTGCATATACATAGTAAATCTCTTCACCTGTTGGATTATCATCCTCATCTACGATTGCTTCTACCGGACATTCGTCAATACATGCCGCACAGTTAATACAAGTATCTGTAATAATTACTGCCATTTTTTCTCCTTAAATTGAATATGCCCAAACTATATCAAAAGATTTTTAAGAAATACTTTAATATTTTTGATAAATTGAACAAATAGTACAAAACAAAACAAATCTCTACTTTGTAGGGATTTGTTAATTGATAATGACTCTTTTTATTGTGTAATTTTATAGGATCAAAGTCCTAAAAATTTTTTAATATCTGCTACTTTGTCTGTTTTTTCCCAACTGAACTCAACATCTTCTCTTCCAAAATGTCCATATGCTGCCGTTTTACGGTAGATAGGTTTAAGAAGGTCCAATGCCTCCATGATCCCTTTGGGTGTCAGATCAAAAAGAGCCTCTACACATGCAGTGATCTTCTTTTCATCTACTTTTGCTGTACCATGCGTATCTACGTAAATAGAAACTGGCTCAGGCACACCTATAGCATAGGCTATTTGCAGTGTAGCTTTATCACATATGCCAGAAGCTACAAGATTTTTAGCCACATATCTCGCTGCATATGCTGCAGAACGGTCTACTTTTGTAGGATCTTTACCTGAAAATGCTCCACCGCCATGCGGACATGAACCGCCATAGGTATCTACGATGATCTTTCGCCCGGTAAGTCCGGCATCCCCTTGAGGACCGCCAATAACAAAACGTCCTGTCGGGTTGATGTGATACTTAATGTCATCACTCATCAATTCTGCCGGAATCACCGCTTTTATCACTTCTTCAAATACTGCTTCCTGTACTTTTTCAAGTGTTACTTCGGGATGATGTTGTGTTGAGACAACGATGGTATCTATAGCAACGGGTTTACCATCTACATATTTGACAGAGACTTGTGCTTTGCCATCTGGACGCAAAAACGGGACAGTACCGTTTTTACGTACTTCTGCAAGTTTTGCTGTGATCTTATGTGCCAAAGAGATAGGTAAAGGCATCAATTCTTTTGTTTCATTACAAGCATACCCGAACATAAGTCCCTGATCACCTGCCCCGATCTCGCCTGAAGCCTGATCCACACCCTGATTGATATCCGGACTCTGTTCACCCACACCATTCAGTACACCTGCACTTCTATAATCAAAACCATAACTTGCATCTGTGTAACCTATCTCTCTTATTACCTCTCTTGCAATCTCTTGCATCGGTGCATAGGTATGCGTCTTAAGCTCTCCCGCAATAACACAAAAACCATTACTCAATAACGTTTCACATGCTACTCTAGCTTGAGGATCTCGTTCAATGATGTAATCTAATATTGCATCAGAGATCTGATCAGCCATTTTGTCTGGATGACCCTCGGTTACCGATTCACTTGTAAAAATGTATTCGTTAGCCATTTTTAATTCCTTGAAAGTATTTGTCCACTGTCACTGAACTTAAAAGAAATATCTATAAAATATCTCTTTAAAATCCAGATTGATGTAGGGGTCGAGCCCTGTCTCGACCCGCGGACAGACACAGGGGTCTGTCCCTACAATAGTATACGTTTTGCCAACTGCTCCGGAAGCAACCCCAAACTCTCTTCCACCAACTTCGTATTCCCATGCGTAATGAACGCATCTTCATACTCAAATGTTGTAAGTTCTATATCTTTTATCTTTTTTTGGCTTAAAAATTCAAGTATAGCTGAACCTACACCGCCCTGTGCTGCAGAGTCAGAGAAAACAAACCATTGTTTATATTTTGCACTTAAGCTGACAAGCATCTCTTCATCCAACGGTTTTACAAAGCGCAGATCTAAGATACCTACTGACGGTACTTCTGATTTTACTTCAAATATCTTGGCAACTTTTTTTGCCCGTCCAACACCATTACCATAACCGATAAGAAGAATTTCATCCCCTTCCTGAAGTAGTACTGATTTGCCCAGCTCATACGCCGGTGCATCAAAATCTTCTGCTAAAAATGCACCTCTTGGATATCTGAAAGCACAAGGGTGATCATACTCTTTGGCAAATTGCATGGCAAGCTTCATCGTTGTTTCATTACAGGGAGCCAGAAGTGTCATATTTGGAATTGCTCTAAGATATGAAATGTCAAATGCACCCTGATGCGTTTCACCGTCTTCACCTACGATCCCTGCTCTATCCAAAGCAAAAGCTACGCCCAAGTCCATCAATGCAATATCATGGATCACTTGATCATATCCACGTTGTAAAAAGGTTGAGTAGATCGTACAGAACGGTTTAAATCCTTCTTTTGCAAGTGGACCCATGGAAGTAACAGCATGCTGCTCGGCAATAGCCACATCCCAAAAACGCTCGGGGTATTTTTCCATGACTGCACTCATCCCTGTTCCACTTGGCATGGCAGCAGTTACACCTACAACCTTGTCATCTTCATCTGCCAGTTCTACCAAAGTTTCACTGAAAATCGCTGTTGCAGCTTTTACACCATTCTTTTTAGGAGCTTCTCCGGTTTTAAGATCAAAAGCACTCACTCCATGCCAGTGTTCTTTTGTCCCTTCGGCTATCTCATAACCTTTACCTTTAGTTGTTTGTGCATGAATGATAACCGGTTTTCCAAGATTTTTTGCTACTTCCATCGTTTCGATCAAAGACTCTATATCGTGTCCATCAACAGGTCCGATATACTCCACACCCAACTCTTCAAAAAGAATTCCCGGTGTAATCAGACGAAAAGACTCTTCAAATTTTTTTGCCATATATGTTGCACCCTCTGGTAAATGTTCAAGTATTTTTTCTGTATGACTTTTCATCTTCTGATAGAAAGGACTTGCCATTTTTTGAGAGAGATATTTACTGACTGCTCCTATAGGTTTGGCAATACTCATCTCATTATCATTGAGTATGATCACTATCGGATATTTTCTGTCTCCAAGTTCATTGAGTGCTTCGTAAACCATCCCTGCACTCATACTTCCATCACCGATGAAGGCTACAGGAACCCTCTCTTCACCTTTTAGTGCTATGGCTTTTGCTGCACCAACAGCCAAAGAAATAGACGTAGAACTATGTCCCGCCACATAATAATCATACTTGGATTCACTTGGTTTTGTGTAACCCGAAATTCCGCCAAATTGGCGTAAAGTATCAAACTTCTCCCATCTATCTGTTAAAAGTTTATGTGCATATGCTTGATGACTTACATCAAAGATAAATGGGTCTTTTTCCACATTAAAAACTTTATGCATTGCTATGATAAGGTCAGTTGCACCCATAGTTGAACTTAAATGTCCACCGTTTTTACTTACAGTCTCCAATATCTTTTGTCTGATATCTCCAGCTAAAGTATTAAGTTTCTCTATAGAATATGTGCTTATATCCATCTCTTCTTCTTTATTTATTTAAATATGCCGTAATCAGTTTTTTTGCAAAAACTATCTGTGTATCATCATAGGTTAAACCTAAATTTTTGGCTAAACTTCTAAGCTCTTTTTTACTCACTTTTTTTATACTACTGTTTCTTTCTTCAGTTTGAATAAAATCAGCTATCTTAAAAGGCTTAACTTTTACTTGACTTGCTTTGATCAACTCAACTCTTCTCAAGCTATGACCTCTGAAAAATGTTTAAAGAACACATCATTCTGCTTTGCTGTACCTATAGTGATACGCATTGCATTCATGCCATAAGAGGCAAGGTTTCGGATAATCACACCTCGTTTGAGCAATGCATCAGCAATCTTTGTAGAGTCCATTCCCTCATCAAACAGATAAGTGATAAAATTTGTATAACTCTCAATATAAGTAAATCCTTGCTCCTTAGCAAAGGCTTCATAGCGTTTTATCTGTTCTTGATGTAACATGATGGATTCTTCAACAAAAACATCATCTTTACATGCCTCTATAGCCGCTGCCAGAGAGAGTGTAGAGATGTTAAATGGTGGTCTCATCTTATATAACTCTTTGATAAGGTTTACCTGTGCAATACCATACCCCACACGCATCCCGCCTAAACCATAGGCTTTTGAAAAAGTACCCAGGTAGATGACATTTTCAAACTCTAGTATATCTTTAGGTTCAATACAATACTTCTCATCTTTTGCAGCAGCGTACTCCATATATGCACCATCTACTACCACAAGAGTCTCTTTATCTACAGCATTGATAATAGCAAGAACATCTTCTTTGCTTGTGGCATCCCCTGTAGGGTTGTTTGGTGTACAAAGATAGATGATCTTTGGTTTATGCTCTTTATAGGCAGCAATAAATTCATCCACTTTATGCTGATAACTGGATGTACGAACGATAGTTGCCCCCATCTGTTTCGCATATATTTCATACATTGCAAAGGTTACTTGGCTCATAAGTACCGAACTCTCTTCATCCAACAAAGCACGAGAGATAAACTCCAATACCTGGTCACTCCCTGCACCAATGATAATATTATCATCATCTACATTAAATTTTTTTCCTAATGCTTCTTTGAGTTCAAACATACTGTCATCAGGGTAGAGATGTGCCTTGTCTGCATTCTTTCTGATCACTTCAGCTACGGCAGGATTCGTTCCTATAGGATTTTCATTGGATGCAAGCTTTACCACTTCTTCCGGTGCAATACCAAACTCACGGACCACCAACTCAATCGGTTTTCCTGCTTCATACGTCTTTATATTTTCAAGTACCTTATTAAATTTCACTGTTACCTACTCCCTGCTACTTACTATCTATTCTATACATCATCTGTCTCTTTGACATAAGAGCCAAGTATTTTAATCGCATTCTGATGTTTCTCTAAAATAGGTTTAATCATCGCATCATCTTTATGTCCGTTAAACTCTATAAAGAAAAGAGACTCACCTTCAACAATATGTGATTTAATCTTTGTTAGATTGACATTGGCTTCTTCAAAGTCGTTCAAAAACTCCACTAAAGATCCAGGTGTGTTTGGAAGTCTCACAAGCAGTGATGTTTTATCATTGCCTGAAGACTGGTTTTCAAAATTGGAAATAATGAAAAAACGGGTTCTGTTATTTGTGTCATCTTCCACGTTTTCAAAAAGTATGGGTAGGTTATTGAGCTTTGCCGCTACAGAAGGGCAAAGTGCAGCTGCACTCTTATCTTTAAGTGCCAATTTTGCAGCCTTTGCAGTAGACTCTACCGGTATAAGCTCTATCTCATCCAAACCAAAATCCTGCAAAAACTTTCGACACTGACCAAAAGCGATATCTTTAGAGTAGATTTTTGTGACATCCGTGATATCCTCAGCAAGTGTTGCAAAAGAAAGATGTACATCTATCATCACTTCGGCAATAATTTTCAAATCATACTCATCTAAACAGTTGATCGTATCACTTACGATACCATTGGAAGAATTTTCAATAGGAATCACACCAAATTTTACTGTTCCTTTATCTACTTCCCTAAAAATACCCTGAATAGAACCTATAGGCAAATAGCGGCTCATCGCACCAAATTTACTTTCTGCTGCCTGATGTGTAAAACTGGCCTCTGGACCAAGATAAGCTATAGCTTCAGGCAATTCAAGGTTTCTTGCTACAGCAAACAGCTCTAAAAACAGTGCATCTATAGCAGCATCTGTAAGTTTACCCTTATTCTGACTTTTAAGACGATTGAGAATAGCCTGTTCTCGTTCTGGACGATAAATAGGTGCACCTGTAGTATGTTTGAGTTCTCCTACCTGATGTACAAGCTCCATACGTTCATTGTAAAGTTCCAGAAGCGTATCATCGATATTGTCTATCTTTATTCTTAGCTCGTTTAAAGTCATAAAATCTCCTTATCCTATAACGTCATCCTGAACTTGATTCAGGGTCCATAGTTTCAGTAGCAGCAGTGGATTCTGAATCAAATTCAGAATGATACACTCAGCAGCCAAATTATTTATCATCTTGATCTAAATACTCAATCTCTAAACGTACCTGATCTTCATAGGTTTCACGCTTACGGATGAGTCTGTCTTTTCCTGACTGCAACGCTACTTCTGCCGGTTTAGGACGTGTATTGTAGTTACTTGCCATTGTGAATCCATAGGCACCTGCAGAGTGCACCACTACCAGGTCATTATGTTTCAGTGGAGGCAATGGTACATTTTTACCAAAAAAGTCACCACTTTCACATACAGGTCCGACTACATCAGCCGGTGTCTTTTCACCTTCTACCCTCACAGCTTCTATCTTATGATAGGCATTATAAAGGCTTGGGCGTATAAGATCATTCATCCCACCATCTACAATGACAAAACGTTTACCGTCATTGACTTTTTCATACAGTACTTTAGTAAAAAAAGCACCCGCATTCGCCACCATATAACGCCCTGGTTCACAAAGAAGTGTCAGATCAAGCCCTTTAGTGGCTTCAAAAATAGCCTGTGTATATGATTCTGCTGTAATGGTTACTTCATCATCATACACTACACCGATCCCGCCACCTACATCAAAAAATTTAATATCGATTTTAATGGCTTTCAGCGAACGTACCAAGTCTGCAACAATACCACATGCTTCACGTATAGGAGAAAGCTTCGTCAATTGCGAACCAATGTGAAAGTGGATACCTACAGGGTTCAAGAATTCTGATTTATTTGCATAAATATACATGCGTTTAGCCATATCTATCTCTACACCAAATTTGTTTTCATGCAGCCCAGTCGAAATGTATGGGTGTGTTTGCGGGTCAATATTGGGGTTTACACGAATAGAGATACGTGCCTCTTTGCCAAGCTCTTTCGCTACCATTTCCACACGTTTCATCTCTGCTTCACTCTCTAAGTTAAGCAATAGGATATCTTTTTCCAAGGCTTCACGTATCTCATCATCTCTTTTCCCGACACCAGAAAAGATAATTTTATATTTATCTATACCTGCATCAAGTGCACGTTTAACTTCACCGATACTCACACAGTCAGCCCCCGCACCAAGCTTAGCTAAATGTGCAATGACAGAGAGGTTTGAATTTGCTTTTACCGCATAGTTAATAATAGACTTTTTTCCGGAAAATGCATCTTTAAGTGTGGTATATCTATTTTCAATATAATCAAAATCATAAATATACAAAGGCGTACCATATTTATCTGCCAATGCTTTATAATCAATATTCATCTCTATTATCCTAATTCTACTCATAAAATGAGCTCTATTTTCAGGTGATTTTATCTAAATATTGATTAAAAGGTGCTCTAGAAAAATTTATACAATGGACTTTTCATCTTTGATATACACATATATCGCATATAGCCATAAAAAAGCAATCGGTAAAATAGCAGTAAATTCAGGAGCTAAAACACCATTTGAACCTACCTGGCTCAAACCAAACAGCATACCCCAGATCACAAAGGTTGTACCCAGAGACAGTGCTATGATACTTCCGAAATTCATCATCCGGGCATGAAAAGGCAATTTAAAAAAGAGAAGAAGGAGAAGGGCAAGAGCAAATAGCGGAACTACGATTTTATCGTACAGGGCTGCACGAATTTTATCTGAATTCAGGTTCTGTTTACTAAGCAGCTGCCAAGTGTTAAATGCATCTATGATATTGAGTGCTTTCCCTTCATAAAGTGACTCAATAATCTTAGGCTTATATCCCTGAAGTGTTTTGATACTCTTTTTATGCTCTATGTTATATTTTTCCAGCTTTCCCTCTTTGTAAATATGTGTTTTGAGTATAGCATTTTGTGCATCCCATTCCTTCCCGTTAAAAATCGCAGTAGGCGCATTTATGGTATAACGTACCTGGTATCCTTCTACTTTAAAAATAGTGATATCTTCTATTTTTTTAGCTACAGGATCAAGGTTTTTAATATAAACAAACGTATTATTGTATTTAAAAAAAAGATCATTTACGTTATAAGTATGAAGTTCATTTTTAAGTAGCACTGCGGCCTTGTCTTTAGCATAAGAGAACTCGGTAGTATGTAGCAGTGTAAAAACAATATAGGTAAATGAAGCAACAGCAAATAAAGGTATAAAAAGTCTTTTTTTATTATACCCAAACGCATGCAGTGCACCCATGGTATTATTTTTCACCAGTGAAAGTTTTGTCATGATCAGTGCAAAAACAATAGCCAAGGGATACAGTAATCCCAATGCCTCCTGCCACATATAGAAGAGATAAAGTATTTTATAATTTGAAGAAACGTTGAGTTGTTGTACATGTTGAAAATAATCAATAGCTGCAAAAGCAAAAGAGAGACCAAATAAAATGGCCAATAGATTTTTAATATACAGTTTTGCTAAATATCTGAAATGTAATGAGGGAGAAAAGAGACTCATATATTTAATCCATCAATAGACTTTAAACTATATTTGGATTTCACTTCATTGAGATCTTCGGTTACCAACAGTTTGCAGGCTTCAGCCACATGTGCTATAAGTTTATCTTGTACTTTAGACTCTTCTTCGGAAAAATCATGCAACACATAATCAGCTACCTGTGATTTATGTTCTGGTTTACCCACACCTATTCTCACACGTAAGTACTCTTTAGTAATATGGCTGTCAATGGATCTAAGTCCATTGTGCCCGCCATGACCACCACCTCTTTTAAAACGCACTGCACCAAAAGGCAGATCAATATCATCATGTATGACAATCAGGTCTTCCAAATCTATTTTGAAAAAATTTTTGACAGATTGAACACTCTTACCGGAAAGATTCATGAAAGTAGTAGGTTTTAAAAAAAGTGAATTGGAAGCCCGATAGAGCTTTCCCTGAAAAGAAGTTTTGGAAATATCTCTGGCAGAAAAGTCATTGACCAATTTGTCAATGACTTTAAAACCGATATTGTGTCGTGTATTTTCGTACTGTGATCCTGGATTACCTAGACCGACGAAAAGTACCATAAAGAACTCCTTGATTAAAAGCGACTAGTCGCTTGAGCTCTCTGCTGAAGAGAACACAGCATTAGCGCAGTGCACAGAGTTTGCTTTCTGTGCGTCTTAATAAATGGTTATTTAGCTTTGATCACACCGCAGATCGCAACATCCTGTCTATCCATCATTTTACAGTTTGCCGGTACTTCAACATCTCTTACCAAAATAGAATCATCTCTATTTAACGGTTCAACATCAAGATCAAATTTCGCAGGCATATCTTCAATAGCCCCTCTTACTTTTACTCTTTTTTTAGACATAACAAGTACACCTTTGTTTTTAAGACCAACCGGTGTTCCATGAGTTACAACCGGTACAAGGAAGTTTGTTACTTGACCAGGAACTGCTACTCTTAAGTCTACATGAACTACATCACCATTTACCGGGTGCATTTGATACTCTTGGATAAATACATTGAGCTCTTTATCGCCAACTTTTACTGGGAATGCAAGTGTTTCTTTGTTTCTTACAGTTCTTGCAAATTCTCCACGTTTAAATGCAGCATGAATGTTTTCAACACCATTTGCATAAATGTTTGCGATTAGATAACCATCTCTTTTAAGCTGCTTTGCATTGCTTTTTCCGATACTCTCTCTAACGATACCTTCTAACATATTTGTTTCCTTAAATTTAAAATAGAGACGGATTATATCGAAAAAAGTTTAATTTATGCTTTTCTATAGAGCTAAGTCCGGTTTCGTCGTTATAAACGTGAAACTGTTCACGTTTACTTAACTCTCCCGCCTTCATGGCTGCACTACGTTCCGACCATTCCGGTTTCGTCGTTATAAACGTGAAACTGTTCACGTTTACTTAACTCTCCCGCCTTCATGGCTGCACTACGTTCCGACCATTCCGGTTTCGTCGTTATAAACGTGAAACTGTTCACGTTTACTTAACTCTCCTCATCCTTAAAATCAAAGACCTCTACTATTTTATTATCTATATTTTCATTAATGATGGCACCTTTTCCGATACCTTGTATTTTGAGTTTCATATCTGCCGGATTTGTTGCATATTCCAATGCTACCTTCTCTGTAATCTCACCTCTGCGTAAAATATCCAGAAGTGATTGGTCAAATGTTTGTGTCCCATAGATCTCTTTACCTTCAAAAAGCGCATCAGGGATTTCTGCATCACGCTTCTCTGCTATAAGATGTTCTATTCTTGCTATCTTTTTAAGTACTTCTATCCCGGCAACCCTTCCGCCCCTTTTAGTAGGGATAAGTCTTTGCGATATAACCCCTTCAAGTACAGAAGCCAGGGACATACGAATACGGTTTTGTTCCTCATTCCCAAACATACCAACGATCCTGTCAATCGTCTCTTTTGCATCCAATGTATGCAGAGTTGAAAATACAAGGTGACCGGTATTCGCTGCATGAAGTGCAATATCAATCGTCTCCAAATCCCTCATCTCCCCCACCACAATTATGTCGGGATCCTCACGCAAAGCTGCTCTAAGTGCATCTGAAAAGGAGTGTGTATCTTGTCCTATACTTCTCTGATTGATCAAGCATCCTCTATCTTTATGTACAAATTCGATCGGATCTTCTATCGTAATTATATGTTTTTTCTGCTCTATGTTTATTTTCTCAAGCATCGCTGCCAATGTGGTAGATTTACCGGAACCGGTCACACCTGTAATAAGAACAAGCCCCCGCTGTATCTCTGTAAAGCTTTTAATTACTTCCGGGAGTTTCAGTTCATCAAGTGTGGAAATTTTTACAGGAATTATACGAAAAACTGCACTTAAACCATCCATTTGGAAAAAGAAATTTACACGAAATCGATTTTCATCATCTAATACATAACTGAAATCCAGAGTACGATCATTGATGAGTTTTTCATACTGGTCTTTGGTAGTGATCTCACGAACAAGTCTGTCTACCATCTCGGCACTCAACGTATCTTTCCCCAGTACCTTCAAAACACCCTGAATACGTACTCTTACATGAGAACCTGATTTAAGGTGAAGGTCACTCCCCTGATTGCTGATCATAGTTCTTAGATAAAGTTTAAGTTTCTCTTCCATGATACTTCCTCTCTGATACGTTTTATTTAATACTTTCCAACATCTCTTGAAATGCTTTTTCAAATGCTTCCAATCCATCTTTTAACAAAGAATCATAGACTTCATCCATATCAAATCCACTATCAGCTAATTTTGTAAAATACCCATTGATAATATCTTCTTCTATAGGTAATTTAGGTGCTGTCTCTTTCTTTTCTATATATGCTTCTATTGTTGTCAGTGGTGCAGTATTGACTGAATGTTCTGCTAAAAGTTCTCTTATATAATGATCAGCTAAAAGATCATCCCCTTTTACACCTGTACTGGCAAAAAGTGTACGTATATTCGGTGTATGGTTTTTTTTGATCAGATTGTATATCTTGGCAGCATTGTAAATACCTGTTCTAGATACATCTATACCCTCTTGTGCCAAGTCAGCATCAAGCAGTCTGTCAAAACGGCTTACAAAAACAGAGATAACCGCATCTACCTTGCCTCTACTATCTTGTTCAAAATTATCTATGCCTGTTTTCATTGCTTTAAAGCAGCGTTTTGCTTGTTCAGGAGAGAAGACAAGTGTTGCATTGACAGAGATACCTTCAGATAAAAGTGCTGTCATCGCTTCATATCCGGCATTTGTTGCTGGTACTTTCACCATCACATTTGGTTCACCTATAGCGCTAAATAGTCTTTTCCCCTCTGCTATGGTACCTTGTGTGTCATTTGAGAGAAAAGGATCAACTTCTATAGAGATATACCCATCATTCCCTTCATCATAAGAGGCTCTTAAAGCTTGCGCAGCTGTACGTATATCATCGATAGCCAATGCCTCGTATTTCTCTTTTGCACTCTTCTCTGCTAAGTTTTCCAACTGACTTTTATATGCAGGTGAAGTGGTAATTGCTGAAGCAAAGATAGCCGGATTGCTTGTTGCTCCATTAATAATACCATTTTCAATCAATTTTGAGAACTCATTTTGAAGATAATCTCTCTCCACAAAATCCAACCATAAAGAGAATCCTATATCTCTATTTACCATCTATTTTTCCTTCTAATGGATATATCCACGTAAAATGATGCCATTGTCCCAGATCACTTGGCTTCTGCAGGGCAACTTCCAGTTCATCCAGGAACGTATCTCTCTGGACGACTTGCGCACCTAACCCTATCATGTGGTCTGTTTTCATCTGACAATCTATAAAATCATAGCCTCTATCGCCTAAAACATCACTGAGTGCTTTAAAAGCTACTTTCGAGGCATCTGACACCAAAGAGAACATCGATTCTCCAAAAAAAGCTTTACCCATAGCAATACCATAAAGTCCACCTACAAGTTTTCCTTCTTTATAGACTTCAACACTATGGGCAAACCCCTCTTCATGGAGCCGTATAAATGCTTCCTGCATCTCTTCTACGATCCATGTACTCTCCTGTCCTTCTCGCGGGACCGTTGCACAATGTTTAATAACATTTGAAAATTCCCTGTCAAATGTCACTGTGAACTTACCACTGCGTAATACCCTGCGAAAGGATTTACGCAGATGAAATTTATCGGGGTAGAGCAGGAGCCGTGGGTTGGGTGACCACCAGAGTATGGGATCACCGGGACTATACCATGGGAAAATACCTTTACGGTAAGCAGTAAGCAGTCTTGAGGAGCATAGATCACCTCCATATGCCAAAAGTCCTTCATCCGAAGCATTACGCGGATCAGGAAAAGTATAAGAGTAATTACTCAGGGGAGGAATAAAATACTCTTCCTCATCAAACATAGAAGCCAATTATTTTCCTTCAAATGAGAAATCTAATTTTTCATTTTTATAACCCACTTTTACAAAGCCGCCTTTTTTTAGTTTCCCGAAAAGAATTTCATCTGTAAGAGCTTCTTTAATCTTTTCATCTATCACACGGACAATATGCCTTGCTCCGTAACGTTCATCATACCCTTCATTTGCTAAGTACTCTTTTGCTTTTTTACTGAGTTTCACCTTCACTTTTTTAGACTTGAGTAAAACATTCAGTTTGTCTAATTCTCTATCTACAATGGTCACAAGTGCATCCAAATCGAGTGTATTGAACTCTATGGTAGCATTCAAACGGTTTCTAAATTCCGGACTGAAAAAAGCTTTGAGTGCTTTATCTGTTTTCATTGAGTTATCTTTATTGAAGCCCATGACATTTGCCTCTTTTGTACCTATATTGGAGGTCATGATGAGAATAACATTTTTAAAGTCACTGACCACACCATTGTTATCTGTCAATTTCGCTCCATCCATTACCTGGAGCAGGATGTTCATAATATCAGGATGTGCTTTTTCTATCTCATCAAGAAGCAGTACAGTATGAGGATGTTTTTTTATCATCTCTGTAAGCAGTCCTCCCTGCTCATACCCTACATACCCCGGTGGTGCACCGACCAGACGGCTGATGGTATGTGCTTCCATATATTCACTCATATCAATACGCTCAAAATGCACATGCATCGTCTCTGCCAATTGCGTCGCAAGTGCTGTTTTCCCTACACCTGTCGGCCCCACGAAAAGAAATGACCCTATAGGTCTGTCAGGTGCGTTTAGCCCGGCATACGAACGTTTGATAGCAGTCGACAACGCCTTGATCGCCTCATCCTGTCCGATGATATGTGCCTGCAGGTCTTTTTCCAGTGTTTTAAGCTTTTTGGTATCATCCGTCCCTATGACCGTTGAAGGAAGTTTCATGATCTTCGCCACACTCTCTTCAATATCTTTAGGTTTTACGGTCACACCTTCTATCCCTCTAAGCATAAAATGTGCCCCCACTTCATCAATGATATCCATTGCTTTATCCGGTAAAAATCTATCATGCAAGTACTTCACAGAGAGGTCTATCGCAGACTGGAGTGATGCATCCGTAAACTTAATATTGTGATACGTCTCATACTTGTGTTTTATACCTTGCAGTATAGTCATCGTATCTTCTTTACTCGGTTCTTCCACATCTATTTTGGCAAACCTACGGCTTAATGCCTTATCTTTATCAAAAAAGTTTCTATACTCTGCGTAAGTTGTCGCACCGATACATTTCAAGTCACCACGGGCCAATGCAGGTTTCAACAGGTTGGAAGCATCCATGCTTCCCCCGCTTGTTGCACCTGCACCTACCATAGTGTGTATCTCATCGATGAATAAAATAGCATCATCCATGGCACTCAGTTCAGAGATAATACCTTTGAGACGTTTCTCAAAGTCACCTCTATACTTCGTTCCTGCTACTAAAGCACCCATATCTAACGCAAAAACTTTAGACTTTTTCAGTACTTCCGGTACATCTCCCTCGGAGATCTTCAATGCCAGGCCTTCCGCGATGGCTGTTTTCCCCACACCTGGTTCACCTACGAGCAACGGGTTGTTCTTCTTACGGCGGCAAAGTGTCTGCATCACACGTTCTATCTCATCTACACGTCCTACTACAGGGTCTATTTTCCCTGTTTTAGCCAGCGAAACAAGCTCCATCGTGAACTGGTCAAGCAGCGTCTCTTCTTTCTGTCTCTCTTTTTGTATTCCCTCTTTCGTCACATTGCTGTGAGAGATCACTTCAAGTATATCCACTCTGGCAATACCTTCTTTTTTCATCAGGTACACAGCATAAGAGTGCTCCTGCATAAAGATCGCTGCTATCATATCTCCTATGCTGGCCTCCGTACGTCCTGCACTATGAATATGTGTCATCATATCATTGATCGCACGGGAGAGTGCTACTGTTTCAAAAGGTTCTACTGCCTCTTTAAGAGAAGGTATCGTCTTATGAATATGCTCCACGATCCCTTCTTCCAACATTTCAAGGTTCGCATCAAGCGCAGAGAGTATCTCAACCCCCGCTTCACTTCTTACAATAGAAAGAAAAACATGTTCAACTGTCAAGTACTCATGTCTATTCTCTTTGGCATACATTACTGCATTTTTAAATACATCATTTAATGCTACACTTATCATCTATATATCCTTTTACGCATCTTCTTCTATGGTCGCCAATAATGGAAATTCATTTTGCTTCGCAAGCTGTTTTACCTGTTCTGCTTTAGTCTGAGCGATCTCAAAGCTATATACTCCGCACACAGCTCTCTCTTTCTCATGGATCTGAAGCATGATCTGTACTGCTTCTTCCGCTGTCTTATGAAAGATACCCGTCAATACTTCCACTACAAAATCCATACTTGTATAATCATCATTGTGCAAAAGCACTCTAAACATCTGTGGCTCTTGTATCTCTAACTTTACATCTAACTCTTCTTCAAACTTTGGCATATTATGTTAAAATCCTAATTCATATATTTTTAATTTATATATACTATTATACAAAATTTTTGGAGAAATGCAAGTGCAGTCACTTTTCATCACCGCTACCGGCACCAATGTAGGCAAAACACACACTACTCTCAAGCTCATAGAGGCTTTTGCTTCCAAGGGTTTGGCTGTAGGTGTCTTTAAACCCATAGAAACAGGCGTTATCGATACACCACCTGATGCTAATATACTCCTAAAAGTTTGCCAAAAGGTAAACAGGAATTTTAAAGACCTTACACCACAGGACATTACAGCCTATACTTTCCCTCTTCCTGCTGCACCTTTTTGTGCAGATGCTGAGCATGATATAAACCTTCAACACATCATAGAAAAACATCAAGAACTCTCAAAACTATGTGACATTCTACTCATAGAGGGTGCAGGAGGACTGATGGTCCCCATCACCAAAGAGTACATGATGATAAACCTCATCAAAGAACTGGAAGCTAAAACCCTTTTAGTTACACCAAGCAGGTTGGGTTGCATTAATGACACGTTACTTTCTATCTTGGCTTTGAGAACATTTGATGTACCTTTTGACTGGTGTATAAATTTGTTTGAAGATAAAGAGGACTTTGAGAAAGTTACTAAGCCTTTTTATGATGCAGTTTTTCCTGAGTGGTGGAGTGTCGGGGATGGGTTGGATCAGTTTATCCGATCCTACTAGTTCCACTCTCATTCTTTCACAATCTAAGAAAGACCTAACAAAATAAACTTCTGTAGTGGCCACCCCTGTGTTGACCCACGGGTACTCAACCAAATTTGACAATTCAAAAAAACCAAATCACCAAATTTTGTTTCATCCATAATAAACCATGCATCCGAAACAAATCCTGAAACCACGGGCAGACACGGGGATACTGCCCCTACATAATAAACAACAACTGAACACTTTTACCATCCATTAGCTATAATCACATAATTATTAATCCGAACCCACTAAGGATACCCATGCAACACCTGGTAGATACAAACAACTTTTCAGACGAGCAGATAGCACAGCTTTTACATGATGCTAAAACCTTCAAAGCACAACGCCCGCCAAAACTTCTGAGAGATAAACTTCTCATTACCCTTTTCTTTGAAGCCTCTACACGTACACGTAGCTCTTTTGAGGTCGCAGCTAAACGACTGGGGGCGGCAGTGGTGCATCTTGATCCTTCCCGTTCTTCTACAAAAAAAGGAGAAAGTCTGGAAGACACCTTTGCAAACCTTTGTGCTATGGAGCCTGATGGAGTCATCATTCGTCACTCAGAAAATGAAACTCCCAGACTACTTGCAGATATGGAAATGACCTCTGTCATCAATGCAGGTGCAGGGAACTATGCACACCCCACCCAGGCACTGCTTGATCTCTTTACAATGGTAGAACACTTTGGAGAGGTAAAGGGTAAGACCATCGCCATCGTAGGTGACATCGTAAGTTCACGTGTGGCCAGTTCCGGCATACGTCTACTGACACGTATGGGAATGAATGTGGTACTTGTAGCACCTAAACCATTTATGCCTGAAAGTGACCTGCCACAGTATGAGAAGTTGGAAGATATCATAGACAAAGTGGATGTCATCATGTCTCTTAGAGCACAACTCGAGCGTCATGCTTCACCACTGTTTGATGACTATGATGAGTATGCAAAACATTACTGTATAGATAAAGAGCGTTTAGGAGACAGAGACATCTTGGTACTTCACCCGGGACCGGTAATGAGAAATATAGACATCTCAGATAAGATGTTGGAAGACCCTCGTTGTAAAGTCTTGGAACAGGTCAAAAATGGTGTCTTTATACGTATGGCTATCTTAAAACTTCTTCTTTTGGATAGCTAAATGAGCGTTCAGCGTTCAGCGTTTAGAGTTCAAAAAAGAGATAAAAGCTTTCCAAAAGAAAGCATACTGCCACTATTCACTAAAAAACCACAAAGGCGTTTTTAAATGTGGCTCTCACTCACTGAAGGTATCAGTAAAATGGATACCTTGGGACATCAGAGAGAGCCTTTTCTCTTCATCATCTCTTATGACAAAACCAAACTTTTTGTCCAGGCACTAAACGAGCTTGATGATGACATCTTCTATAAGCTGGAAAATTGGCGTAATTACCCTGTGAAAAAAAGAGAAAAAGCTTTTACTTTTTCCAAATCACCCGTAAATTTTTCTCAGTACGAAAAGTCTCTAGATCAGATACTCGAAGAGATACGCTCTGGGAATACCTATCTACTCAACCTCACTTTCAAAACTCCCATAGAGAGTAACTTCAACCTCGAAGAGATATTTACCTACGCTAGAGCCAAGTTCAAACTCTATTTTAAAGGTAAATTCATCTGCTTCTCGCCTGAACGTTTTGTGGAAATAATAGACAACACTATTGCTACCTACCCTATGAAAGGTACTATAGATGCAAATCTTCCCAATGCAAAAGAGACTATACTCAGCAATACAAAAGAGATGGCAGAACATGTGATGATCGTTGATCTCATGCGTAATGACCTTGGTATTGTTGGGACTGAAGTAAAGGTAGAGAAGTTCCGTTATGCAGAGAAGATCAAAGCAGGCAAAAAAGAGTTACTGCAAGTCAGCTCCAAGATCACTGCAAAGTTGGAAAAGAACTGGAGAGATG
Source organism: uncultured Sulfurovum sp. (assembly GCA_913055205.1). Taxonomy (GTDB): domain Bacteria; phylum Campylobacterota; class Campylobacteria; order Campylobacterales; family Sulfurovaceae; genus Sulfurovum. Next base: position 40,978 of record CAJXJN010000006.1, on the reverse strand, counting down.
AAATAGGTACACTTCTTGACAAACTCACCCCCGCAGGCTCCATCACGGGAACACCTAAAAGAAGTACAGTCAATATTATCAGTCGTATTGAGGACTATGATAGAGGGTTTTATACCGGGGTTTTTGGTCTCTTTGATGGAAAAGATTTACGCTCGGGAGTGATGATACGTTTCATTGAAGAAGAGAAAGGTGAACTTATTTACAAAAGTGGTGGAGGCATCACCATTGACTCTAATGCAAAAAGTGAACATGAGGAGTTGATCGATAAGATCTATTTTCCATTTTGACACAAACACCTGTCTATCCTATGCTTCCAAGTATACTTCTTATCTTCAAAAACTCTGGAGAAGTAAAGTTCTCCTGAGTCTCTCCAAGGGTCTATAAGTACACCATTGAGCACTCCGCTCCCTTTAGCAGTAACCACCAAAACATTATGCTCAAAAAGATACTCTCCTATATTTGCTCCCACTAAATGGAAGTCAAAATGAGGGTATTTCTTTTCCAAAAGATGTACATACAGAGAATCACTCCAATGGTAACAAAGTCCTTGGTCTCTTACTCCTACATTGACCAAAATATTATGAAACCATGGTGGTGACGTAAGTTTAAATTCCTTAATAAGTTTAGATGTTTCATCAAATATATCTCGAGAAAGATACTCTACTTCTTTCGAAGGGATACTTCTATCTAACGATTGTAATAATTTCGAGAGTTGCATAATTTTACTCTGCGGTACAGAAGGAAAAATAACCGAACACCCTACCAAAAAAAATGAAATAAAGAAAAATTTAAAAAAGTGTCTGTACATATAAATTAGGCAGTATGGAACCAATAGCAAATATAATTAATACCATTGCCATACTATAGATCCATACCCATTTTGGATTTTTTGAAATAACAAACCCACCAATAAATCCAATAATTAAGCCTCCGATATGTGCACTCATATCGATAGACTCAATAGAAAGTCCTAAAACAAAGTTGATGACAATAATGACAGCAAAGTCTTTCATGAATGCTTTGGAATATCCGGAGATTCTGTCTCTATGTGCAAGGAAAAATCCTGCCAAAGCACCAAAAATTCCAAATATGGCTCCAGATGCCCCGACACCTACACCTACAGGATGTACATAGAGTGAGACCAACCCACCGATGAGACCTGAAAAAAGATAGAGTGCCATATATGATTTGATATCAAAATAGACCTCCACCCCTCGCCCTATGAGATACAAAGCAAACATATTCATGAGTAGATGCGTCATACTTCCATGGAGGAACATAGCAGTAAAAAGTCGCCACCATTCGCTCTTAAGTACAGTAATTGGTCCATAGAGTGCACCCATATCAACAAGCGTTTGCATATTCATATCTATGATGCTTCCACTCAAGAGTGCAGAGAAAAGATAAATAATAAGATTTAAAGCGATGAGTCCATAAGTGATCTTATATTTTCTAAATTCACTCATGATCATAAATGATTAACAAATTGCCTCTGCAAAAATAACCCCATCAATACCAGATCTCGCTATTTTAACAATATCTTTCTCATCATGTATCAGTACCAAAATACGTGTATCAAAAAGATACTCCTGTGCTATAGGCTGAATCACACACGCTTCATCCTCTTCACAGATTATAAAGCTCGCACCCAAAGCATTACAGAAAATAGCTTCATTAAGTGTATTTACAGTTACAGCATAAGGGATATCATTACTCTGACAATATTTTGCAAGATCTATGGCTTCTACCAAAGGTTCAAGTAATACAATATCATTCACTTCACTCTTTTGAATCTCTTCTTGAGAAAAAACTTTACAAAAACGACTACTTTCGATCCAGGGATGACCAATAATTATCATAACATTTCCTTTAGTCTATTTTAATTTGCACACTCTTGGGAGCAATAATACTTTCCATTCACAACAATACTCTCTTTGATTGTCACATATGTACTACACTTTGCACATTCTACCAATGTATCCTCATCCAATTTTTTCTCTTGAGGGTTCTTAGCCAATGTAGGAAATTTTCCCCCAAAAAATTTATAAATCAGCAATCCTGCCACAGCAAAAATTATAAGTTTCAAAATCATATTTAACTCTTTATATATAAGTAGTTTCTTTGGCTTTTCTGTACTATATCATAAGTTAACTGATGTTGTACATCTTCTATCTCATCAAATACACGACTTCCTTTGTAAAAAAGGTACTCTGTTAGACTATTACTGATCTCTTTTGTCAAATCCAAAAGAAGTTTAGTATTGGTCACGGCACGTGAAGTGATGAGATCAAAAGCATCATACTCCACCTGTTCAACTCTCTTTGCTTCAACTTTAACATTCTGAAGATTCAAGTTTATGGCAGCATATTTGAGAAAGGAAACTCTCTTTTTAAGTGGTTCTGCAAGCACTACTTTCGTATCAGGCAAAGCAATGGCAAGCACCAACCCGGGAAATCCTGCTCCTGTTCCTACATCTAAAAGTGTTTTTGGCTTCTCTATAAAGGTCAAAGGATAAAGCGAATCAACGATATTCGCATAAATCGCATCTATATTTTTCGCTCCTGTGAGGTTATGGATTTGATTCCATTCGTTCAAAAGTGAGGCAAAAAGCTCTAACTTAGTGATAATTTCACTTTCTAACTTTATCCCTTCCTTGTCTAAATATTGTGATAAATTCAATTTTTCTCTACCTCTACCAATCCACTCTCCTGAAGCTTTTCCAAAAAAGCAAACAGATCTTTTTTCAAGACCTTTTCTTCCACATCATACACTTCCAGAAGTCTCTCCAATACATCTTTTAACACTCTTTTTTCCTCTATTGCCTGCCAGATCGCTGTACCTACTTCATCAAGCCCAAAGTAGCTTTCACTATTCATATCGAGCAGTACCATTTCACCATCAACCTCCTGCGCAAAGACTGTATCTGCGAAAGTGACTTTTTGATTGATATCCACTACTTCTCCTTTTATGTTCTTTTCAAAGATTTTAGCAAGTCCTTTTTTGAGAGAGGGTTAAATGCTTCATCATATAGTGATGGGGTTCCTCTTACACCCAATTCAGAAACCGCTTTTTGCATTTGTATCATGTAGGCTTTGACTTTAGGACTGTAAGGAAAAGGATTTTTACCCTTACTTAACAGTTCTTTATACTCTTTGCTCTTCCCCAGCATGACATTTTGTAGTCTTTCTGTTTTTTCGACATCATCTTTCCCCTGCATGATCCACTCTATCATTGCCGGAGATTTCTTATGAAAACTTAAAGGAAACAGTATAACATGCACACGGTAATCTTGAAGTTTTCCCATCGTTGCTTTTTCAAACTTTTTGCAGTAAGGGCACTCGGGGTCGGTTACAAGATAAATCTCTTTTTCTCCTTGTCCATAACTGAATGCTACACCCTCTTTTATGACTTTGGCATCTTTTGGAAAAACGATAGGAGTACCATCTTTTTTATACCCTGTACCTAAATGAAACTCTCCGGTTTGCTTGTTTAAAAAACCGGTAAGCAGTTGCGATCCTCTTCGAGATTTTCCTTCCAGTTTTAAAATATACTGTGTCGGTTCTTCTATAGCAGTAATAATTTTAAGTTTTGGGTTCTGAAGTACTTTATTGTATTTTGTTAATTCTTGCAATTTGGCTTTATCAACCATCATATCTGTGGCATGGAGTACAGACATAAATATTAGAGCTGAAACGATAATACGTAAGATTTGATTCATTGAGTAACTTCCTTAAAAATAATTTTCTCAAAGTATAGCATAAAAGCATTTGGAGTCTAACGGCTACTACTCTTCCATTTGTACGACAATATTGAATAATAGCATATAGACTTCATCAAGCCTATTTATAGCAAAGGGAACAGTAACCTTGAAAACAGATAGAAAAAATCTATCGATTCCTGAAAAAAAATTTACCATTTTGTTCAAATGTTGTCACTTTTCATCAGAAATCATCGTATGTCCCTGTTTCATAAAAAATCATTATACTGGCAGTAACTTTAGAAAAACTATATATATTTATATATTTTTACACTAGGATTGAACGTTTGGTGGAACCAAACCTACTCAGGTTTGTCTAGAAAACTGGAATATTGGTACCAATATTCCAGATTGATAATACGCCAGTAGCGTTGCAGATCGTAACCACGAAGTTTTCTGTTCTGAAACTTGGCTTCGTAATACTCAATGATCTTTCTGTCTACAATACCCATCTTTACAATGGCAGGATCTCTCCATAAAGCATCTCTATTTAATGCTTCAATCTGCTGTAAAATAAGTATACTTAATTCTGCTTTATCTCTGCGATTCAGTACCTCTTCCGGCAAGAGATCTTTCATTGCTTCACCGTGAAAGTATCGTGGATTACCCATGGAGTAACGATACTCCTCCGGAAGTGAGAGCATCCAGCAACAACTCTTACGGATCTGCTTACCGGTAATGATGAGTGTAGTTGCAGGCGGTAGTTTCTCAATGTTTTCAAAAAAAGTAAGCGTCGGACTTCTTAGCTCAGAATTGATAATATAGTTGGCCACTGCTTTATGCCTACATGATCTCTAGCACAAAACAACTGCCTTTTATTTCCGTCCCAGATCGCAAATGCAAAATCCCCAAGTAGATACTTAGGACAATCCTCTCCCCATTTTCTATATGCAGATAAGATAAATTCACTATCTCCTATTTTTTCCAATGGAAGATCAGGCAATACGAGCTCTTTTGCAAGTTCATCGCGGTTATCGATTCTTGCATCCATAGTTAACACATACGCATTTTTCTCTAATGGCAGGTGTTCATATTTTGATTCTGGAGTGTTCCAAAGCATTGTATGTCCAAATGCAACAGTCCCGTTTATCCAGATACCGTGATCATCCGACTCCCAATATGACATGGCATCAAGCATAATATTAATCGTATCTTTATTGACTCGCTTAGTATTTCGATTAAAAACTCCAAAGATCCCACTCACTCAATTTCCTTGCTATGCTGGCAAATGCTATCATACACTTCATTTAAACGTTCTACATCCCAGGGGATAATGATCTTATAGACAGGAACGTGCTTTGCCGTCTCCATGAAAAAACCAAATCGTTCCTGCTTCATAAAAGAGAAATCAATAAAACTGCTATAATGAAAGGCTTTGAACTTCTCTATGCCTTTGAGCTCTATGATCTCTACAGCAGCATTAGGTTCACTTTTTTCAAGAAGATAGACAGCATGGATCGGTTTAGGTTCTGTTGCAAAATTTGCTACAGGATAACCAAGTGTTTCTGTTTCCCTGTAGGGTCGATGAAAAGGATAAGAAGAGATCGCATAGTAGGTATCTCCTTGTCTCTCTATTGCTATAGAAATCTGTAAGCATAGCATGGCCGTTTTGTATAAAATAGTCCGTTAAAGTTGATTTTCCACCATAAGAAAAAGCTGAAAAAAGTACTGCTTTACCAGCTACTTCAACTGAACCTACATGAAGGAGATGATATGTTCGCTCAAGTTCCAATACAAGGGGGAAAAATGTATGAAGTATCCAAAAATATAGTCTTTGAGAAGTATAATCTTTTTTTTTGACATATAAAATATTTCGGTGGTCAGCATCCCAGATCAATATCATGACATCTTTGATCTCCAAAGCCCATGAAAGACTTTTATCTGCCTGTTCAAAAGGACTACTGCTATAGTATCTCATTTTCCGGCCAGACATAGGATACCAGTCACTTATCAACAAAAATTTCTTTTGAAGAGAAAAATCCTTTTTTTTCACAACATTAATTGTTTCTACAACATCATACGAGATATCATTCTGCAATATCTCTTCATTTTGGAAAATAATATGACGGTTAAAAACTATCATTGATTATCTCTTGATTCATTGTTCATTGTGTAAGGTAACTATTCTCAAACATTCCATCCATCACTAGGAGGTCCTGACGGACCTGTAGAACCATCGGCATATGCACGGGAAGGTTTAGCCAATTGTCCTAAAACAACTAAGGCTGGTGCAGAGTAAACAGCTTTCTTTAAAAAAGCACGTCGACAACTTTTATCTGGTCTTTTTTCTTTTCTAGATAATGTTGATTTTTTCTGCTTTTTATTCTCCCCCATTATTCTCTCCCTTTACTCGTTGGAGGCTTGTTTAAATCAAACAATTCTATTTTATTTTCTATCATCCTATTTTGATCTGCCAAAGCATCTTTTTGTATCACTTTATCCTGTGCGATCATTGAGATATCTTCTATATTAGTAATATTAACCTCTTCAGTTTGCAAAATCCATTTAAAGGTCCTCTCACTTACTCCCTCCATTGTGAAAGCATATACTTGTGCTTTACCATTAACAATAGCTGGTATCTCTTTACCATTTGCAGTATCGACCAACTTCATATGTTTAAGCAAAGGGTTGCTCATTGATCGATATTCATGATAGCGTGTACGATTTTCAGTATCTACATAAGGATCCAATATATATAATCCACGCCATGTCAACTCTATCATTGCATTGCTATCATCAGTCTTGACTGTAAACATCCAGCTGTCTTCACTGTTTTCCTGATACTTATGGAAACTTGTTTTATACTCTCCGGGTACCACACCTTCCGGATCAACAAAAACCACATCCAAATAAGTCCCACCGAATGGACTAAGCGATTCCAGCGTATGTTTAGAGACATTATCATCCGTATCCAGCTCTCCCAACTGTGTACTGCCTGTTTTCATTGCTCTGGCAGGATCTTCAGCTACCAATCGGATATACCAGTTTGACGGCTTTGTCTCTACAGTCACAGATTTCAGTGTCAAACTATTCTCTTCGTTCACAGATTGAGTACTGGAGTCACATCCTGCCAATCCCAATACCAATACCAATACCAATATTATAGAAATCCATATATTTTTTTTCATCTGTTACTCCTGAGGGATCAACAGTTTAACTGTTTTATTTTTGGTCAGACCATGCAATTTGATCCAGAAACCTTTATATGGCTCAAGCTTACATCCACCCGGTGTGGTATCATCACATGTCGTATGTCCGTTTGCATCTGCACTGCCGTCTCCCGGATTGTATTGCCATATCTGTTTTTCAACATATCCGGCTTCATATGCCGCAGACGGAGTATATGCTGTTCCATCGATAATAAACCGGCAATCTGCCCAATCCACAGCTACCTTACCCGTAAATCCTGTCATATTGTAACGATGGGCTCCCGTTCCGAGAAGATCGTCTCCGCTCTCTCCATCCAATGAAACACTTTTAAGATCAACTTCTACACAGCGATTGGATGTACATGCATTATTGCTTGAGTTATAATCAACACTTGCAATATCATTTACATTCCAACTCTCACTGTTTCTGCTACCCAGCCAATAGCCTTTACCAAACTCCAGGACATCGGTTTCACTCAACTGTGTGTCCCAACTGCTATTGTTGCTCTCACTGTAATCACGACGATACACGATCCAGTCAGTTCCATATGTTCCGAGCATATCATCACTGAACACACTGCTTACCGTTTCCGTATTCGTCCGGAGCTCAGCAGGAATTCCGACCAACTCCCATGTATGTTCATTAATTACAGCACCGCAGACGATATCCTCTCTTGTCCTACCATCATAATTTTTTCCATTATCTTCATTCATTCTGATATCTGAAATATCACTATCATTTAAATCTGTACTGTAGATTTTAACCTCATCCAATAGCCCATCGAACCAATAATCATATAGTTGGCCTAATCTCAATGGCTCTGTTGAATTCACGATATCGCCTGTAATACTTTTTGTAGCTACAGGACTGTCACTGTCAATATAAAGTGATATTGTCCCATTATCATATGTTGCAGCGATATAATGCCAACTCCCTTCCCAAGATGAAGGTTTCGAGATATATGTATTATAAAAATCACCATCTATATTAAGAGAAAAAACAATATATTCACTGCTCCCTCCATCATCATAATTCCACACCATCCATCCTTCTGATCGAGTGGTACTGCTATAATACTTTTCTATATATATTTGATGCGTATCTCTATCATTTCTCGGATAAACCCACATTGATATGGTCATTTTATCTTTAAAGTTAAGCAAAGGGCTGTCTTTTGCTTCCAGATATGAAGACGTACCGTCAAAACTTCCGGAAAAACCGACCTTACTATTCATTTGATCAATTTGAGCACTATTATATGACGTTGCATTATACTTATAAGGTCCGGAATCTTTTACATCTTCAGTAATACCGCCTGTGTTATCAAACCAGTAACATTCATCCATCCGATAATCAAGTACCGGGTACGTGTTGCAACTTACTGCTGCCCGTACTGTGCCATCATAATTTTTACCACTGAGTTCATTATTGTAGATATCTGCAATCTCTGCCGTACTCAAAACGGTATTAAAAATCTTTACTTCATCCAGCAGACCATCAAGATATTGATCAAAATCGCCATTAATACTGTCCTGGTCGACACCCAGCTTTAAGCCATCCTGAGCAACACTCAATGCTCCATTTGCAGCATCAGAAAGTGTAGTACATACCGGTGTCGCACTGGCTGAACTTGGATCGATATAGACACAATTATCTAGACCGGAACGTGTCCAAACGATCTGATGCCATCCACTGCTGATATCCGGAACCGTCATGCCACTGCTTCTCTCCCCTTTGATCCAAACTTCAACAGTGGTCGCATCCTGAAACCAGAGCAATGCCTCATTGGCATAGGGCAGAGTTCCTGCCGTATCGGAAGCTGACAAAATCGTTTGATACCCATCCACAGGTGCTTTAAACCATGCCATTACCGTAAAATCATTCAGCCCATCCAACACATTTTTATCAATCTCAACCATATTGGTTACCCCACGCAGATTGCCGCTATTATTAATCATAGCATCTGAAGAGAGTGTTGTCGCATCAACTGCAGTTCCGTTGTAACTGTTACCGCTGTTATCACTGATTTCACCGGTACTCCCATTCCAGTAGCATTCATCCATACGATACTCAGCAATGGGCGCAGCACATACAAAATTGCCTATAAATAAAATGATTGAAATAATGATTCGCACATTCATGGGTATACCTTTTTAAAATTGATTTATATAGGCAACCTGGCAATCTCATCATCTACTTCCGGGTGAAAGTATCAGAGACCCATGGCTTTCCGAGCCCGCTTCGCAACGGGTGTGGCATGTAGATATTTTCCTTTATTATATCATATGTTTTATATTAAATTGACTTATGGTTGAGAAATTATGAGAAAATTTTATAATTTAAGATTAAAGCAGATGGATCATCTGCTTTAATCTTAAATTGTTTTTTAAAAGGGGTTGTAACTATATTTAAGGTGTGTAAAAAAGTGTATAGACTTATATGCGGATCAATGAGGTTTAAATAGATTGGAAGGGGTGTTGATAAATCTCTTAAAGCCCTGTAATATAGGACTTTAAGGCTTATTTTATGTCATTTTCAGATTCCGTTAGAGGAAATGTCCCAACTGCTCTTTTTTTACTTTTAAATACTCTTTATTGTAAGGATTCGGGATGATTTGTATAGGTAAACGTTCTACGATCTCTATAGATCCAAGACTCTCTATCTTTTTAGGATTATTTGTTAAGAGTTTAAGTTTTTTAATACTAAAATGATTTAAAATAAATTCTACAATCTCATAAGTTCTTTCATCTGCAGAAAAACCTAGTTGATGATTTGCTTCTACGGTATTATACCCTTTATCTTGCAGAGCATAGGCATTGACTTTGTTAAGCAGTCCGATATTTCTACCCTCTTGACGATGGTAGATCAACATACCTCCCTTTTTAGCGATTAAAGCCAATGCAGTATGAAGCTGCTCTCCGCAGTCACATTTTAAAGACCCTAACGCATCTCCTGTCAAACATTCTGAATGTACACGTACGATAGGTGTATCTATCTCTTTTATGCACTCTGTAAAAATAGCTAAATGTTCTTTTTCCTTCTCTTTAAAAGCTTGTATTTGGAAGGTAGCATATTTGGTCGGTAAAGTGGCGATTTGGGATATATCTATAATATTCATGACGTGATTATACATAAAGAATCGATAATTAATAATTAACAATTAATAATTATTGTAAAATATGCAAAAATATCATGAGACCTCTTTCTAAACTATTTATCTTTTTGTTCAGTTTTGGAAGAAATCTATTTATAAGGCTATATCTATGTTCGCACGTTTTAGAAGAAAAAGAATCAACCCAGTCCTAAGAGACCTTCTTCAAGAGACACATTTAAGTGTCAATGATTTTATCTATCCTCTATTTGCCAGGAGTGGTACAGGTATCAAAGATGAAGTAGCTTCTATGCCTGGTGTGTTCCAAATGAGTATTGATGAGATCGTTAAAGAGTGTGATGATCTAAAAAAATTGGGTATTAAGTCTATCATCCTTTTTGGTATCCCTGACGTGAAAGACAGTGTTGGGTCTGACGCAATGTGTGAACATGGTATCATCGCTGAAACGGTAAAGGCTGTCAAAGCTGCACACCCTGACATGTTTGTTGTCACTGATCTCTGTTTTTGTGAATATACAGACCATGGACACTGCGGTGTACTCGACCCTGTACTGGAAACCGTTGACAATGACATCACTCTTGACAACTTAGCTAAACAAGCTGTCATCCATGCCAAAGCCGGTGTAGATATGATCGCCCCTTCTGGAATGATGGATGGAATGATCCAAGCCATTAGAGGTGGTCTTGACAGAGCAGGATATGAGAACTTGCCTGTGATGAGCTACTCTACCAAGTTCGCTTCAGCTTACTACGGACCATTCCGTGATGTGGCAGAAAGCAGTCCAAGTTTCGGAGACAGAAGAAGCTACCAGATGAACCCTGCAAACCGTACCGAAGCTATCGCTGAAAGTGTAGCGGACGAGCAGGAAGGTGCAGATATCCTTATGGTCAAACCTGCCCTGGCTTACATGGATGTTATCCGTGACGTAAAAAACAACACTTCACTTCCACTTGCAGTTTACAATGTCAGCGGTGAATACTCCATGCTCAAAATGGCAGCGAAAGCAGGTGTCATAGACTATGACAGAGTCATGATGGAAACCCTGCTTGGCTTTAAACGTGCCGGTGCAGACATCATTATCACATATCATGCTAAAGAAGCGGCGATACTTCTAGGCAAATAAAACTGCAAAAAGCTATTGCGCCTGGAGTCAAAGTCTCCACTTCTGTTGGCTTTGCACAGTTTAAATGACATATGTAGTGTGGGCAGGAATACCCACATTGCACAGCATACTTTGTTTTATGCTTTCAAAGCACCTCATTCGCACTCTCTTAAAATTCAGAACCATCTTTTTTATCTCATACGTAAATTCATCCTGTATGAGAATCATAAGTATATATAAATAGAAATATAAGCATAAATTTACAAAAAGGTTACTATTTAACACTTATTTAACACCCGATAGATAAACTTTTCAACTAGGTAAACTTCCTTAAATTTTAAAAATATACATAGAAAGGTGTAGTATGAAAAAGATAATATTCCTATCTTCAATGACTTGTGCATTATTATACGCTGAGAGTGCGGATATGTACAAAGCAATACAATCAAATGTAACAATCGTTGGAGAAGGTAAGATAGAACAATCAAACACAGATGATGTAAAAGATATATTAAATGTGGAAACTGGTATTGAGGTAGATGGTAGTGATTTATCTATCCGTGGAGTAGGTGATGATGGAAGAGGGATTGCTGTAGTTGATGATGGAGATTCTCAAACAGATGTTTCAGGAGCATTCTCTTTTGATATAGATACAGAAGAGCTGGAAAAACTTATAGTATACAAAGGTCCGGGCTCTATTTATTCTGTAAATGGTACAGGTGGAGTTGTACAAACAAAAACAAAGTCTGTATTTAAAATAAGTGATAGTGTTAAAATAGGTGCCGGTAGTTATGGGTATGAATACGTAAAAGCAAATTTTCATGACTATATTGACTTAAATAATGTTTTAAATTTTACATATACTCTGAAAAATGCAGACAACGACTATCAAGAGCATTCAGAAAGTAAAAAAAACAAATATGATTTAAAATATGGTCACTTCTTTGATGATACTTCATCTATTGAGATAGGCTATAACTATAATGATTCAGATTCAAACAAGATCCAAACCATAGATGCCGATGATTTTGAAATTTTTAAAGATGGCGGTACTGTACTAAATGATGGTATGTGGATTTATAATGGTGATGATAAGCAGATAAAAACAACTAATATAAAATATAAAAAATATTTTAATGACGATTTATTGAAAATCAGTTCATTTTATAAAACTACCGATAGAACACAAATCCAAGACGGAAAAATAAAAACTTTTGGAGATAATTATAATTTTGGTCTGGATATAGAGTATGCATTTCAAAGAGGAGATTCTGAATATCTATTGGGACTTACATACAAAAAAGATAAAACAGATGATAATAACCAATATAAATATGCAGATATTACTATATCTTCTTCAACGAACAATGGTATTACAACAGAAAAGATTTTATCTGTCAATGGTACTTCAATTGGTGATATGTTATCTTCCGGGAATAATGAAAATAGTCTACTTGGTGTGTATTTTAAAGATGAAATCAAACTCTCTAACAGATTTAAATTTGAAGCAAGTCTTAGAATAGATAGAATAGAGTTCAATGTAGATAATACTTCTTATTGGAAATATGATGCCAATAAAGTAGCCTATGTATCAATGTCAGGCGAATTGGAAGAGGTATCCCAGACAACGACACTTTATACTCCAAGAGTAGCTTTAACTTATGCCTTAGACAATACCACAAATATATATGCATCCATAGCACAAGGTGAGCAAACAGCAACAGATACACAACTGTTGGCAAACTTACGAAATGATGTATCAACCGATCTTAATCCATCACAAGCCAGAAGTTATGAAGTTGGGGTCAAGCACTCTTCGGAATCTTTTTTGGCTGGATTATCTATCTACAAAACAGTTACAACAGATGAGATAGTTGAGTATAAAGATACAACAGCAGGTATTAAATATTATGAAAATGCTGGAGAAACAGAAAAAATAGGGATAGAGTTAAGTACAAAATATAACATTGATAAGATATGGTATGTAGGTGCAAATTATAGTTATAATGATTATACATATACTAATTTTATCTCTAACGGAGTTGATTATTCTGGAAACAAAATGGAAGGTACACCTGATTATAAATATGCTTTATATGCAGGATTTAAAAATCCCATGATGAAACTTAGAGGAAAAATTGAAGCAGTAACTTCAGGATCTTATTATACAGATAAAGCCAATACTGTTGAGTATGAAGGTTACAAGATGGTAACAAATTTAATGCTGGGCTGGGAACCGAAGAGGGATCATACTTTGATGTTAAATATTAATAACCTTTTTGATAAAAGATACGCAAGCAGCGTAACAACCACAACAGATACAACCTATACACTTGCAACCCCACAATCAATTATCGTATCATACAAATATAATTTTTAGGAGAATATTATGATGAAAAAAAATAGAATATTACTAATATTGTTATTAATTACAAGTTCACTGTTTGCAGATGAAATCCCGCAGGAACGAGGACAAAATGGTGAGGATATCTTTAAAAACAATTGTATTTCGTGTCATATGATGAAAATGGGATGGAAACTTACAGAAAAAGAGAAATCAACCTTGCTGGCTCCAACCGCATTTGGTATTACAAAACATGTAAGAGATATATTTTCAAATGAAAAACAATTTGTGGAGTTTGTATCTGATTATATTACCAAACCTGCAAAAATAAAATCAAGATGTAAAGATAATGTAGTAAAAAAATTTGGTCTTATGCCGCCTATTGGATTAGGAATGAGTGATGAAAATAAAAAAGCAGTTGCAGCCTGGATGTTTAATAATATTGGAGTAAACAACTGATTTAAAATCATTACCGAATCCCCCCCCTTAGCCCCCTATGAATAACTCGAACATAGGGGACATAGCCCTTTCAAGCATTTTATGGTAGAATATTCTCTTTTAAATTTTATATGCTTAGGATTCCCACGCACCAAGTACGAGGGTGACTAGTATATGATATATATGAGGATGGTCCCATGAGACACTTTTTGACACTCAAAGATTTTACTAAAGAAGAGATCTTGGAGATGATAGCACTGGCACAGAAGATAAAAGCACAGACCAAGCAGCGTAAGTTTGTTCCCTATATGGAACATCAGACACTTGGGATGATATTTGAAAAAAGTTCTACACGTACGCGTGTGAGTTTTGAGACAGGTATCTATCAGCTTGGTGGTATAGGACTCTTTCTCTCCAGCAATGACATCCAGCTAGGGCGTGGTGAACCTATGAAAGATACGGCTAGAGTGATCTCTCGTATGGTAGATATGGTGATGATACGTACTTTCGAGCAGTCAAAACTTGAAGAGTTTGCGCACTACTCCAAAGTGCCGGTCATCAATGGTCTTACAGACTCTTACCACCCGGTACAACTCATGACCGACTACCTCACCATGATAGAGTTCGGTAAAGAGAAAAACCCGGTGGTCGCCTATGTAGGTGATGGGAACAACATGACCCACTCATGGTTGATGCTTGCAGCAAAACTCGGCTTTGAGCTTAGAGTGGCTACACCAAAAGGGTATGAATGTGATGAGGCTATCGTAGCGGATGCGCTTGAGATAGCCAAAGAGAGCGGTGCTGTCATCACCTTTGGTAACGACCCTAAAGAAGCAATAAAAGATTGTGATGTGGTCACTACCGATACTTGGGTCTCTATGGGTCAAGAAGATGAAAAAGAGATCCGTCTTAAAGCATTTGAAGGCTATATGGTCGATGAGTCTATGATGGCCCTCGCTAAAGAAGATGCCATTTTCTTACACTGTTTACCTGCCTATAGAGACTATGAAGTGAGTGAAGAGACCTTTGAGAAACATGCAGATGTCATCTTTAATGAAGCAGAGAACAGACTGCATGCACAGAAGGGTATCATGGTATGGTTAGATCAGCATCGCTGATCCAACAGCGTTTAGTGCTAAGCGTTCAGAATAGTAAAATAATAGTAAAATAATAGTAAAATAGAAAAAATGAGTGTTCCAGTATACAGCACACTGCGAAAGAGACAATGAAAAAATCTCTAAACGCTAAATGCTAAACACTAAACACTCTTTCCAAAGGAAAGACCTTGAGCCAAATAGATTTAGAAAAATTCAGCAAATACTCCAAACCAGGACCAAGATATACAAGTTATCCGACTGCATTAGAATTTGATGAGAGCTTCAGTTACGATGCATACCTTAAATACCTTGAAGAGGGTACAGAAAAACTTTCACTCTACATTCATTTACCATTCTGTAGATCTGCATGTTATTTTTGCGGATGTAATGTGGTCTTTACGTCTAAAGAAGAGAAGCTAAGCAGCTACATCGAGTATTTGAAAAAAGAGATAGATATCCTGGCAAAACATCTAGATACATCACGTGAAGTGATCCAGTTTCACTTTGGTGGGGGAACACCTACTTTTTACAAAGCTTTTGAGCTTGATGAGATCATTACCTATGTGAAATCTAAATTTCCAAACTGGAGCAAAGATGCAGAGGTTAGCTGTGAAATCGACCCTCGTTTCTTCAATGAAGAACAGATGCAAGTCTTCCAGAAACATGGTTTTAACCGTATCTCTTTTGGTGTACAGGATTTTGACCCGAAAGTACAACAGGAGATCCACCGTATCCAACCTTATGACCTAACTAAAGCAGCCGTTGATCTTGCACGTAAATATGGCATAAACAGCATCAACGTTGACCTTATCTATGGTCTGCCTTATCAAACCTTTGAGAGTTTCAAAAAGACACTTCAAGAGGCATTTACACTGAATCCTGACAGACTGGCAGTATTTAACTATGCGCATGTACCTTGGATGAAGAAAACCATGCGTAAATTTGATGAAACAACATTGCCTACACCTGATGTAAAATTACAGATCTTCCAATATACTATTGACTTTTTTGAGAGTAATGGCTATAAAATGGTAGGTATGGATCACTTTGCAAAGCCTGAAGATGAACTCTTTGCTGCCATAGCAAAAGGTGAACTGCATAGAAACTTCCAAGGATACACCACTAAAGGTGGTTCAAACCTCATCGGTATTGGTCTGACCAGCATCGGTGAAGGTAGTCACTACTATGCACAAAATACCAAAGATATGAAAACATATGAAGAATCCATAGATGCGGGCAGACTCCCTTTTGAAAGAGGTATAAACCTCAATGAAGATGACTACCTGCGTAAAGCGGTTATTATGGAGTTGATGGCAAACTTCTCCATAGATATCAAACGAGTGGAAAAAGAGCATAACATAGACTTTAAAGCCTATTTTGCTGATGCCCTTGAAGCACTGCAGGAGTTTGTAGATGCAGATCTTGTAACCATCACCGATGAGAAGATCACTGTCAGTCCAACAGGAACACTCCTCATCCGTAACATTGCCATGCCATTTGATGCTTATATGAATAAGTATGGTGGAAATAAAAAGAGTTTTTCTAAAACAGTATAATAACAATATGAGAGATATATGAAAAAACCTGAAGATATTTTTAATTTTACCGCTACAAGCGATGACTGTATCAAATGCGGAAAATGTATTCCCGTTTGTACTATCCACCAAGTCAATCCTGACGAGACAACCTCTCCTCGTGGATTTATAGACCTTCTAGGTGCATATCAACGTGGTGATTTGGAGCTAGACAAAACAGCTAAAAATATTTTTGAAAGTTGTTTCCTTTGCACCAACTGTGTAGATGTCTGTCCAAACTCACTTGCAACCGATATGGTCATCGAAGAGGTACGTGCAGATATCGCTGACAAATTTGGTATTGCATGGTTTAAAAAAGGTTTCTTTTTCCTTCTTCGCAACCGTAGAATTATGGATTTTGTGATGAAGTTTGGGTATATGTTTAAAACCTGTGCGTTAGCACAAGATGACAAAGACAGAGGATTGCGTGCAAGGTTTTCACTTCCTATGGTTAAAAAGGGACGACTCCTTCCTTCTATGGCAAAAACAAGCTTTCTTAATAGCTATCCGGAAGAGATCCCGGCCAAGGGTGAAGGCAAGAAACCAAGGGTTGCCATCTTCATCGGTTGTTTGGCAAACTACAACTATACGAGTATTGGTGATGGCTTGGTTGAGATACTTGCAAAACTTGATATTGATGTATTTATCCCTAAAAAACAGCTTTGCTGTGGTGCTCCTGCTTACTTTACAGGAGATATGAGTTCAGTGGAGTACATGACCAAGAAAAATATCGAATACTTTGAAAGTTTTATGGATGAGTGTGATGCCATGCTCATCCCGGAAGCTACCTGTTCTGCCATGGTTAAGCATGACTGGCAAGTCTTTTTTGAAAACCATGATATGCCGGAGTGGAAAGAGAGAGCTGCTAAAGTAACTGAAAAAATTCATATGGCTACAGCATGGCTGCATGATAACACAAACCTCAAAGAGATGCTTGAGACCAAAGGCAAAAAATTTGATGAAGTAGTGACTTACCATGATCCTTGCCATGCAAGAAAAGTACAGGGTATTTACGAAGAACCGCGTAATCTACTTGCTCCTAACTACCCAATGGTAGAGATGAGTGACCCTAATCGTTGTTGTGGTTTTGGTGGTGTGACCATGCAAACTGAGAAGTTTCACTTCGCTGAAGCTGCGGGGAAACCAAAAGCGGCAATGATCAAAGAGACCAAAGCACACTATGTAAGTGCTGAATGTTCAGCGTGTCGTGTTCAACTAAGTGAAGCAATGAACAATGCAGAGGTAGAGACGATCTTTAAAAACCCATTGGAGCTGATCGCTGAGGCATTAAGAGATTAAGTTCTTTGGCTTAGCGTATCTGCCATCCTCTCTATCCCAAGAGATTTTTCTATGGACAACTTGTTTCAGAGTCTATAATCTGTTAAACTTTTCTAATTTTTTAGATTATAGCTCTTATCCGGAATGACATAATAATACGGATAACTTTAAGCCATACCGGAGGGTTTTTCTATATGTATCATAAAAATATTTTTTCCCTCTTTATATCTGTATTCTAACCCATACCCTAATTTTTCCAAAATACTGTGGACAATATAAAGTCCCAATCCAAATCCACTGCTTCTCTTCTCTTCCTGAGAAAAGGGTTCAGTATAATAGGCTAAAGGATGTTGCAATTCTTCCCCTTCGGAAAGAATCTCAATGTTTTGACCATTTGAACGAAGCATTACACACTTGTTTTTACCATATTTTATACCATTGTCAAGTAAGTTTTTAATCGCTAAAGCCATTAATTTTATATCCGTTGTCAATGCTCTGTTTTCTATTTCAAGCTTTACACAACCACTCTCTGCCATCAAAAGTTCCTGGCTTTTTTCTACCACCTCTTTAAGTGTCACATACTCAAAATTCGGCTCAAAACTTTGTGTGGTTACTCTCTCTATCTCTGCAAGTTCAGAGATAAGCTCATTCATACGTTCAAACGCACGTACAAGTATCTTTTTAGTACTCTCGTCTTCCAGCATTTCAGCTACGATACGGCCTTTGGTAATAGGTGTTTTAAGCTCATGCATCATATTACGCATAAAAAGGTTTTTAGAAGCACTCAGTTGATTGATATGTACAATAGCATCATCAAAACTTTTAGCGATCTTTCCTATTTCGTCATCATAGAGGTAAGTAATACGTGTTTGCATATCCCCTTTGGCAAATTTTTGTATCTGTGTATGTAATTTTTTTAAAGGATAAAGCTTTCGCAAAACAGCCAGATAGAGTAACAGCAGCAACCCTATAAGAAAAACCCCTAAAGAAACAGCAATCTCAAAATAGTAGTTTTTGGGTCTGTTATCTTTAAGCATAAGATTATGTTCCATACGTTGTACATAAATATAGTGCGCATCATGTATTTTAAACACACGTACCTGTCCTACAGAAGAACCTCCGGAAAAAATCGTTTCACCGATCTTTTCTATTTCCTGTTTTATTTTCTTTGCTTCTGGTGGTGATATAGGTTTGACACGTAGATCTTTATACAGTTTCTTAAGTTCTTCCTCATCAGGATTTAGACGTAAGTTTGAAAGGAATGTAAGAGAGATAAGTTGATAACGTTTAAACTCATCGATCTTGTGACGGTCTTCATCCCAAGAGAGGAACAGTAAGAAAGTAGCGATCAGTATGGTGATCGCTACAGAAAAAAGAATATGAATAAAAGTGGTTACAGATAGATTTTTCATACACGGTCTGTTAAAAGATACCCTACACCACGAATAGGCTTGATATAGATATGATCAGGATCTATCTTGGCAATTTTTTGTCGGATCCGAGAGATGATCACATCAATATTTTTAATGGAACTATCATCATCGATATGTTCACTTTCATAAAGAAGCTGCTCTCTGGAAACTGAACCATTTTTATGCTGGATCAACATAGACAAGATATCATACTCAGCTGCTGTCAAGTCTAAAAACACTCCTCTAAAGGTGATCACGCGTGCTTTCATATCTGCTACAAAGAGTTCTTCTTTTTTTTCTACCTTCTCTTCCATGCTATGCGTACGTCTTAAGATCGTTTTGATCCGTGTGACAAGCTCTCTGGGGTCATAGGGTTTCGGCATATAGTCATCTGCACCACGCTCCATACCGATCACCTTATCGGTAATATCATCTCGTGCAGAAGAGATGATAATAGGAATATTACTTATCTCTCTGATCTTGGGAATCACCTCTAATCCATCCATCCCAGGAAGGGTCAGATCCAAAATGATCAGATCAAATTCATGTTGGGTTAGTAAAGAGAGCCCAATATAAGGATCCTCTGCACCAATGACTTCCATGTCGTACTTAGTTAAGTAGTTTGTTAAGATGAGCGCCAACTCCGGATCATCTTCTATAATCAATATTTTAATAATGACTTTTTCCTTTTACCAATTACCAAAAGTAATTATTGTATTTTTAAAACAGCTCTAAAAACCCATTATGCATATTTATTTATGGTTTTTAGATGCACCCTCTGTTAGTATCATAACATCTCCTATATGAAAACCTTCTTTTGAAACTTTTAGTTTCTTCCGATAGCCTGCTCTTTATAATTGTAGTCAA
This sequence comes from uncultured Sulfurovum sp., assembly GCA_913055205.1. Classification (GTDB taxonomy): domain Bacteria; phylum Campylobacterota; class Campylobacteria; order Campylobacterales; family Sulfurovaceae; genus Sulfurovum. The sequence continues at coordinate 20,847 of CAJXJN010000006.1, read as the reverse complement.
TATATATTTTTGTAATGGCGATCAAAAATGAGGTGATTGCCGGTCCCAGGATCATTCCCCAGAAACCATAGGTACTCATACCTGCTAAAATAGAGAAGAAAATGACTATTTCATTGATCTCGATAGTACTTTTAAGCAGATCTTCTTTAATCACTTTAATAATAACCGGCTTAACGAAAGTATCTGCAATAATAGAGATAATGATCACCGAATAACTTGCAATAACAATAGCTGTATTAGCATCTATTTTTGTCCAACTATAGAGTGCGACCGGTATCCACACCACCGCACCACCAATAATAGGAATAAGAGAAGCAAACCCATAGATAACACCAAACAACAAACCATTAAATCCAAACTGACTCACCATAATGCCAAAAAGGAAGCCTTCAAAAATAGCAGTCACTATGATAGAATAAAAAACCACCTCCATAGTAGAGGAAACTTCATGTATCATCTTTGCACTTTTCATTTTACTTACGGGCATCAGTGCGCGTACCAACTCAAAAAAACGCTCTCCGTAATAGTTAATGATAAAGTAAAACACAAGGACAAGCACCATGTTTTTTACAAATCCAAGTCCTACACTTCCTGCTGTTGTCATATATAAGGTAGACTCTTTAATATACCCTGCGATCTTCTCATCGCTTAAGCCTGCCTCAACCCACTCTTTCAGATAAGGGACCTCTTCGGAAAATGTTTTTACTACAGAAGTAACCTCTTTAATAGTTGCAACATCAATATTTGAGGCATATGATACTCCAACAGTTGCAATATAAACGATAGGAACAAAAATAATAAGGGTTAGAAAAATCGTAACAATAACAGCACTTATCTTTCTTGATTTAAAATGTTTGATTACTTTTTTAGTTAAGTTATACGTAGCCATTGTAAGTAACATAGCAACGACTATGGAGAGTAGAAAAGGTTTATAAATGCTATACGCACCGATAATCGAGAGGACAAAGAGTACGGTGATCATTAAGCTTTTATTGCTAATCATTCAAAAAGACCTTTCTTTGTTAATCCACCCAGTTTAAAATGTTCATAGCTTTTTTGTGTGGCTATACGCCCACGGGCTGTTCGTTCTATATATCCGTTTGCAATAAGATACGGTTCCAACACATCTTCTATAGTACCCTCATCTTCACTGAGTGCTGCACCAATGGTGCTAAGCCCCATCGGTTTATTTTTAGCACTTACCAATAGCTCCAATAACTGTATATCTTGTTCATCAAACCCAAGGTTGTTGACACCAAGTTCATCTAAAGCGTACTGTGCACGCTCCAATGTCACTTCATTTTCGTTGGCGACTTCAGAAAAATCTCTTACCCTCTTAAGCAGACGAAGTGCGATACGCGGTGTACCTCTACTTCTTCTGGCTATCTCAATAGAGGCTTTCTCTTGAGAAGGTTTTTCAAGTTTATGGGCAGCTTGGGCAACAATTTTTGCTAACTCTTCAGGGGTATAGAACTGCATACGAAAATGCATACCAAAACGCTCACGTAAAGGGTTTGAGAGCATCCCGGCTCTTGTGGTTGCACCTATAAGCGTGAAACGTGGCAAGTCTATTTTTACCGTTTGTGCTGCAGGACCGGAGCCAATAATGATATCTAAACGAAAATCCTCCATCGCAGGATAGAGTATCTCTTCGATAGCTGGACTCATACGGTGAATTTCATCTATAAAAAGGATGTCTCCCTCTTCAATATTAGTCAAGAGTGCAGCCAAATCCCCTGCCTTTTCTATCATCGGAGCAGCAGTAGTCTTAATGTTTGCACCCATCTCTGTGGCAATAATATTTGCTATGGTCGTTTTACCCAAACCCGGAGGTCCAAAGAAAAGTATGTGGTCTAAAGCTTCATTTCTCCTTTTACTTGCCTCTATAAAAACTTTGAGATTCTTTTTGATCTTCTCTTGCCCTATATACTCATCCCATGAACTGGGACGAAGTGTCACTTCATAGCTTGCTTCCTCCTCGAAGCGTTCTATTTCAACCATTCTTTCCATGATTTACTGTACCGCCAAACGATTTACTACAGTACCGGAACTTTTTACTGATCTTGCTACACTGCTTGCTAAATATTTCTGTTTTTCACTATGTACTACGCCATTCAATACCATTTTGCCATTTTTTACGCTCACTATAATATTGGTATTTTGTAGTCCCTGCGTTGTACTGAGCTTGTTTTTTACATCAGAAGCAGCACCAAAACCAGCTATTTTACTCGGTTTAACATTACTGTTATCTGCACATCCACTCATCATAATTACTGCCATAACACTTAATATGCTTAAAACTATTTTTATCATAAAACCCCTTAGTAGGTATATTCTTTGCTGGGAAACTCTTTTGCTTTTACTTCATTTCTGTAGGCTTCCAAGGCATCACGTACATATTTAGCTCCATCACAATACTGCTTTACAAACTTCGGTTTGAATGCTTCAAAGAAACCGAACATATCACTCCAGACCAATACCTGTCCATCTGTGGTATTGCCTGCACCGATACCTATGGTCGGTACAGATACTGCTTTAGTAATAGCCTCTGCTGCTTCACTTTTCACCCCTTCTACGACAATGGCAAATACCCCGGCAGCTTCAAGTGCTTTCGCATCTTCCACGAGAGTCTCTATGTCTGCCTGGTCTTTCCCTCTTATCTTATATCCACCATCGCTTCGTAAATACTGAGGCATAAGCCCTATGTGTCCAAGTACAGCAATAGAGTTCTGTGTAAGCGCTTTAACAATGTGTGCTCTCTCTTTTCCACCCTCTATTTTGACAGCTTGCGCATTGGTCTCTTGATACGCCCTTGTTGCATTTTGCACTGCAATTTCAGGGGTAGTATAAGAACCAAAAGGCATATCAAGTACAATAAGCGGCAATTTCGCACCATTACAGACAGCCTGTGTATGATAGATCATCTGGTCCATTGTTGCCGAAAGCGTATCTTCTTTACCAAGAAAACTCATATTGAGACTATCCCCTACAAGGATCATCTCCACTTCACCATCAAAAAGTTGTGCAAAAAGAGCATCATACGCTGTCACCATCGTAATAGGCTCTACACCTTTCATCTTCGCAATAGTTGTTAAAGTTACTTTTTTTTCTATCTTGGGTGTATGAATACTCATCTGTTTTTAGTGTCCTGTATTATTATTGATCGCAACATAGGCAAAGCTCATGTTACTTACGCTAACGCTAAGTTTTCTCCTTACAAGTTGAAGGATTACATTTTCAGCAGAAAGCTCAAGCGACTAGTCACTTTTTTAAAGGCTGGCATAGGAAGAAAATAATATCCATAGCTCTATTTTTACTTATTTTATCATATAATGTTGAAACTATATACTATATCAGATAAAAAGAGTCCTCATTGAAAAAATTAGTCGCCTATATTACCACAGGTTTTCCATCGTTGGAATTTACTGTTGATGCAGCACTTGCCCTGGCAGATTCCGGAGTTGATACCCTAGAGCTTGGTATGCCCTTTTCTGACCCTGTTGCAGATGGTCCTGTTATAGAAAAAGCAAACCTCAAAGCTTTACAGAACGGCTTTAAACTTAACCACCTTTTTGAAGTTTCACGTAAAATAGCCCCCCACATAGACACCCTGTGGATGGGATACTTCAACCCTTTCTACCACAAAGGTATGGATACATTCATTTCTGAGGCAAATAAAGCCGGTGTCAATGGCTTCATCATCCCAGACCTACCATTCGAAGAGGCTGCTCCATACAAACCAAGCATAGAAGCTGCAGGACTAAGCCTTATAGACTTCATCGCACCGACAGACAGTAAAGCACGCATAGAACAGATAGTAACGGATGCTAAAAAATTCATCTACCTTGTAGCCTATGCCGGCATCACGGGTGCAGGTAAAAGCGAAGATTTACAGGGGATCATTACTGACATCAAAACATTTACAGATACACCAGTGTATGTTGGTTTTGGGGTAGACCAAAACACAGCCAAAGAGAAAGCCAAAGGTGCAGATGGTGTTATCGTTGGTTCTGCTTTTGTCAAAGTGTTACTTGATGAAAGTTTGAGTGATACGCAGAAAATCACTAAGATTTCTGCTATTGCTAAAGAGATAAAAGAGAAGATAAATCTTTAAACTTTTTCTTTGCAAACGTGATTAATTGAGGTCTATGGTTAAGTAGCACTCTTTAGCAATACTATATTGCCTTGTTGGCAACTATCTTGAAGCAGAAGAGGCTTTTTCTGCTCACTAGTAGGTGATGTATCCACTCCATGAAGGAAGTACCTTCATGGAGTGGAGGAAACTTTAAGCAGCCATAGTTGCAGACTATTGATATAAAAAGTCCATGATATTGGACTTGGGGTCTAAATCTCCCAGCAAATGCTCATCAATGGCATCTTTGGCTTGGGTTTTGATTATACCCAAATGATATTCGTTGTTTAAAAAATATTGATAACCTTCTTGATCATGAGCAGGATGATCAAACAGCACCATCGGTGCATAACCAAAGAGTCCATTCTGCTGCAATTCATCTTTCAATTCCAGAAGAGATTGATAAGTATTGGAAGCTTTGACTTCCCAACCAGTCAAATCCAATTCATTCGCATCGATCTGATCATTGCCATTGGTATCATTCCATGTGGCAGTAGCAATGGTCATATAGGGGAGAAATACAGGTTTATTATACTTTTCATGTAAAAAAGCAGTCAAATTATTGATACGTTGTGCCAGTAAATTGATCCCTGTTTCGCTATCGGTATATGATTTTGGATTAGGTTCTTCCCATGTTCCGGGATTTTGAGGGTCCCGACTAAACTGTGCAACCATCTCTTGAAAAGCAACAAAATCAATTTTATTGAGCAACTCATTGTAGACAATTTCCGGCTGAGACCAACTATATTTATCACCCAAAGCACAATTATCATAGCCACAAGAGCTATAAGATAGATCTTCATTTCGATTGCCCGCATCTGTCATGCATAATGAAACCAAAAGCGTATGATTTTGCTGTTTGATTGTATCAATGGCATTGGAAAGAATGGAAGCAAATGTTTTTTGTGTCTCTTCGGTAGCAATAACAGGATTTTTGTTAAATTCAGGTTCCATTATGATAATTTTTTGACCATCAAGTTGATTTAAAAAGTTTGAAACCCTGCTATTGTCCTGATAATATGCCTCAACTTCCTCATCCGTAGGCATACTATTCACTAAAGTATCCCCAAAATACCAATAGATAAAAACAGGAACATAGCCTTCATCCATAGCAGCTTGGATCTGTTCAATACTAAACCAATCTTCATCCCAATTTTTGGTTAACCAATAGATAATATATTGACTTTTTGAGAGGGATTGTTGCAGTTGAGTAAAATCATCAGCTTCAAAATCCTTGATACCCTGATAGTATGGATTGTCTCCTATATTTTCATCAAGTGCCAAATCAATGGCACTCATCCAAATCGGTTCTGTTCCCTCCTGAGGATAAAAATCATAAGCGCTCGCTCCACCATAACCGACCCCTAAAGTTTCAAATAGCTTCTTGTTTTGATTGAAGCTTGATATCTTTGAAACATTGAGGTTTTGTTTTTGTTTACTCTTTTTATAGTAACGCTTTTTGCCTTTATACCAGTGCTCTTTTGCTTTTTCTAAGCTTTTCTTCGCTTCAGCATTTTCCAAATGCTTGTTAATACCTGAGAGACTACTCAGATATTTTTGAGGCTCTTTAGCACTTAAATTGATGCTTATGACCATTAGACTTAAGCATATCATTAAGATATTTCTTTTCATTGAAAATCCTTTAAGTTGAAAATTGTCAAATTTCACCATATTGTTCCAGTTTCCCAAAAGCATAAGTCTGAAACTCAGTAGGTAAAATCTTCAATACATCAGGTCTCATTTAAAACCAACTCTCTACAGCTTCAAAAGAGATCCTGTTTTTAGCTCCTTGTAAGCTTCTATATCTTCTATTGACAATGAATTTTCCCAACTTAGCCATAGCTAGATTTTTAAAAATCTCTTGCAAAACCCATTATGGGAACTAAAGGTATTCAGAAAATTCAAGTATAGAATAACAGAAATTTGTTTAACTCTCTTTTTATAGAATGCGTCCATTTATCAAAACCACTTCCAGATCATGTGATAGGATTTATAAAAATAGTGTTTATAATTGAACTTCAGGGTGTTTGTAAAAAAATAGGTTTAACCCAAAGGTTAAGTAATGATTTTTCCGTGAATACCCTAGGATGCTTTTATGATCTTCATTACATATTTTGATTCTATTTTCTCTTAACTACCAGATAATCATAAAAAACTTCATTAAATAATTTAGAGTATAATACTCCTAATTAAAACAAGGGCACCTCTAAAACCCTAGATACTTATAAGGTAATGATTATATGAAACACTTTATTTGGAACATCGATCCAAACATTTTAGAATTAGGTCCTCTGCAGCTTCGTTGGTATGGGCTTTTATTTGTAGGCTCTTTTTTTCTTGGGCTTATGATACTTCAATGGATTTATAAGCGTGAGAATAAAGACCCTGCCGTACTTGACAACTTGCTCATTTATATCATGGTGGGTGCTGTTGTAGGTGCACGTTTGATGCACTGTTTTGCATATGAACCTGACTTTTATCTTTCACATCCCCTTAAAATCTTCAAAGTCTGGGAAGGCGGACTTGCTAGTCATGGCGGACTACTGGGTGTTCTTTTGGCACTCTATATGTTCTCAAAGCGCTACAAAGAGTCATACTTATGGCTACTCTCCCGTGTAGCCATACCTGGGGCACTTACTGCAGCATTTGTACGCTTTGGTAATCTTTTTAACTCTGAAATACTTGGTTTACCTTCAGATAAACCATGGGCTATCATCTTTGCACGGGTCGATATGATACCACGCCACCCTGTGCAACTTTATGAAGCAGGAGCTTATCTCATCCTCTTATTTATTTTAGTAACGATTTACCGTAAGAGTACAGCAGTATTTGCAACCAAAATTCTTCCTGGTGTTTTTTTAACCTATATGTTCATCGTACGTTTCTTACTGGAATACACCAAGACACGTCAGGCAGACTACACAACCGACCTTCCCTTTACTACAGGACAGATGTTAAGCATACCTTTTATTTTAGTTGGTATAGTATGGATATTATGGGTATTTAAAACAAAGAATAACGCACAATAAAAATATTCATCATGCGGCGACAGTTCTTTGCATTTTTTATATGCCGGGACAGTGCTTCTTTTGGGTGCATTTCCCTTCTTTGTTACAAGGCCAAGAGGAGAAGGCATAAAGAAAGCGAAAAAGGATATATATGACTAAAGCAATGATAAAAAAATATTCACTAGGTATAGATATCGGTTCTACGACGGTAAAATATGTACTGTGTGATGAAGGTTTCAATATCCTTGCTAAGGACTATACCCCACATGACACCAAACAAGCAGACACACTCCTTAGACTCCTTGAAGCACTTAGCACATCTCACCCTGATGCATATGATCAAATAGACAAGGTCTATATCACCGGTTCAGGTGCAAGTCGTATCGCTCCTACGATAAATGCACGTTTTGTCCAAGAGGTCAATGCTGTGGTACTTGCGGTTGAACATCATCATCCTGATGTACGTGCAGTGGTGGAACTGGGTGGACAGGATGCGAAGATCATCCACTTTAAAGAAGGAGAGGATGGGAAGAAATCTGTTCTAACCTCCATGAATGACAAATGTGCCTCAGGTACAGGTGCAACCATAGAGAAGTGTACCATGAAAGTGGGGATGAACAGTGATGAGACACAAAAGCTTACCTTTGACACGTCTAAACTTCACCATGTTGCAGCCAAATGTGGGGTTTTTGCCGAAACAGATATCGTCAACCTCGTGAAAACCTCTGTACCTTCACATGAGATCATGAACTCTCTTGCGGATGCCATCGTCATGCAAAATCTTACAGTACTGACAAGAGGAAATACCCTCATGCCAAAAGTGCTGCTTTTAGGAGGTCCAAATACCTATCTGCCTTTCTTACAACAGTGTTGGCGTATGCGTATCGCTGAACTCTGGGATGAGAGAGGGGTAGTGTATGACAAAGAGAAGCTCGATGAGCTCATCATCGTCCCTGAGAATGCCCAGTACTATGCTGCACTGGGTGCTGTCATCTTCGGTGAGGGAGAATCAAATCACGACAAATCTTTTACAGGGCTCATACAGCTTAAAACCCTTGTCGATACAGGCGGTATCTCTGCAGGAGTACATAACGATACCCCGTTGGTTCAAAGCCGGGAAGAGTTGGAAGCCTTTAAAGTTCGCTATACCATCCCTCCTTTTACCCCTAAAAAACTTACCCGGAAAACCACATGTTTCATGGGTATAGACGGAGGCTCTACCAGTTCTAAGGCTGTGCTTGTAGATGAAAAGGGAGAGTTACTGCTTAAAGTCTATCAACTCTCACAGGGAAACCCCATCAAAGATACAGTAGAACTCCTGGAGAAGATCAAAGACCAGGACCCGAATGGATATTATGATATTCAAGGCTTAGGGGTGACCGGGTATGCAGCTGATGTACTTGAAGGAGCACTCAAGGCTGATGCAAACATCATCGAGACCATCGCACATATGAAGAGTGCCCAAGCGATCTTTGGAGAGAGTATCAATGTCATTTGTGACATCGGTGGACAAGACATTAAAGTACTTTTTATGGAGAACGGTATGATGAAGAACTTCCGTCTCTCCAACCAATGTTCTGCCGGTAACGGTACACTGTTGCAAAGTATGGCAAAGCAGTTTGGTGTGAAGGTAGAGGAATATGCTGATGTAGCCTTTAAAGCGACTCAGGCACCAAGGTTTAACTATGGTTGTGCAGTATTTTTAGACACAGACAGGGTAAACTTCCAAAAAGAGGGTTACAGCAAAGAAGAGCTCTTTGCAGGCATCGCAAAAGTATTGCCTAAAAATGTCTGGCAATATGTGGTGCAAGCTCCTAATCTTGCTGCTTTTGGAGATCACTTTGTTCTACAGGGCGGAACACAATACAACCAGGCAGCACTTAAAGCACAGGTGGATTACATCACATCCAAAGTACCAAATGCCAGAGTTGATGTACACCCTCACTGTGGTGAAGCCGGAGCTTTAGGTGCAGCGATAGAAGCTAGGGACGTTGTCAGAAGAAAAGGCAAAGCAACCTTTGTAGGACTTGAAGAGGCACTGCAGCTTACCTTTACCTCTAAAACCGATGAGAGTACTCGTTGTCACTTCTGTACGATCAACTGTTCCCGTACTTTCATCGATACACAAACCCCTTCATCCGACACTGTACGTTACATCGCAGGATTTTCCTGTGAAGATGGAACAGTGGAGTCACCCAAAGCACTCAAAGCACTCAAAAAAGAGCGAAAAACGTTACAAAAAGAAGTACCAAATCTTGTCAATACTGAGTCCAAATCCCTCTTTGCACCTACGTATGAGTTAGAGCCAAAACCTACTTCTAACGACAAAGTCAAAGAACAACAGGTCAAAGTCACACTCGGTGGCTGGGGACCTACCTTACGAAAAGAAGTACATAGAGACTTTATCACAAGCAGCCAAGCAGACAAATCTTATAGAGAAACCCTCAAGATCGCCATCCCAAAAGTACTCAATATCTATAGTTTAGCCCCCTTCCTAAGAACCTATTTAGAAGCTTTAGATATTAATCCACTCCATATACAGTTCTCTGGCTTCTCCAATGAAGATATGTACCTGGAAGGTGCAAAGTATGGTTCTGTAGATTCCTGTTATCCTGCCAAAGTCGCACAAGCCCATGTCTATGCATTGATGTATGGTAAAAAGTTTGCCAAGAGATCATTTGACTATATTTGGTTCCCTTCAGTCACTGAACTCCCAGGGTATGTGAAGCACACTATGGGACAAACGGCATGCCCTATTATTTCCGGTACACCTAAAGTGGTATACTCTGCTTTTACGAAAGAGAAAGATCTGTTCCTACAAAAAGGTGTGCAGTATATTGATGACTCTTTAAATTTTGATAACAAAAAATTACTTGCCAAGCAGCTCTTCGCAACATGGGGAGAAAAACTGCGTATCACTTCGGATGAGAACAACTGGGCAGCAGAACAGGCATGGAAAGCCCTGGATAAAAATGATAAAGACATTATGACTGAAGGACGCAAAATACTGGATGATGCCGTTGCCCATAATGAGATAGTCATCCTGCTTCTTGGTCGTCCCTACCACTCTGATCCCGGGCTTAATCATGAAGTACTGGATGAGTTCCAGACCCTTGGGTTTAAAACACTCTCTATGCGTGCCATCCCTAAAGATGAGGCATACCTCTCTAAATATTTTGGAGAGGATATTGCAAATCGATATATAGAGAGTGCTTATGACATCCGTGACGTTTGGCCTGAGAACTTTTCTACCAATTCGGCACAAAAAGTCTGGGCAGCAAAGTTTGCAGCGCGTCATCCCAACATCGCAGTAGTGGACCTTTCCAGTTTTAAATGTGGTCATGATGCTCCAACCTATGCGATCATAGACAAGATTTTGGGAAGTAGCCGTACACCACACCTTACCCTGCACGACATTGATGCAAACAAACCGGGCGGATCTATAAAAATACGGGTCAAAACCTTTGCTTATACCCTTGAACAGTACAAAAGGACACTTATGCAGAACAAACCCTCCTCACTGAACACTCAACAGGCAACGCTTCATACTAATATTAAGGAGGTCACCTCATGAGTGCATCATGCAATAGCATTAAACCCGTACAGAGCAATGGTAATCTAAATTACCTGGGTCAGGAAAAAACCCAATGGCGTGACAATACAAACTACCAATTTACAGAAGAAGAGAAAAACGATGTCACCATGCTTTTTGGCGGACTCTCACTTCTGCAGGACAAACTCATCTCTTCTGCACTTCAGTCCATCGGTGAAAACTATATTGCTATGCCTAACCCTGATTTTGAATCATTTCAAAAAGGGAAAGCCTTTGGAAACCGTGGGCAGTGTAATCCTACCTACTTTAATGTAGGAAACCTCGTGAAGTATCTTCAGAATCTTCGTGATGAAAAAGGACTAAGTACTGAGGAAATAATCAAAAAATATATTTTTGTCACTTCCGGTGGCTGTGGTCCTTGTCGGTTCGGTATGTATATTACAGAGTATAGAAAAGCTTTAAGTGATGCAGGATTCCGGGGGTTCCGTATCATGAGTTTTGAACATAACAAAGGCATCTTTCAGGCAGCCGATGAAACATCTGCCATCAACTTCAGCCCTAAGTTCTTCATCACCCTTGTCAAAGCATTGATCATTGGGGATATTATCAATATTCTCACCTATAAAATACGTCCCTATGAAGTCCAAAAAGGTGCTACAGACAAAGCCATAGAAACGTGTAGAGAGATCATCTCCAATACCTTTATGGAGAAAAAGAATTTAGTCGCAGCCATGTGGCGTTGTCGTCAAGTCCTGGAAAAAATAGAACTTAACCGCCTGCAACCCAAAGCCAAAGTCATGGTCATGGGTGAGTTCTGGGCAGCGATGACAGAGGGAGACGGCAACTACAATCTTCATCGATTTTTAGAAGAGGAAGGGGCAGAGTGTATTCCCCAACCACTCATTAACCGTTTGATGTTAAGTATTTGGGAGACGGAGTTTGAGCTGGGTAAACGTGAAAACCTGGAAAAAGAGGGTAACAAAAAAGTAGACTTCTCCACACTCAAAACCAAACTTCTCATCAAAGCAGGAAAAGCAGCCCTTAAAACCCACTTCACGCTTTATGCCAAAGCCATAGGATTACATGATTATGAGATTCCAAATATAGATAAACTGGCTACTCTAGCCAAAGAGTATTACCCCCTGGATGCAAGTGGTGGAGAGGGTCACCTGGAGGTCGCTCACCTCATAGAGAGTGTCAAAGATAACCTTGCACACCTTGTCATCTCGGTAAAACCTTTTGGGTGTATGCCATCCTCTGCAGTATCAGACGGTATACAGTCTTTAGTCACCAACCGTTTTCCTTCAGCCAACTTCCTCAGCATAGAGACCTCGGGAGAAGGGGCAGCCAACTTCTACTCACGTGTACAAATGGCTCTGTTTAAAGCAAAACAATCAGCCAAAGAGGAGTTTGAAGCGTTGGAGATGCCACAAAAGATACCAGACAGAGTACATAACTACCTGTTTCAGCCTAAAGGGGAAAAGGCTGGTACGGCAGCACAACTCATCCATAGTATAAAAACCCGAAATTTATAATGCAAAAAACTATTCCAGCCTTCCTGATTCTTACTGTGTCACTGTTGTCTGCAGAGATCACTGTCAGGATCATCGGATTAAAAAGTGAAAAAGGAACCGTTGGATTAGGATTATTTAATACAGATCAATACTTTCTTAAAGAAAGAGGAAAGTACAAAAAAGCACAGATAAACATAACAAGAAACGGAACTTTCTATACTTTTAAAAATATTCCTGAAGGTGTTTATGCTGTCACAGTGTATCATGATGAAAATGCCAACGGAAAGTTGGATAAAAATTTTATAGGCTTTCCCAAAGAGGGTACAGGTATTTCAAATGATGCAAAAGGTTTTTTGGGACCACCTGCATTTGAAGATGCCAAATTCACCCTCAAGAAGGATAAAACAGTTACCATCCGGATACATTATTAGGAAAAGATATTCTTTCCCTTTAGTTTCATAGAAGACCTCTGCAGGCTCTTGCCACAGGGTACTATCACGATCCGGATCCTCTGTATGCAGGGTTTAAGACAACTTCAATACGATCACCGATTTTGACGGCTTCATCAACCTCTACTTCAAGAAGCTCCCCGGAAACCAATACTGTAGCGATAGTTGTATCGGATATTTCTGAAAGTTGTAATACTTCCGTCTCATAATGAAGTCCTTCTGTTTTTCCCCGCAGTACCTCTTCAACCAAATTATCTTTAACGATCCTCCCTTGTTCCAATACCAATACCCTGTCTGCTAAAGCATACACTTCAGAAGGATCATGACTCACTATGATAGTCGTTGTACCAAAAGTATCATGGAGCTGTTTTATCTCTTGTTGAAGTTTGGCACGCATTACAGGATCAAGTGCGGAAAGAGGTTCATCCATAAGCAGTAATTCAGGCTTACGCATCATCGCACGGCACAAACTCACTCTTTGCTTCTGACCACCGCTTAAAACTTGTACATTTTGTTTGGCAAGTGCTGTCAGTTCCGTCATCTTTAAGAGCTGCATAGCAAGTGTTGTATCATGATTGACATAGAGTAGATTCTGCTCTACTGTCATATTCTCAAAAAGTGCATAATCCTGAAAAACAAAACCTATTTTTCTTTCTTGCGGAGGAAGTGACTTTTCATTTTGAAGCCAATGTATATTTTCCACTTCTATCTCTCCCGTTGCAGACTCAAGCCCTGCCAGGATCCTTAAAAATGTGGTTTTTCCACTGCCGCTTTCTCCCATGAGTGCAAGGAACTCTCCTTTTTTGATATGAAGATCTACACTTAATTGCATCTCCCCGAAACTGCCATATAATGCTTTACGGATATCTATTTTTATCATTACAGCACCCCGAATTTCTTACGTTGTTTATAGTTGAAAAAGTACACAGACAAAAGTACTATAAAACTGATGCCTACCATCAGTGCACTGTAGATATGTGCTTTACCATACTCCATCACTTCAACCATTTCATAGATCGCAACAGAAGCCACTTTTGTCTCTCCCGGGATGGACCCACCGACCATGAGAACCACACCGAATTCCCCTACTGTATGGGCGAACGTGATGATCAGTGCTGTCATCAATGCCGGTTTGATGTTGGGAAGTGCTACATTCAGAACAGTCTGAAATTTACTTTTCCCTGCAAGATAGGATGCTTCCAGCATATGTTTGTTCAGAGACTCAAATCCACCCTGAAGCGGTTGTACCATAAAAGGCAGAGAGTAGAAACAACTTGCTACAACAAGTCCGGTAAAACTAAAGACCAGTTTCACATCAAAAAGATCCTCAAAAAAACCTCCTACGGTTGAGTTGGGAGACAATGCTACCAAAATATAAAAACCAAGAACAGAAGGGGGCAATACGATAGGAAGCGCCGTAAGTGCCTCTAAAAAAGGTTTTGCTTTGGAATTGGTCTGTGACAGGTACCATGCCAAAGGCAAAGAAAGCACAAACAAAATGAGTGTTGTCATCCCTGCCAATTTAAACGAGAGTACAAAAGGGGTGAGATCAAAAGATTCCAGCATCTAAGGTACCCTGTATCCAAAGGTCTTCAATACCTTTTTGGCTTCTTTTCCCTGCATAAAGTCATAAAATGCTTTGACTTCACTGTTGTTTTCACCCTCTTTAAGTATGACCATCCCCTGGGAGATAGGTGTGTAGAGTGTTTCATTTACATCACTCCAGTTGATCCCTTCTTTGAAATGTGCCATTTGTGGAGAAAAGAGTGATGATTTGGCTATCAACCCTATATCGGCAGCTTTGGTTGCATAAGAGACAGTTTGAGAGATAGACTCCCCATAGACAAACTTGTTTTTTACTGTATCGTACACATTTGCATTTTTCAATGCCTCCACTGCTGCTGCTCCGTAAGGTGCCGTTTTAGGATTTGCAATGGCGATTTTTTTGATGTTCTCTTCTGTTAACAGCATCACACCTTTGGAAAAATCCTGTTGCTTTACAGAGAGATATGCCAAGGCTCCCTGTGCATAGATCACAGGTTTTGTCACTGCCATCTTCTCTTTATAAAGTGCTTCAGGATACTTCATGTTTGCTGACATAAAAAGTTCAACAGGTGCTCCATGTTTTATCTGTGCCGTAAGTTTACCACTGCTTCCAAGAATGACTTGGACTTTAGTATCAGGGTATGATGTATTAAATTCTTTTATTAACGGTTTTATCGCATAACTTACATTGGCTGCAACAGCTATCTTAATGACACTTGCATTCAATGTTACCAAGCCAAGCAAAAAGAATAATGCTGATTTTTTCATTTGTTTTTCCTTTTAAAATAGATAATTGATCTCAAAGCGGAATTCATGATAAGAGGGATCACTTTTGAGTGACCCATCCCCTGCAACAGTCTCTTTGTCTCCATCTACATATGCCATACGTGTTTTCATCGTCAAACCGGGGATGCTGTCAAACTCTTTTAAAATATCAAGCGTCAAAACATTGCTGTCTGCCTGTACACC
This sequence comes from uncultured Sulfurovum sp., assembly GCA_913055205.1. Taxonomy (GTDB): domain Bacteria; phylum Campylobacterota; class Campylobacteria; order Campylobacterales; family Sulfurovaceae; genus Sulfurovum. The sequence continues at coordinate 5,677 of CAJXJN010000006.1, read as the reverse complement.
CGGCTTATTGTCATCAAAATCCTGTATGGCATAACGCACAAATGCTTTCACTCCGGGGACAAGTCCGGCTTTACCAAAATCATAATCTGCTCTTAGCATAGTCGTTTTGGTATTGGCATACCAGTTGTACTGTGCCATCGCACGGGAAAAACCACCGGTGGGGAACCCTCTCCAGGGAGCTATCAAGTCACCCTCGTCTGCGATTTTGGTATAACCCAATCGCAGCTTCCATGCATCCTGTGCCACATCGACTCTTGCTGCAAAGAGAGCACTCTCCAGACTGTTCGGGTCACTGTATCCAAAGGTATTTGTTTTAAGGTTTGCGCCCCCTATCTCTCCTGCACCATCATCAAACTGTTTCATATAACGCAGTGCCGGTTTTACCTTCACCCCTCCCATATCAAAGCTATAGTCAGCCTGTATCATTGCTGAGGATACCAGGTCAGGTGCCGCTGTATAGTTAAATGTCAGAGTCAAGTTGTCAATAGCACTGTTTTTCGCATCAAGAATAATGAGCTCATCATCGATCCCTCTTGCCTGAAGTTCTGAAAGTGTCAACCCTTTATGCATTGCAGTATCGTCATTTTGACTATACTGTGCATAAGGATCGCTCGTATCATCCCCATAGGCTAAAAGGTGATGAAAACCGGAGTGGTCTCTTAACTTCTGTTTTGTTAAGTACCCTACTTTCAATTTTGTATGGGGGATAACTCCTGTTTGAAGCGTCACTCCCTCAAAAGTATTGGGTATCATCTTTGTATCATTACTCTTGGTCAAAAAACTCTCAAAGATAACTCTTCCTGCCTGCAGAGAAGTGGTCCCGTTCTTATATTCAAGATAGGCTAATGCCAACGAGGTAATACCATACTTTCCGCTGCTTAGCACATCGTACCGGCTTAACACTCCTTTTCCCGCTTTGTAAAGTACTGCATCTTCATCATCCATATGCCAAGGGTTTTGTGTCGTGTAGAGTCCTGTGGTAAATCCAAATCCGTTGAAGTAAGCACTTTTGAAAATAAGGCTTCCCCCTACACCATACACATAATGATCTTCCCCTTTATCACTCCAAAAATAGTTACTGCGTAATCGACCGTAAAATATCCCTTTTTGAAACATATCAGTCAAGCTGTTTACCTCTTCCGGCAACACATGATACACTTCTGTCATGTTGCTTTTTATCGTACGCTTTACCATATCACCCGATGCACAGACCATACTGCTTACACTCATCATACTTAAAACCACACTTACTGTCTTCGTCATTCTCTCTATCTCCCTAGCATAATATCACTCGATTTAATGATTGCTGTAACATTACTTCCTTCTTTTAAATTTAATGTTTTTAACGAATCCGCAGTAATGACTGCTACCAGCACATCATGATGACCTATATCCACCACCACTTCAGCATTCACTTCACCTACAGTGATATGGCTGATACTCCCTCTAATACTGTTTCTTGCACTCAGCTGCATCTCGCCTGGAACTGCAAGCATGACCGTACTCGACTTGAAAATCGCCGTTGCACTGTCTCCCTCTTTCAGTCCCAGGTTTTCCACTGCCTCTTTAGTGATCACAGAGACAAGCCTGTTCCCGCTTTTAAGCTTGAGGCTTACTTTGGCATTGACAGCCCCTGACTCTATGGACTCTACCTTACCTTGTATCTGGTTTCTGGCCGATATTTGCATCGCTAATCTCCCTATGGTCTTAAACGCTCCACTTTCTATATCAGTTACTTGGGACAATCTTTCCAAAAAACGGGTATGTTCTTCTTTTAAGACCCTGTACGTCTCCAAAAGTTTCAAGCCGTATGGAGTGATCGTCGTACCACCCCCATTTTTTCCGCCTGTCTCTCTTTGGACTATGGGTTGTTCAGAAAGGTTGTTCATCGCATCCACTGCTTCCCATGCACTCTTGTAACTCATCGGTACCGCTTTAGCTGCTTTAGAGATAGAACCGTGTTCTTCTATGGCATATAGAAGTTCTATGCGCTTCTCCAACAAAAAAGGCTCACCTAACATTTCCAAAGTAAGTGTTGATGAAAGTTCCATTCTATCCCTTATGTACCAAAGTATATAACGGAAATATTAGCATTATATACCTTAAGATATAACGGTATAGATCTCTCTATATTTTATTTTCTAATCCACTCTTTATCCTATCTGTGGGAAAATACAGAAGATACTTTTGATCTATGAAGGATTTTTGATGGAGATAAAAGCAAATTTGGTTGACATTGCACAACGCGAGATCTATCCTGCTAAAGTGATCATTAAAAATCAGAAAATACTCTCTGTTACAAAGATCAAGGAAGTCTGTTCTACCTATATCCTTCCCGGATTTATCGATGCACATATCCATATAGAGAGTTCCATGCTGCCTCCGAGTGAATTTGCACGTCTTGCCGTTCGCCACGGTACGGTTGGCACCGTTTCAGATCCACATGAAATTGCCAATGTACTTGGTACAAAAGGGGTTGAATTCATGCTGGACAATGCCGAACAGGTCAATTTTAAATTTTATTTCGGGGCATCACCCTGTGTACCGGCAACACCCTTTGAGACAAGCGGTGCCACACTGGGCGTTGACGAAGTCAAAGCACTGCTGCAGAAACCGCAGATCAAATACCTCAGCGAAGTAATGAATTTTCCCGGAGTGATCAACGGGGATGAAGAGATGCTTTTAAAGATAAAGGCTGCCCGGGATCTGGGAAAACCCGTAGACGGTCATGCTCCCGGGCTTCGAGGTGATGATCTTAAACACTATATCGATGCAGGAATCACGACCGACCATGAAGCCTTTAGCTATGAAGAGGGGTTGGAAAAGCTCCGACGCGGTATGAAAATACTCATACGTGAAGGCTCAGCCGCCAAGAACTTTGAAGCCTTGGCACCACTGATAAATGAGCATTATGCCATGTTGATGTTCTGCAGTGATGACCGCCATCCAAATGATCTTCATCATGAACATATCAACCGGCTTGTCAAACGTGCACTGGCAAAAGGCAATGATCTTTTTAAGGTTTTGCAAATCGCCTGTATCAATCCCATTACACACTATGATCTTGATGTTGGTATACTAAAAGAAGGTGACAGTGCCGACTTTATAGAGGTGGACAATCTGAAGGATTTTAGCATTTTAAAAACCGTGATCAATGGAGAAGTAGTTGCACAAAACGGTCAATCGAACATAGATCCCGTAGCCATTCAAAAGGTCAACAATTTTCATACAGGTACAAAAAAACCGGAAGATTTTGCGATGCCTTTATGTGAGAACGTTGAAGTGATACAGGCGATAGATTATGAACTTATCACCCATGAAAAAGTCGTTGAGCTTCCACATTTTTCCACAATGAGCATAGGTGATCCGGAGCATGACATTCTCAAGATCAGTGTAGTGAACCGTTATGCAGATGTGCTGCCTGCTATCGCTTATGTCAATGGTTTTGGTTTAAAGCAGGGTGCGATCGCTTCCAGTGTTGCCCATGATTCACACAATATCATTGCCGTAGGATGCAGTGATGAAATGATCAGCAAAGCCGTCAACCTCATCATCAGATACAAAGGCGGCATCTGTGCCGTTACAGACACGCAAGAATGGGTTCTGCCACTGGAGATTGCAGGGATCATGAGTGCTGGGGACGGTTTCAGTGTTGCCAAAGAGTATGAAAATATTGACAACATTGCCAAAGAGACATTGGGCTCGGCATTAAGTGCCCCGTTCATGACACTTTCGTTTATGGCGTTACTGGTAATTCCGGAACTCAAGCTCAGCGACAAAGGTCTTTTTGACAGTCGAACATTTCATTTTATCAACAGTTGTAAGGGGTAATGTATGAATCTTTTTAAACTTAAAGAGCACAAAACCGATATCAGAACTGAGATCACGGCAGGATTTACCACCTTTATGGCGATGCTCTACATCGTACCGGCCAATGCTGCTATTATGAGTGCTTCGGGTATGCCGTATGATGCACTGATCACTGCCACAGCAGTGATGACCATTTTTGCATCGATCCTCAACGGCTTCTGGGCAAATACTCCCATTGCCATGAGTGTCGGGATGGGACTGAATGCCTATTTCAGTTTCGGTTTGGTCAAAGGAATGGGAATTCCCTGGCAAAGTGCGTTAGGAATAGTATTTGTATCAGGAATTTTATATATTCTTATCAGTATAACACCGCTGCGCCGCTGGTTGATAGAAACCATTCCTCTGGACATCAAACGGGCTGTGAGTGCAGGTATCGGTGCTTTTATCGCTTTTATCGGCTTACAGCAGATGAAGATTATTGTTGATGATCCCGCCACGCTTGTCAGCATTGGAAATTTTCATGACAGCCATGTTCTGCTCGGTCTGTTCGGCTTGGCACTTGCCATCTTCTTTACACTGAAAAAGTACAAAGGTGCATTTATTCTTTCTATTATTCTAACAACACTGCTTGCATGGATGTTGGGGATCGAAAAGCTGCCTGAGCACTTTATCTCTATGCCGGCATCTATGGCACCTATCGCTTTTGAACTGGATATCCCCTCTATTCTGACACTTTCAATGGTACCGGTCATACTTATCTTTTTGATCACTGATCTTTTTGATACACTTGGTACCCTGGCCGGTGTGGGGATGCGGGCAGGTCTTTTTAAAGAAAAAGGTTCCGTCACGCTGCAAAAAACCATAGAAGCCGATGCTGTTTCCACCATGCTAAGCGGTCTTGCCGGAGTGAGTAGTACGACTGCCTTCATTGAAAGTGCCGCCGGTGTCGAAGAGGGAGGTCGAACCGGGCTTAGTGCAGTCGTTGTGGGGTTACTGTTTATCCTTCCACTCTTTTTGCTTCCTTTTTTCCAGGCCATTCCCTCTAATGCAATTTATCCTATTCTCATTGTTATCGGTGTCATGATGTTCGGGGAACTGCAGCATATCAACTATCAGGATCCCGCCATAAAATACAGTACATTTTTTATTGTAACAGGCATGCCTCTTACCTACTCCATTACAGATGGTCTTCTCCTTGGTGCATTGGTATTTGTCCTTGTTCATCTTCTGCAAGGCAGCTACAGGAAGATCGGTATTGCTATGAGTGTTTTGGCCGTGGTTGCTTTATTGGTATTTTTTGTGCTTTAGTTCACCCCTTGACAAAGTAATTTAAAAGTGTTATTATCCACCACCTTAGTAGATAGGTGTAATAACTGTTTACTAAAAAAATCTTTCAGATTTTTTTGGGGGTGACTTGGTTTCGACTGGAGTAGTCGGAGCTATGTGCATGTCGGACTGGGCAATTCCGTTACGCGGCCCACTTAGCTTAAACGCAAACAATACAGATTATCGTCCAGCTTACGCAGTAGCGTAAGTCATTAACCCCGCTAACGCGGAGGACTGCCTCGCCTGGGAGTGTCATCTTACCAGGATTTTGAGGTATCATATCTGATGACTATGCTCCATGGAAGCTATGCCATGGTGTGAGAATCTTAGCTGGTCCGGTGAAGTTTTGGGTGTTGTACAAAACCGGATGAGACCAATCAACACCGACTAAACATGTAGAGTCATAGTTCTAGCTATTTTAGGACTGGGGTTCAATTCCCCACACCTCCACCATTAGCTACATTTCGTAACAATTCATCACATATCACGCCCATTCAAATCATAAGTGCAATTTCACCTCAATCAAGCAGCTAATTCCTTA
>CAJXJN010000005.1 GCA_913055205.1 uncultured Sulfurovum sp. | reverse complement strand
TAGAGGTGTAACTTATGTTACTATTTGGAACTGACACGGAATTTTAAACGCTCTCTAAAGCCATAGCAGAATATAGTCTTCTCTTATTCCCTGTTTAAAACAGGGTTGGCAGATCAATATTTATTGGACTCGATTTCTAATGGTTCAACCCTTTTTGAAGCATAACTTCCATCTTATCTGCAGGTATAGGCTTACTGTAAAAATATCCTTGAATATTTATACAACCATTTTCTACTAAAAAGTCTCTTTTCTCAGACGTCTCAACACCTTCAGCAACAACTCTAAGATTTAAACTTTTTGAGAGTGCTATAATAGATTTTGTGATTCCGGCACCCTTCTCATCAAAGGGAAGTTCTCTTATAAAGGATTGATCGATTTTGATTTTATTTATAGGTAGTTTTTTTAAATAAGACAAAGAGGAATAACCTGTTCCAAAATCATCGATCGCTAATTCAACTCCAAGTTCACTAATACTCTTTAGAACTGCCATGGCATGTTGAGGATTGTTCATTATTGCACTCTCTGTTATCTCTAACTCCAGCCACTCAGGCTTCATCCCTATTTCAATCAGCATATCATGAAGCATAGAGAGAAAATCCTCTTCCTGAAGCTGTTTTGTAGCAAGGTTCAGTGCAAGTTTTCCTGGATTCAATCCTTTTTTATACCATTCTACTAGCTGTGTCATTGCAGTTTTCATTACCCATCTATCCAGTTCGACTATCAAACCTGTATCTTCTGCTATAGATAAAAACTTATCTGGAGCAATTAAACCTTTACTGGGATGTTGCCATCTTACAAGAGCTTCCATACCTATAAGCTTATCAGTATATCCATCTATTTGTGGTTGGTAGTAAACTACAAACTCTTCATTTTTTAAAGATTGATAAAGATTTGTCTCCATTTGAACTCTTTCAAATGCCAAATCTATCATTTCTGAAGAGTAGAACTTATAGTTATGTCTACCCTCCTCTTTAGCTTTATACATAGCAGCATCTGCATATTTTAAAAGATGTGAAGCATCATCACCATCTTCAGGATATAAACTTATACCGATGCTTGATGTGACATATAGAGTATGGCCCTCTACATGTATCGGTTGTTCTAGCACATGTATGATTTTTTGTCCCTGCAATGCTGCATCGTGTGGCGTTTTGAGATCTTCCATAAGAATAGTAAATTCATCTCCACCCAAACGAGCAAGTGTATCTGTACTTCTGATCTTTGCTTTTAAACGCTGTGATACCTCTTTAAGAACTATATCCCCCATGTCATGACCTAACGAATCGTTAATCTGTTTAAATCTATCAAGGTCAATAAAAAACAGAGCCAGTCTTCTAATAACTATAGATATTTTCAAAAAAACCTTAAAATATATCATATTTTCAAAAATATACAGACATTTAAGTTATACTGATAATATGAAAATAAAGCAATCATAGGAGAAAGTGTTCCTATAAGAGATAGTTAGACATATTATAAAGGGCATGTAGGCACGATAAAATGAAAAAGAACAGCTATAAAGAACTTCTTAGAGAACATCATCCGGAGGCAATCGAAAAACGCCTGAAACTCCCAGCCAAGTCTCAGAATATTTCGGATGCTGTTCTTGGTGGAATAGACGGATGTGTAACGACCTTCGCTGTTGTTTCAAGTGCTGTTGGCGCCGGCCTTCCTTCCGCTGTGGCCCTAATAATGGGTTTTGCCAACCTATTAGCAGACGGCTTTAGCATGGCTATAAGCAGTTATGAATCCATCAGGGCTGAGATAGAATTTGTAGAAGAAATCAGGCGGACTGAAGAAGAACATATTGACAAAATACCGGATGGTGAACGTGAAGAGATACGGCAAATATTTCAAAAAAAAGGTTTTGAGGGAGAAACCCTTGAAGAAATCATTAATACGATATGCCAGGATCGACATTTATGGATCGAAACAATGCTCACAGAAGAACATGGCGTACAAAAAAGTACCTCCAACCCATGGAAATCAGCAATCACAACCTTTGTTGCATTTCTTTTTGTTGGAGCAATGCCTTTAATACCATTTCTCATTCCAGTCTTGGAAATGCAGCAGCAGTTTTCCCTAAGTACAGGTCTTGCTGGAATAATGTTCTTTTCAATCGGGGCAATTAAGGGCCTTGTATTTGCTAAGCCAGCATTTGTTTCCGGTCTAAGGACTCTATTCACAGGCGGTACAGCAGCAGGCCTTGCTTTCCTCACAGGTTATATACTGAGAAATGCTTTTGGCAGTATCTGATGCACAGCGTTTTCCTCATCCCACATATATTTAGGTGTTGTTTTTGCTGTGCTATCGTATCATGAACAACAACATTTTGGAGAGGAATAAGTTCAAAACAAATACCCTACAACTCCTCCATCTCTACCTCAATACTCCTCATCTTCGCACCCTCATCAAGACAGCTTATCTTATGTACTCCCGGAGTGAAGTAGCATTACTGAGATAAAGGGTAAGAATGGTATCTTTGGAGTAGCTGTACTCCAACTGCAGTGCCATAAAAAGCTCTATGAGTTTATTCTTCAGTGTACGCGGCTGATGATGCATCATACGTGCAAGCTGCATCGTAATGGTGGAAGCCCCTATCATACGTTTGTTGCGCAGATTAAACCATAACGCTCTGCCTATAGAGATGGGGTTGATACCTATATGCGTATAAAAATACTTGTCTTCATACGTCAAAAGTGTTTTCCTGATATCATCCGTGATCTCATCAGATCTCAGCGGTATCCTCAAAAAACCGTCTTCGCTCAGCCGGATCCTCATCAGATGCCCATCTTTGTCATAGATTCTTGTAAATTGCGGTTTATAAAGTCGTTTGTCATCCAAAGGGTAGAGTGTATTAAGAAGTAGGAAGAGTAGAAACAAAGTGATGCCCATAGCCAGAACGATCTTGACTGCGGTAGTCACTTTATCTATGGTCATGACGCTAAAAACTCCTTTTTAACATACTCCAATGCTTTTTCCTTGCTACAGAGCGTCCCCTCCAGTTGCAAGTCATATACCTTTGCCAGAATCTTTTTAAATTCCGGAGACGGTTCCAACCCAAGGTTTATCAGGTCTCTTCCCTGTAAAAGATTGTCCAGAGGTTTGTTCTGTACCCCCAAAGCTTTTGCTTTTTCAAGCAGCCATTCCCCTGCCTCATAGTGACCTCGAAGTGACTCTTCTGCAGTACGTCCCAGGAAGTTTGCTTTTGCAACTGTAACAAGTTCCTCAATATTTACTTTTGTGGCTAATTTTCGGATAGCTTTATCCTTGGCACCCTCTTTATAGAACTGTGAGGGCTTCAGATGATATTCTACCAAGGGCAAGATACTTTCTATGAGCTGATGTCCACTTCTCAGTCGATATATAAAACTTCTTGTAAGTTCTATCCCTTCATGCTCATGCCCTATGGCTCTTATATTTCCATCTTTATCTATGGTAGTAGTGGTAGCTTTTCCCAGATCATGGCAGAGGATGGCAAACATATATTTCAGGTTTTGCTTTTTATCTTCTCCTAAAAGTCCTGCCATTACATCGACACACATCATCGTATGTACCCATACATCTCCCTCCGGATGCCGCTTGGGTGACTGTGGTACACCTATGATAGCCTGAAGCTCCGGAAAATAGTGTAAGATACCTAGTTCTCTCATGAGTTCAAAACCTATAGAAGGTTTAGGCGACTTGAGTAATAATTTTGTAAATTCAACATAGACACGCTCTTTAGGCAACTCTTCCAACATGCCCTCTTTTACCATACGCTGACAAAGGATCTTTGTCTCTTTTGCGAGTTCAAATCCAAAGCGTGCAGAAAACTGTACCGCTCTATAAACCCTTAAAGGGTCTTCTATAAAGGTCTTCTCGTCGATATACCGTAATACCTTTTTCTCTATATCTGCTTTCCCGCCATAAGGGTCTACGAGCCTGGCACTTTCTATCTCATACCCCATTGCATTGATAGTAAAGTCACGCCGTTTTGCTGCCTCTTCAAAATTTAAAGAACCATCAACCTGTACATCAAAGCCACGGTGTCCTGTACCCGTCTTTTGCTCTTTACGGGGAAAAGAGAAATCATACTCTTCACTCTCATGGCTGAACTTTAACACTCCAAAGCTTTTACCTACCAGATTGACCGAACCATAGACTTTGAGCACTTCTTCAAGCTGTTCCATACTCTCTAAGCCATACACTTCAATATCATAATCTTTAATAGGAAGCCCTAAAAAGTAGTCACGCACACTTCCACCTACTATGATGGCTTTGGCGTTTTGTTTCCGGAGGACTTTGGAGATAGTTTGGAGGATTTTTGGAACTCTCACATAAACTCTTTTTTGTATGATTATAGCTTATTTATATGCTAAGATAATCATCTATTTGTTCAAAATATCTTTCAACCCCGTCAAAACTGTGACTACCGCCATCCTCTAATACCAGCTTGGCATCAGGCAATTTCTCCAATGCTTCGTTGTAATCCAACACATCATCGCCCTTTTGAAGCATAAGTAAATAGTGTTTTGTATCAGGCTTTGCTACCTCATACTTCTCAAGCATCTTTACATGAGATTTATTCCACTCAAAACTGCTCTCATCATAATAGTTACGTGCAAGCCCCTGTTTATTTATGACTCGTCTAAGTGTCTTGGCAGATTTCATTGCAGGATTGATAAGCACTGTTTTAAGCCCATACTTCTCAGTCAAATAGATAGCATAATATCCACCTAAAGATGACCCTATAAGCCTTACCTCATCATAAGACTCTATAAGCTCCTCCAAGGTGCTTATTGCCAATTCAGGAACATAAGAGAGTGATGGTGCGATAAATGGTATATTCCGACTTTTAAAATAGTTACGAAACTTGTTGGCTTTTCCACCTTGCCCGGAACTGCCAAAGCCGTGTATATAAATGATCATTTCCCCTCCTCTTGTTTCTTACTCTTTTTACTCTACTATCCTTGCACTACTTTTAACATCTCATTGGCTCCTCTTTGGAACTCATAATTTGTAGTAACGATATCAACATTGTATCCAAGACCTTGCAATGTTTTTACAATGATATCCACATAGGGCGATCTCTCTCCTTCTAAAGTCACTAATGGAAATATACGCACCTCGTTAGCTACTCTCAACATCTCTAAAATAGCATCTGTATGAAACTTCTCATCTAAATGCTCACTATATAAAAAGAGAAAATGTGAAGAGAGTGCCAGATCAAACCGGGCATTTTCAAAAGGAAGTTCCGGTAACTCTGCTGTAATATATCTACCCTCCTCTTTACCCTCTTCATAATTCATCAGAAATTCCATCATCGCTTCTATACGTACCTGGTAAAGTGTATCAGGATCAGGAATATTATTCCATACAAAATCATCTTTATGTACTTTTACCTGTTCCATGACCTTATCGGAAACTTCATCGATACGATTCATGATCTCTTTTTTACTGTAAGCATACAAAGGATCAACAGAAACAACACTTCCGCCATCCAAGTCCACCTCAGTATTGAAACTCGATGGACCATCACCACATCCAAGTATCTTTTTAGTTTCTATCTCTTTACTTGAGAGTAGGAACATCGCTCTATACTCATCAAGATTTCGTCCCCATGGGACTATGTTTTCCAGTTTCATATTTCATACCTCTACTTCATAATCTAATTGTATCTCATCTCCACATATCCCACGAAATCCCCAATTACATGCTGGAGTTTCAATGATACATATTTCAACATCAAACTTATCTATATTTAAATTTTTCTCTAACTTCTCAAAAAGTAATTGTATAAGCTTTTTCACCATCATACTCTATAGAAATATCATAATGGCCGCTATCTAGACGATTGACTATTAACTTAACAATTTCAGGTTCATCTTCTACGATTAATATCTTTTGTTTCATTACTTAAATGTAGATTGCATCTTGGTAAAAAGATAGTCATCAGATTTTGCAATACTGTGACAGCTTATACAGCCTTTAGTTCCTTTATCCCATACTACAAACTTATTTTCCTTTTTTACAAATCTGGCATAACCCCAATGATCACCATTGGCATCAAAATGTTTTGAATCTTTTATCATATACTCAACTCGCTGAATCTTATCTGCTTCGAGTGCAGAGGGGAAAAGTGTCATTTTTTTAACACTCCAACCTATCTTGACAACTTTACTGCCCTCTGGCATCACTTTTTCTTTAGCCTGTAACGCATTATACGCTATTGAATTGGCAAGTATGTATCGAAGTTCATTTTTATCTGTTCTAAAGTGTGTTGCTACTATTTTATAGTTTTGATAATCTTCTATCATTTTAAACGTCAAGTTACTGTCAGGCATCTTCAGATCAGGTATATTTTGTTTATCTGTTAAGTACACATCACCTGCATACAAACTTCCAAAAAGTATTAGACCGCCTAGTACTGTTTTTGTTAATTTTCTCATTTTTGATTCCTATTTTTGGTTTATGAAAAGAGTATATAAGAGAAATATCAAGATTGCATGAAAATAGCTATTTAAAGTCATGTTTCTCAAAGATACTACCTGATTTCGGATAAAATGCGGCAAAAGGAGTGATATAATAAGTGAGGAAGATAAAAATAATCTACTACACCGTATTTCCTTGTCAAGATAAGAAGTAGAAAAGTATAGCTTACTGTGATGAAGAGGGAAAAGAGATCAAATATTGAGAAATGCAGATAAAGAAATATTTCTTTATCTGCTCATATAAGGTGTAGTATTAACTAGCTTTTTTGTTAAAGAGCATCAACAAGTCTGCTAAAGTCTGGTGCATATTTCCACGATCCACTATCATATCGATAAGCCCATGCTCAAGCAGGAACTCTGAACGCTGGAAACCTTCCGGCAAGTCTACACCGACGGTTTGTTTGATCACCCTTTGACCTGCAAAGCCGATGAGTGCACCCGGTTCAGCCATAATGATATCACCCAACATTGCAAATGATGCAGATACACCACCCATTGTAGGATCCGTTAAAATAGAGATGAACGGTAAACCTTTTTGATGCAGTCTATTCAATGCTGCTGATGTTTTACTCATCTGTAAAAGTGCGTAGGTACTCTCCTGCATTCTGGCACCACCCGAAGCAGATACAATGATCACTCCACACTCTTTTTCTATCGCTCTATTAATGGCACGTACGATCTTTTCACCTTCCACAGAACCTAAACTTCCACCCATAAAAGCAAAGTCAAACACAACCAACTCTACCGGAGTTCCGCCAATAGTACATGAACCACTCATCACAGATGATGTTTTACCTGTTTTTGCTTTGGCTTCTTCCAAACGTTTTTTGTAAGACTTTTTATCAGAAAACTTCAATGGATCTGTAGGAGCTAAATTTGTATCATGTTCAACAAACGAATCTTCATCCACAATAGATGCAATACGTTTTTCAGCATTGATACGGAAATGATGGTTACATTTTGGGCATACATTTTGTTTTGCTTCTACTTCTTTGTAGAACATCAATGAAGTACATTTTGGACATTTTATCCACTGGTTAGGTGTTTCTTGCTTTACATCATCTTTTTTAAATAAATTTCCGAACATCTTCACTCCTACATCATAATGATTTCGTTTTTTGTATTAAAACTTCAATTTTATGGGCTATATTTTTATCTTTTGATACTATAACATAATCCGCCTCAACAATCACTTCAAGCCCCTCACAAAGTGCTAAACCTGCTACAAAATCGTAAATACGAAACTTTCCCATAAAGAGTACATAATTTACAGATCGTGCATACGCTAAAGACAAAGCAATAGCACCAGGTGTTCTAAATTTAAGCTTCTCTCTCTCAAGTGCTGCTACTAACTTAGGATTGGCATAAGCTTTTTCAAAAAGTCCTACTTCTGCATAGGGTGCAGTATGCGGTGCATGAAATGTAGGAGAAAAGAGTTTACCTTGTTGTACATCACTGCTATCGGATTTAAGAAAAATATCTCCTGTAGCAAGATTACAGACCATTGCAGCATCTAAGACACCTTCAGCATTGATCTTAGCAATAGAAGTACCATAAAAAGGGAAAAGAGAGAGGGCATTTGCACTCCCGTCGATAGGATCAATAATGATTTTATCAGCACCTTCTCCTATAATCCCTGACTCTTCAGACTCTATCTGCCCAAAAGGTGCTAAATATCTCACAAAGATCTCTTCAGCAAAAAGGTCAAGCTTAGAACTGATATCTCCCCCTGCACCCGCTATAGTTTTCTCAAACCATGAGGTATCAAAACCCTCTTTGAGAGCTGAAGCTATTTCCTCATTGGCTTTGATACAGGCTTTAAGGAAAGGATTCATCTTAGGCTAACAGACTTTTTACCATAGCCTTAGCTGCATCACGTCCGTCACGTACCGCAGTAACAACCAAGTCTGCACCACGATGACAGTCACCGCCTGCATAGATACCCGGCTTGGTTGTCTGATAATTCTCATCTACCAAAACTCCACCCCATTTATCTGTCTCAATACCATTACTTGCATAGAATGGATACTCTACCGTATCAAATCCAAGTGCAAAGATGACTATATCGGCATCGACTTTATACTCACTGCCTGCAATCTCTTCAACACGTTGTCTTCCTGAAGCATCCGGTTCACCAAGCTTTGTTTTCACCATTTCAATAGCAATCACATTACCATTATCATTAGTTATTAAAGACTTTGGAGAAACATAAAATTCAAACTCAACACCCTCTTCTTTGGCATTGATATACTCTTTTCTACTTCCCGGCATATTGTGTGCATCACGTCTATAGAGACATTTTACAGATTTTGCTTTTTCACGTAAAGAAGTACGCACACAATCCATAGCAGTATCACCACCGCCGATGACCACAACATTTTTATCTTTTACTTCAATATTTTCTGTTCTTGGCTCAGCAAAAATTTTCTTTTGGATATCTACAAGGAACTCCATCGCTAAGTGTACATTCGATGCATCTTCACCTGTAAGCCCGGATTTTCTGCCTTTTACTGCACCTACACCGATGAAAACTGCATCAAATTTTTCTGTAATCTCTTCAAAGCTTTTATCTTTGCCTATTTCCACATTTTGATGGAACACGGCACCTGCCTCTTCAAGAAGTTTCACTCTTCTTGTAATAACATGTTTGTCAAGTTTAAACCCTGGGATACCATAGGTCAATAGTCCCCCAGGTCTTGCCTGTTTATCAAATATCTCTACATCAACACCTTCTCTAAGCAAGAATGTCGCAGCAGAAAGCCCAGCAGGTCCGGCACCGATGATGGCTACTTTCTTCCCAACTTTGTTTTGGGCAAACTTAGGCTTAAGTCCTTTTTTGAAACCCTCTTCATTGACAAATGTTTCTACTGAACCAATGGTGATCGCTCCATGCCCATCGTTAAGTGTACAAGCCCCTTCACAGAGTCTGTCATGAGGGCAGATACGCCCCATCACTTCCGGGAAAGGAGACGTTTCATTCGAGAGGTTGAATGCAAACTCCAAGTCATTGTTCGCTGTTGCCTTGAGCCAATGGGGAATGAGGTTATGAAGCGGACAACCATTGTGACAGTATGGGTCGCCACACTGTATACATCTGTCTGACTGCTCACTTCCTTTTGTAGGTTTAAATACTTCGTAGATCTCATCAAAATCTTTCGTTCTCTCAACCACATCTCTTTTTTTGGCCTCTATACGCTCTAAATCAAAAAATCTTAACATCTTATTCTCCCTCCTCTATCTTCAAAGGACCCTTCATATCTTTTGGTCTTACAATCCAAAAGTTTCTTATCTCTACTCTAAAGTTATCCAATATCTTTTTGGCTTGACTGCTTTTCGTCTCTTTATAGTAATCTTTAAGAAGTTTTTTAAGGTAATATCTCTCAATATCTGTATCCTCTGTATCAATACGTCTTGGCTCTACAATTTCTTGGTTGATATGCTCTACAAACTCATGCGCTACATCATACACAAATGCAACACCACCTGTCATACCGGCACCAAAGTTCACCCCTGTCTTACCAAGGATCACTACAGCTCCGCCTGTCATATATTCACAAGGATGGTCACCTGTTCCCTCTACAATGGCAATAGCACCAGAGTTACGGACACCGAAACGCTCACCCACTTGACCATTGATATAAAGCTTACCACCTGTTGCACCGTAAAGACAAGTATTTCCACCCAGTGAGAAGTTGCTACCGTTTTTATCAGCCGTGATAATGATACGACCTCCGCTCATTCCTTTACCGATGTAATCATTTCCTGCACCGTTCACATGAATACTGATACCGTTACTAAGGAAGGCACCAAGTGACTGACCTGCAGTACCTTTGAGTCTAAGGTCGATCGTTCCGTCAGGGAGCCCTTTATCTCCATAATACTTCGCAATCTCACCAGAGATACGTGCACCAAAACTTCTGTTAAGGTTAGAGATATTTTTCTCCAGCACAATAGTTGTATCCGGTTTTTTGATCGTAGGCATAAGCTCTGCTAAAATTTCTTGTTCATACTCATTTAAATCATATGGGTCATTTGACTCTACTTGTCTTGTATTATCTCCATCAAGCTTATAGAGAAGATTTTCAAATGAGAATTTCTTTGCAAACTCATCATCGATCACTTCTAGCAGATCATTTCTACCGATGATCTCTTCAAGTGAGTTGTACCCAAGGGAAGCAAGAATTTCACGTACATCTTCTGCAAGCAGTGTAAAGTAGTTGATCACACGCTCTACTGTACCTTCATAATACTCTCTCAGTTTCTCTTCTTGTGTCGCGATACCTACAGAACATCTGTTCAGGTGACAGATACGAAGGAGCTTACAGCCCACTACTGTCAAGGCACCTGTACCAAAGGCATAAGACTCAGCACCGAAGATCGCTGCTTTCACCACATCCAGACCTGTTTTAAGACCACCATCTGTCTCTACTTCAACTTGTCCTCTAAGATTATTGGCTTTAAGTGCATTATGTGCTTCTATCAGTCCAAGTTCCCAAGGGTTACCTGCAAATTTAATGGACCCGATAGGTGCTGCACCGGTACCACCATCCGCACCGGAGATAATGATCTTATCTGCATACGCTTTAGCAACACCGGTAGCGATCGTACCTACACCGGCAGTCGACACAAGTTTCACAGCAATTTTTGCTTTTGGGTTGATCTGTTTCAAGTCATAAATCAACTGTGCCAAATCTTCGATAGAGTAGATATCATGATGTGGTGGTGGTGATATGAGTGTCACACCCGGCATCGTATGTCTAAGTCTGGCGATCAATGGACTTACTTTATGTCCCGGTAGCTGTCCACCCTCACCCGGTTTAGCCCCTTGTGCTACTTTGATCTGAAGCTCTTCTGCCGAACGCAGATACTCAGGTGTTACACCGAAACGCCCGGAAGCGATCTGTTTGATCTTAGAGTTTTTAATGGTACCGTATCGTACTTCATCTTCTCCTCCTTCACCTGAGTTACTCTTACCTCCGATGGTATTCATCGCTTCTGCAAGACACTCATGTGCTTCCGGAGAGATAGACCCTAAACTCATCGCTGCTGTTGAGAAACGTTTAAAGATCTCACTGAGTGGCTCTACTTCATCTACGCTAATCGCTTGCCTATCGCTCTTAAGCTTAAAGAAATCACGAATGAACTTTTTATCTCTACCATCTACAAGCTCTTTAAGGTGAGCAAAGTCCTCTTTTTTACCAGATTTTGAGAGTGTATGGATCGCATGCACTGTTGCCGGAGAGTAATCATGGAACTCTGCACCATCCAAATACTTATAGAAGCCGCCGATATTAAGCGGGAAGATACGGTTTTGTGTCTCTGCTGCATATGCATCATCATGTGCTTTTGTAATACGGGCTTCAATATCTTCATAAGTAAGTCCGGAAAGGAGTGCATGAGCACCGACAAAACACTCTGAGACTATCTCATCACTTAAACCAAGTACATCAAAGAGTTTTGAGTTTCTGTAACTGGATACCGTTGCGATACCCATTTTTGACATGATTTTAAGAAGTCCTGCATTGATAGACTTACGTACTTTTTTAAGTACTGGTGTAAGATTTACATTTTCATCTTTTCTATGCTCTATCATCGCTACTGTCTGATATAGCATATAAGGGTAGATCGCTGCTACACCGAAACCTAACATACATGCTGCCATGTGTGAGTCATACACTTCACCTGTTGCCGCAACGATACTTACAAGGTGACGTTCACCTGCCTCAAGCAGTGCCTGGTTCAAACGACCTACCACCATAAGCATCGGCATCACTTTTGTATTTGCATTTAACACTCTATCATCCAAAATAACGGTTCTTATGCCTTCATTTTTTACATCAGCGATAATTGTTTCTACCAATGCAGCAAGCGTTCCCCTTAGGTTAGAGCTAAAAATCGTATGATAACTTTTTACTTTATAACTCGCATCATATTTAGGGTCTTTTGGATTTCCAAATGCTTGAAGCAGTTCCAGTTTTTCCAATGACAAAATAGGAGAAACTGATTTAAGTCTTTTTGCATGGTCTGCATCATCTGTTAAAATATTTCTTATTTCACCAAATCCCGTATTAAGACTCATTACCACTTTTTCACGGATAGGATCTATCGGTGGGTTGGTTACCTGTGCGAACTTTTGTTTAAAGAAGTCAGAAAAGTTTCTTTGCTTCGTAGAGAAAGCTGCCAATGGGCTGTCATCACCCATAGATGCAGTTGCCTCTTTACCCTCTTTCACCATCGGTTCAAATACTTGTTCTATGACTTCCAGTGTAATGTTAAAGAAACGTTGTTTTGCTTCCATCTCTGTCTTTTCAGGAATGTCCACTTTTGAGAAAGGATCACTCATATGCTCTTGGAGATAGACCATATTATCGTTAAGCCATTCATCGTAAGGCTCTTTGTTCTTAAGGTAATCATCAATGTCATTAGACTTAAGTACTTTTCCAAACTTAAGGTCAACCCCCATCATCTCACCAGACTGGAGTCTTCCTCTCTCCAATATCTCCTCTTCAGTTGTTTCAAGTACACCATACTCAGAAGCGATAAGCAGTCTGTTGTCTTTGGTAATGATATATTTTGAAGGTCTAAGTCCATTTCTATCCAGTACACAACCGATGTAACGGCCATCCGTCATACTTACAGCGGCAGGTCCATCCCACGGCTCAAAACAAGTACTTGCATACTCATAAAATGCTCTCAGTTTTGCATCCATATGTGGTGCATTTTGCCAAGGAGCAGGAAGGATCGATCTTGCCGCTTTGAAGAAATCCATACCATTGATACGTAAAAACTCAAAGAAGTTATCGAGACTTGCAGAGTCACTCATCTGCTCTTGGATGATAGGTACCAGCCTTTTCATCTCTTCTTTAGAAAATACATCACTCTCTAACGCATCCACTTTAGATGCAACATTAAATCTGTTTGCCGTGACCGAGTTGATCTCACCGTTATGGGCAATCGTTCTAAACGGTTGAGCCAGTCTCCATTCAGGTAAGGTATTCGTTGAAAATCTTTGGTGGAAAAGACAAAAAGAGATCTCAAATGCTTCGTTTGCCAAATCTTTATAGAACTCTTTGATGTGCGTTGGCATCACAAGTCCCTTATAGGAGATCACTGAGCTTGAAAATGATGGGATATAAAAATCTCTATCATCAGAGATCTTTGCTTCTATCTCTTTACGGGAAAGATAAACCAATGCATCAAATCTTCTTGCACCTATAAGAGAGTTTGGTGCAACAAATACCTGTTTTATCGTAGGAAGTGATTTTAGTGCCTGCTCACCCAGTGCATCTGTATTTACAGGTACGGTACGCGTATAGAGGACTTTAAGGTCATTATTCTCACATACATCAGTGATCACTTCAAAGTCTTTCTCATTTTTAGAGAAAACCATCGCTACAGCATACGTTTCAGGAAGTTCAACACCCTCTTTTTTTGCAATTTTATTGAAAAATGATTTCGGAAGAGAAAGAAGAAGACCAGAACCGTCTCCTGTTTTACCATCTGCGGCAACTGCCCCTCTGTGCATCATACGTGACAGTGCTGTTACTGCATCTTCCAAATTTTTATGTGAAGGTGTATTGTCGATGGAAGCAAGCAATCCAAATCCGCAATTATCCTTAAATGAGGTAAATAAGTCTCTCATAAGCAAACCTTTAATTTAATTTCACTAGGGTTTTGTAAAATATCCCATAAATGGGGTCGATTATACTGAAAAGGTGGTTAAAAAGAGATGAAAGGGTTTGTTCTTAGCATTCGCAA
This sequence comes from uncultured Sulfurovum sp., assembly GCA_913055205.1. Classification (GTDB taxonomy): domain Bacteria; phylum Campylobacterota; class Campylobacteria; order Campylobacterales; family Sulfurovaceae; genus Sulfurovum. The sequence continues at coordinate 69,066 of CAJXJN010000005.1, read as the reverse complement.
AGCCAAAAATGAAGACAGTATCGCCCTTGTACTCAGTTCTAAAGATGTAAGAACCTATTACCGTTTTTTTGGTGCCAGACACTCCATTTTACAGCTTGGAAATCTGATCGACTTTGAGGTAGAGGGTGAAGGCAGCAGCTTTCTCCCCAGACTTCGATCCCTCTCACATATCGGCTTTCCCTGGATCTTTGACAAAAACAGACTACTTCTGTGGCACAACTTCATTAAACGCTTTGAACCGCATCTCAAGGATGCCGAAGAGATAGACTCTTTTTACTATGATCTGCTTCTGAGCGCTGCTAAAAAATGGGACAAACAAAACCCGAAACGCATCATCTGTGAAAGTTACATCGAACTGTTGGAATATGAAGGCAGGCTGCATGATGAAGAGAGCTGCTACATCTGCGAAAATCCCATAGAGAATCAAATGGCTCTCATGCAAGCCTTCATTCCGGCGCACCCTGAATGCCTCTACTCCTCTTCCCTGCCTAAAGAAAAAGTACTTCTGTTCTTTAAGAGCAAGAAAACGATCCATCTGGAAGATCATGAAGTGGAATACCTGTTTGATATCGTAATGAAGGGTTTATAAATTCTCCGCAAAATAGGAACTTCTTACCAATATTCCCGAAGCCACTGCTTCAAACCCCATCTCGAGAGCCAGTACCCTCATTTTCTCAAAAAATGTTTCAGGATAATACCGTACAACAGGATGATGATCCGGGCTGGGTTGAAGATATTGTCCAAGTGTGAGTTGCGTCACTCCCGCATCCAAAAGATCCTGCATCGTTTCCATCAGCTCCTCTTCACTCTCTCCCAGCCCTGCCATCAATGAAGATTTTACCGGAGTCTTGCTGTGCATCGCATAGTAGCGTAATGTCTGCAGTGATCTCTCATAGCTGCTTTGAGGACGTATGACAGCAGAGAGCCTGCGTACCGTCTCTTCATTGTGCGCAAGTTTATCCGCTTTTGACCTGATGACAGTATCAAGTGCCCGGGTATCATAACGGAAGTCAGGGGTCAACAGTTCGATCTTTACTTCAGGAGATGTATCTCTGATCGCTTTGACACATCGTGCAAAATGCGCTGCCCCATGATCCTTAAGATCATCACGATCCACCGACGTGATCACCACATAACGTAGCTGAAGTGCTTTGACTGCCATCGCCAAACGTTCAGGCTCTGTAGGATCAGGGGGCTCTCCTTTACCCGTTTTAACATTGCAAAAACGGCAAGCTCTGGTACAGGTATCACCCAATATCATAAAGGTTGCAGTATCTCTTGCATAGCACTCATTTCGGTTGGGACAGGCTGCCTCTTCACAAACTGTTGTCAACCCGCTAGAATTCAAAATATTGTTGATGTGTACCATCTTTTCAGGATCAGGGACTTTGACTTTAGGTTTATAGGGATTCATCAAAAACATCCAAAATAGAGGTGATCACCTTTTGGTCTACTGCCTCACGATCTATGGCTATACCCTCATACTTCAGGGAAGTCGGTATGATACCTTGCAGATCACAGGGAGGTACCTGTGCATGAAAATCCAGATCAACATCGACATTCACAGCTACACCGTGTAAAGATACACCATTTTTATATCGGAATCCAAGTGAAGCTATCTTACGGTTTTCTATGTAGAATCCCGGACTGTTCCGATCATAGAAAATATCTTCCGGGCATTCAGAAAAAAAGTTCTCAAAAACACGAATGACCTTTCGGAAAAAAGAGGCAGGCAGGGGAGACTGAAAACAAAAATAGTAGATATGCTGTCCTTCACTGTGACAGGTAATGGAACCGCCTCTGTCACTTTTAAGCGTCTCTACCTCCCATGACCTTTCCCAGTCGTCACGACCTACGGTAAAGACTTTGGGATGCTGTACCAGGATAAGATGATTCTCACCGTCTTCACAGGCCGATCGATGTACCTCATCCATCCTTCGCCGTGCTTCTTCATAGCTGCAGCTACCCCATTGATGCAGGATCATAAGCGAAAATAGGCTCTTTCCAAAGCTTCACTGAAAGTAGGATGTGCCATGATGGTCTCCTGTGCCAAATGTGCATCCATCTCTCCGGCAAGTGCCATTGACACCGGTGCGATCAGCTCTTCCGCATCAGGTGCCAGTATCTCAGCACCCAGTATAAAACCTTCCTCATCTGCATACACGATCATGTAACCGTTACTTGCCTGACGAAAAACAGAACCGGTAAAATGCTTTAATGGTACAACACTCTCTTTATACGCAAGCCCTCTCTTCTTAAGCATCTCTCTATGCTGTCCCACGGTTGCATAGCTCATTGGCAAGGTATGGATGAACTTCACAACATGGTCAAGATCCAGTGTTTTGGGTTTTTTACCCAATATTCTCAAAGTCACATTCAACACCTCTGCCCTTGCGGCATGTGCCAATTGCAATTTTCCGTTACAATCCCCTACGGCAAAATGTTTAGCCAGAGTGGTCTCAAAGAACAGATCCGTTTTAATGCCTCTATCTACTGCGATCTCCTCTGTTGCAACTACATCGGTATTGGGATGGCGTCCTGTTGCAACAAGCAGCATTTCAAAATAGCTGTCACTTCCGTCTTCAAAACGGATATGTACCCCCCCTGTCCGTCTGTTTGGCTTCAGCCACAGGATGATCTTTCAAATAGGTGATATCCAGTTGTTCTATCTCTTTTTCCATCGTACTCTGAATGAGAGGATGGGCATTTTTTAAAAGAGTATCTTTTCGTGATATCAGTGTAACCGTTGTACCTGCCGAGGCAAAAAAACTTGCCATTTCCAGCCCGATGGCACCATCACCGTAAATGGCTATCTCTTTGGGAAGTTCCTGGAGTTGAAGCACCTCATCGCTTGTAATGATATATTTTCCGTCATAAGCAATTTTCTCAGGGATAAATGGAGAAGAACCTGTTCCTATCACGATATATTCAGCTTCATAGACCTTCTCCCCTGCTTTAACCTGATGTGGCGCGACAATACGTCCGGCACCCTCTATCAGTTCTACTTGAGAGCATTGTGCTTTTACCGCTTTGGCAGCAGATACAATGAGTTTTTCTTTTTGGGCTGTGAGTTTTTGCATATCCAGTACAAGATCACCGTCAAACAGACTCTCTTTACTTTGACGGATCGTCTCTGCATAATGCAGGAACATTTTGGAGGGGATACACCCTTTATGCAGACACACACCGCCCAATTGATCCAAAGAACGCTCAATAAGCGCTACCTTCAGACCCTGTTTGGCAGCCACAATTGCACCGGCATAGTTCAATCCGCCTCCGATATAGATAATATCATACATTTAAAATTCCTTGAATAAAGTCAGATCAACAGCCAGAGTTTTCACTGTCTGCATGAACTCAGCTGCCTGATAGCCGTTGATGAGACGATGATCCAGTGTAAGCGTAATGCTGATCTTTCCGTCTATGGCTGCACCTATAGCAGCGATGCCGCTATCCTGCTGATTGATCATGGCATCAAAACGCTCGATACCCATCATCCCGAGATTGGAAATACCAAAAGTCGATCCTTGCATATCAGACATAGACATAGAAGCATTTTTGACTTTCTGTTGATAGGTCTTCAATACGTCATCGATCTGTGCCGGGCTCATAAGATCGGCATTTTTGAACACCGGCATATACAAAGAATCGTTATGTGCCATCGCTACAGCAATGGAGGCATTCGGCCATACCTGTATGCCATTCTCTCCAAGTGTTGAACGGAAAGTCTCATACCTCATCATTGCCTTGGAGAAGATCCTGATAAGCCATACTGTAATGGAATACATTGTATGGCTTTGCAGCAGTTCAGCATCAATACGGTCATAAATGTGATAGACAGGTTTCTGCACAGCATTTTCCACCGATCTTATAAGTGCTTTATGGAAAGGATCCAATGCCTTGGGAAGAGGAATGTTATGCATCCGGATATACTCCAGGATCTCCGCACTGTCATGTTTTCTGTTCCGCTCAAAAAGAGAAGTATCCAAGTGATACTCAGAGAGAAGTTTTAAGGCTTTTTGCGTGAAATAGTGCTTCCTCATATACGCTTTGATATCCTTCTCATGTGTCGGTACAGGAAGCTTCTTCTGCTCCTGCAATCCTTTGATATCTATATCGTAACGTGCTGCCAGTGCTCTGGCTTTCGCAGAAGCATTCGCATGAACAGGATGTGAAATATCATTTGTGACGAGGAGATGCTCCTGCAGACTCTCTTCTTCTCTGACTTCTAAAATGTGTTGCGGCTCTTGAGAGTCATTCTTTCTAAGGGGTTCATGCTTAGGCAACGCTTCAGGTGTTTTCGTTTTTTTCTCTATTTCATCTTTGACCGGTGCTTTTGTTGTTTCTGTTATTTCAGCACTTTTTATCTCATTTGTACCGGTCTCTATGGTAGCGATCACTGTACCCACAGGCACACTCTCTCCCTCCCTGACCCCTATCATACCTACTCTGCCGTTCCTGAAACTTTGCACCTCCATGATCGCTTTATCCGATTCGACTTCTGCGATCACATCACCTTTATGTACCTCCTCTCCCTCTTTGACCTTCCAGCTGATAAGCTTTCCTTCCTCCATCGAGTCGGAGAGTTGAGGCATCATGATCTCATAAGCCATTTTTTTCTCCCCATGCTATCACATCGTTGGAGATAGAATCCGGTGTCGGTATGGAAGCAAGTTCCAAAGTACGGTTATAAGGGATCGGCACATCTTCTCCGGCAATACGAAGCGGTGCAGCATCAAGGCTATAAAAGAGATCTTCAGCAGCCCAACTTATAATCTGTGCACCAAAACCACCCGTTTTATGATCTTCTTCCACCATCACAAGACGGGAAGTTTTTTGGATAGAGGCTTCCAATGTAGCATAATCCACCGGATTCAGGGAGCAAAGATCGATCACTTCACAGCTGCAATTGAGTGCTGCTTCGATCTGAGGTACTGCTTCAAGCACATCATCCACCATTTTCAGATAACTGACAATGGTGATATCTTTCCCCTCTTTACGGATCTGTGCTTTGAACGGATCAAGAGGTACATCGGGATGCACTTCACCTTTTTTGTTATAAAGCAACTCATGCTCTATAAAGATCACAGGATCATCCATCATGATCGCTTTCTTCATTGCATGATAAGCATAATTCGGATCAGAAACAGCCCATACGATCAGTCCGGGTACTGCACTCAGCATCTGTTCATAACTTTCAGAATGCTGTGCTGCAAGCTGCTTACTGACCCCCTGGGGAAATCTTACGATCATGGGAAGAATGATCTTCCCCGCACTCATATAATGCAGTTTTGCCATATGATTCATGATCTGATCAAAAGCAAGCAGGGAGAAATTGGCTGTCATGAGCTCTGCCACAGGACGTAAACCTCCTATAGCCATCCCTACAGCATTTCCTACGATACTCAACTCTGCTATAGGTGTATCAATGACACGCTCTTCACCGTATTTGGCAAAAAGACCTTCCGTGACACGGAAAGCTCCTCCCACCAGCCCTACATCTTCTCCCAGAACAACAACATTTCTGTCCTCTTCCATCATCTCATCAAGTGCTTTATTGAGTGCTTCACGATACAACATGCTGTAACTCCCGGGTAAATGTATATTTTTTCAGATCGGAAATATCCGGTTCAGGAGAGTTGAGAGCAAATGCTACCGCTTCTTCGATCTCTTTTTCCGCTTTGCTTTCAAGTGTTTCTGCCATTCCCGGATCAAGTCTCTTTTTAAGTGATTCTATAGGATCTTTGGATTTGCAGATATTCATCTCCAGTGCGCTTCTGTAACTGTTGGAGTCACTCATAGAGTGCCCTTCAAAACGGCAGGTCATCGCTTCAACAAAAATAGGGCCATGCCCCTCACTGACATACTGCTGTGCTTTGGAAACTGCTTCATAGACCGCTATGAGATCCATCCCGTTCACTTCCATGGTCGGCATATAAGGTTTGGCTTTGTTCGCCTGTTTTTCAAATGGACTCACCCGGTCGATGCGTGTCCCGATAGCATACTGGTTGTTCTCACACAGGAAGACCAGAGGAAGTTTTTGTGCTGAAGCAATATTAAGCGATTCAAAGAACGCTCCACCGTTACTCGCTCCGTCACCGAACAGAACCAGCACACCGTATTCACTTCCCTGCAGTTTACGTGCATAGGCACATCCCACTGCATTGGGTAACTGCCCACCGACAATTGCATCTCCTCCGTAAAAGAAGTGTGAAGGATCGAACAAATGCATTGACCCGCCTCTTCCTTTACTGATACCGGTCACTTTGCCGAAGAGTTCCGCCATGACAGATCCGGGGTCGATCCCTCTGGCAAGCGCCAGCACATGTTCACGGTAGGTGGTAAAGACATCTCCTTTTTCAAACGCTTTCATAGAAGCTACACTCAATGCTTCCTGCCCGATATCCAGATGCAGAAAACCTGAAATATTGCCCTGCATATAGTGCTCTTTTGCCGCATACTCAAACTGCCGGCCCAATACCATAAGGTAATAGAGCTCTTCAAGCAATAATTTATCCATTGTAAACCTCACTTTAGTTACGTCTTTTTTATTATACACACAAATTGGCAGAAATGGAACTTATTTAACCCTGAATATGTATTAGAATTGCCAAATATCTCACTGATACTTACCTCATGGGTGTTTAGAAAGAATTTGAGTTTAACCCGTAGGTTAATCGATGGTTCTTTGTGAATGCCCATGAGACAACGATCTGTGAGAGATTGGTGATCTCTAATGCATATTCCGGGTTTAAGATAAATGGAGGAAAGATATAAAATGGATATTTCCCTGTAATGAAAAATATCCTGAATACTCCTACCGTACTACCTGGCAGGAGAAAGCAGTAAAAAGGCGAGGAAGGTTTACAGCTTCTTCAAAAACTCTGTTTTCAAAAAGATCATCGTTCCGTTCACACGACCCTGAATATGTGTCGGGTCACCCGGTGCCATACGGATGTTCTTCACTGTTGTTCCCTGTTTAGCCGTAAAGCCTGCACCCTTGACCGGCAGGTCTTTGATGATCGTTACGGAGTCACCTTCATTGAGTATGTTCCCGTTACTGTCTCTTGTGGGCTCTACACTCTCATCTGCCAGCCCTTCTTCTGCCCATGCTCTAACGTCATCTTCAAGGTACATCATATCCAGTTGGTCCTGCGCACCCAGTTTGGTCAACAGTCTGAATGCCATGACCTGCACTGCCGGTTCTGTACTCCACATGCTGTCATGCAGACAGTTCCAGTGTTTTTCATTCTGCGTAGGATCTTCTATGGAAGCGGCACAGGTACTGCAGATAACGATAGCTTCATCTTTGGGTGCTACGGTATACGCTGTCAAACCTTCTTCTGAACCGCAAAGTTCACACTTGCCACCGGATCTCTCCATCAATGCTTTATCTATACTCATTTTGTTTCCTTCTGTATTATTGGTCGTATTTTACTCTTTTTTCATTAAATATCCGTAGGCTGGTTCCTTCCTGCTACTCTACAGAAATCCCAATCTCGCCAACAATCCTGCCGTTGTCGTATAACCTACTTCTGTAAACCTCAGTTCACCTTGACCATCATAGATGAATGTTGTAGGGAAAGCTTCTACTTTAAACTGTCTTGCCCACTTTCCGTCACTGTCATTCAACACTTTAAATGTCAACCCTCTCTCTTTCAGATAGGTTTTTATCTTCTTGTCATCTCCGGAATTGACTGCAATGGTCAGGACTTCATATTTTTTTGATACTCTCTCTATATTTGGTGCTTCAAGTTTACAGGTGGGACACCATGTAGCCCAGAAGTGTATGACCAGCGGTTTACCCTTTTCCACTTTAAATTGACTGCCGTCCAGAAGCGCTGCTTCTATATTCGGCAGCTTGGTTTGCACAAGCTCGGGTTTACGCACATAACTTATTATATTAGTTAATATAAATACTGCTGCTGTTATTGTGACCATCTCTTTGAATATTGATCTTATATTCCACTTCTTCATACCTTCAACCTTTGAAGCAGATTCTCCAGTTGTCCGGTATACGCACCACCGTAAAGTGCTATATGTACCAAAGTCGGATATATTTGATAGAGTGGTACCTTTGTATCATAAAAATCATCACTTAAAGGATGTACATCTGTATAGGCATTAAAAAATGTCTCACCAAAGGTATTGAACATCAGGATAAAAGCCAGTTCCATCTCTCTGTCTCCAAAGTATAGTGCAGGATCGATCAATACTGCACCTTTAATATTAAACAATATATTACCGCTCCACAGGTCTCCGTGCAGGAGAGAAGGCATGATGGTGCTCATATCGATACGCTTGTAGATGTCTCTGCTTAACCTTTCGAGTCTTTCCATTGTCTGTCTGTCCAATTGTCCCCGGTCATAACAGACAGCTGCCATAGGCATGATACGCATCTGCCCCAGGAAAAGTCCCCAATTGTATTGGGTCTGTTCATTATTTTGTCTGAAAGGTCCAATGGTCGTATCATAATAGTAGCCGTACATACGACTCTCATTTGTCACACTGTGCAGGTCTGCCAATACCCGGGCGGCAGTTCTCTCCTGTATCTCTTTTTCCAGTCTCTTCTCTTCTATATATTCTAAAAGCAGATAGGTTTCAGCAGCAGCATACACCTTGGGGACAGGGATATCATATTTATTAATATCCTGGAGCATCTTTGCTTCTGTAATAAGTCTGTCCGAGGGTTCTGAAGTTTTAAGTATATAGCTTGACTCTGACGTATCTATTTTATAAATATCCCCTATCTGCCCTTTTGCAAAGAAGTGTATAGTATTGACTTCTTTGTCCAGCTTACGGGAAAGATGCTCTTTGAGTTGCTGCATCTAACCCAGGTCCAACCCGTCCCAGAACTCATCATAATCCAGGTTCGTCATGGCATTTTCATCATCCCTGTTCTTCTCCAGGAGCTTCTGCTGTTCACTTTCAAAGTACTGTTCCAGTGCTTCTTCCAGTATCGTGTTGATATCCTTTTTCAGGATCTCTGAAAAAGCCTGAAGGTTTTCTACTGTAGTCTGTTTCAATTCTATTTTAATATTCTGTTCCATATTGGTATTTTACTATAGAACCTCTGAATAACCTCATCAGCCTGTTTCCTTCTTTTTTGGATTTTGATATACTGTCGTTATTACTGTATCAAGAGGGGTATTATGAGCGCAGAAGAGTTAATAGAAGAAGCACGTAAAGTTGTTGGTGAATATACGCTTAGCCGTCCTGATTTTTCTGCAGGAGCCGTTGGTTCTGCCCTTTTAACGGTACAAGGAAATGTGTACACCGGTATCAACATAGAAATAGCCTGCGGTATCGGATTTTGTGCAGAGCATTCAGCCATTGCTGAAATGTTAAAACATCGGGAAACACGGATCGAAATGATCGTTGCCATACATTTGGATTCTATTATCGCACCATGCGGACGCTGCAGGGAACTGATGTTTCAGATCGACTGCAAAAATATAGATACAAAGGTCTATGTATCCGAAGAGAAATACATGACACTGGATGAACTCTTGCCTAACCGCTGGGAACCCAGTATTTAGCCAAGGTCATTTTTCAGCCACTTTTTTCTTCATATACATACAGATACATCATTTATACTGCACCATACAAATCACTATTTTGGCAACGGAACCTGTTTTAAAATAATATCTACAACTTCGTCGATCTTTATATTGTTAAAACGTGAATGCTTGCTTATGATCAAACGGTGGCGGAAAACATCATGAATAACAGCCTGTACATCTTCAACTGTTACCTCTGTTCTTCCCCTCATCCATGCATGTACCTGTGCACACTGGGTCAGTGCCAAAGAGCCTCTTGGGCTGACCCCGACATCGATCATGACTTCAAGCTGTTTGCTGTAGCGAAGCGGATAGCGTGTTGAGAATACCAGCTCAACAATATAATGTCCGATCTCATCACTGAGTTCTACCTGTGCAACTTCATCACGTGCCGCAAAGATCATCTCCTGGGAGATCTTTGCTTTCTGTTGTTTCTCTTTATGTTTCTCTTCCTGCACCATCTTGATCATTTTGAATTCTGATTCCATATTGACATAGGTAATCTCTACATGCATCAGAAACCGGTCTTTCTGTGCTTCTGACAAAGGATAGGTCCCCTCTTGTTCTATGGGGTTCTGTGTTGCCATCACAATAAACAGTTTGGGAAGTTTATGTGTTTCTCCTGCCACTGTCACCTGTCGTTCTTCCATAGCTTCAAGCATAGCAGACTGCACTTTTGCCGGAGCACGGTTGATCTCATCTGCCAATATGATATTTCCAAATATAGGACCTTCGTGAAAACGGAAGATATGCTTTCCGTTCTCTTCATATATCAGTTCCTGCCCTGTAACATCCAAAGGAAGCAGATCCGGGGTAAATTGTATACGGGAAAATTTGGCATCGATCACATCTGCCATTGCACGTACGGCTCTGGTCTTTGCCAGTCCCGGCAGTCCCTCCACTATCAGGTTGCCATCAGCAAGCAGGCCCATAACGAATCTCTCGACAATGTGTTCCTGTCCTATGATCTCTTCATTCATTCTCTCTAATAATATTTTAATGGACTCTCTGGGTGTCATGTTTCACCTTTTCATTATGTTAAACAAAGTTCTTTATTCTACTTGTTTATTGTCGTATTTTTGCTTATTATCACATAATATCTCCAAGCTAAATATAGATACAATGCTTCATGGAACTTACAGATAAAAATTATGAAAAGATCATCAAGAACAATGAACAGCCTGTCTTTATAGACTTCTACTCCCCTACCTGCGCTCCTTGCCAAATGTTGACACAGCTCATAGATGAAAGGCTTGAAAAGTATGGAGAGGAAAACGGCATACCTGTTGTAAAGTGTAACGTAAGCAGAAACCCGAAACTGGCTCAGGCTTTCAACATACAGTCCGTACCATTCACCATTGTTGTCATGCCAAACGAAAAACTCAAATATCCGGAGCTTGGGTTGAAAGATGAAGCATACTATTTCAATTTGATCGATAAACTGGCGGGGAAAGGATCGTTTTTTTCGAGGTTGTTTTCGTAATCACCTATACTCTCCCTTTCGTTCTCGCGTAAAACATGAGAGCAGAAAATAATTACACTTTGGATTTAAATCCATATACTGAATATGGACTTTAAATTCTTTATTAATTCATTTAAAGTTCATTTTAAGTAATTGATGTATAATTTTATAAAATTTAAAATGGACTTTAAATATGATAAAGTATATACAAAATAAACAAATAAGACTTATATCTTCCATCTCTTTAAACTTTACACGTGACAAATATTTAGGAAAGCTCATCTCTAAAAATCGCTTGGTTGGTCTGATAGGACAACGGGGTGTAGGTAAAACTACCCTACTCCTGCAATACCTAAAACAAAACTTTAAAGCCACAGAGTATCTCTACTTTTCTGCAGATGATATTTACATCATAAACAGCTCCATCTATGACATTGCAACAGAGTTTGTACGCTTGGGTGGGAAGGTTATAGTCATAGATGAGATACATAAGTATAAGAACTGGGCTTTAGAACTTAAAAGCATCTACGACTCTTTTCCTGACCTTTTGGTACGATTTTCAGGAAGTTCGATGCTCAATATACTTAATGAAAAGTATGATTTAAGCAGACGTGCTGTTATCTCCTATGTAACACCTCTGAGCTTTAGAGAGTACCTTAAGCTCTCAGCAGATATCATACTGCCCACTTTAACGCTGGATGAAATACTCAGCAATGCGTCTGAACTCTCTTCTACCTTAGCCCTGGAAAACCCTGAACTTTACAAAAACTTTTTAAAATATTTACAAATTGGTTTTTATCCGTTTTTCATAGAAGATGAAGTGGAATACAAAAACAAACTTTTTAATGCCCTTGACAAAATTATTGCAGAAGATATTCCTTCTCTCAATAAAATAGACTATACACACTTAAGTATTTTCAAAAAGTTCATAGCAAAACTTATCTACTCCCGCGTACCTTATAAAGTCAATATTACTGCTTTATGCAAAGAGTTTGGAGTTTCACATCCTACTTTGGCTACCTACATAAATATTTTAGAGGAGACAAAAATCATCCGTCCTATACGAAAATTCTCAACAAATATCTCCAAAAAACCCGAAAAACTTCTCTTTTCAAATACTAATATACTCTATACCTATGCCGATGAATTTAGCATAGAAGTAGATATAGGTACAGTACGTGAAACTTTTTTTGCATCTTGCTTTGAGAACATTTACTACAGTGATATTGGTGATTTCAGAGTTGGCGAACACATTTTTGAGATAGGTGGAAAAAATAAATCTTTTAAACAAATAAAAGATTTACCACATAGTTATGTTGTAGTAGATACAGATTACACGATGGAGACAAACAAGATACCTATGTGGCTCTTTGGGTTAATGGTCTAATAAGCTCTTACTTATCCGGGAGAAGATATCAAACGTTTCTCGCACACATCTACTTCCAAAACAGACAGATCAGTTCCGGAAACATCACAATGATCCCCAAAGCCAATACTTGCAACAAGATAAACGGTACAACACCCCCCTGTAGATAGCCCCCTGACCTGCACCAAATTTTCAAACCAAATTCAAAGTTATTCCTCGTCCCCAAAAAGCTCATAATGAAATAAAAAAATGATACACTTCATCTATGGGAAGAAATAGCTATAAGTATTTCATCCTCAGCTGATGCAAACAGATGCTATGATGACAAATAAGATACAATATATACATGAGAACTCTGTAAAAAGAGGGTAGAAAATTAGCAAAAATTAGGGTCAGGTAACAAATCACTAATACCTATTATTTATGCCACCCCACTGTTAACAATATGATGAAATCCATCAAGATCAACTCTTGCTCTTCTTGCCATCTGTCACTCCTCTATAATTGTGTAAGTATAGCATTTTTTATTTTGTTTGTGGTTTGTTACCTGACCCTAAAGTTTCTAAAGTTCAAAAGTTTACACATTAAGTATGCTCCCAGAAAACACTACGTGATTTTCTGATATCATACTGAATGGTGTTCAGCGCACCCGTTAGTTGAAGGAATTACATGTATAAAATTATGATTACAATTTTAATGTCAGTGACATTAGTTTTTGGAGCTAGTTTTCCAATTGATGCTTCATATTGTTCAAGTGATGCACAAAAACTGAAAAACTATGCAGATGATTTAGAAACACAAGAGAGTAATGTTGAAAGTGCAGAAAGTAATTTAGAAAATGCAAAATCAAATTACGAATTAAATTGTGGAATGTATGGTACATTTGTAAATGATGAAAGCATGTGTGGAAGTTACGGGATGTATAGAACAAGTTATGAAAATGCCCTAAGTACTTATAATAGTGCTGTAAGTGATTATAATAATGCACTTTCAGATTTACAATATCAATTAAAACATGTTTTAAGAAATTGTCAATAAAAGTTTTTAAAACAACTAACAAAATCTTGGAGAGAAATGGTGAAATCTTTGGAAGCTCATGGTGACTATCCTCAAACAGTTTATCGCGTGTTTGATGACATTAAATACGCGAAAGCTTTCATAAATGGGACTATTAGATTTAGCCTACTTCAAAAGTATAAATGTATTGAAGATAAACTAAGAAGAGATATTACTGAAGGTGAAGCACATGTTGTGCATAATGGATTAAATTACCATTGTTCATTTGCTAGCAATTCATTTTATATACTATGTTTTCATAGAACTCTAGAGGCTGCAAAACAAAGTAAATTTGGAGAGTTCATAGTTGAAATAACGAACCCTCAACAATTAGCTACTGAAATAACAAAATGGTTAGAAACGCGTTCTTATAAACATTTTGGTGGAATCGAGGGTGTTAATGTCAAATATTCTCATGGAAAAGAAGTAGATAGTAAACCAACAGCAATTGAATTGGCGAAATTAACATATTCTCAAAAACCAAGTTTTTTTAGTGATGAGAATGAATTTAGGTTTGTTTTCATAAGAGAATCATGTAAAGATGATTACGAATTTATAAAACTAGGTAAGGTACAAAAATTTTGTAAAATAATAGAATACTAAAAAGATATATTATGTCTAACAAAACCTCTCTCGTTCCACCTCTCCGTAGGTGGAATGTATAGGCCAGTCATAACGTTATCCTCAATATGATATGGCTAAAAATATTACAATCTGACATATAATCACTCTACACCTCTAAATTCTACTACAATAAACAAAAAAGAGTAATCATGGGCAGAAGTAGATACAAAATAATTGAACCGACACATCCACATTTTGTAACCTGTACTATCTTACACTGGTTACCCATATTTACAAGAAAAGAGAGTGTAGATATTGTATTGAATTGTCTCAAATTCTTACAGAAGCAGGACAACTTAAAACTACACGCTTATGTCATACTTGAAAACCACTTGCATATGGTATTACGCAGTGATGATTTACAAAAGAGTATGGAATCTTTTAAAAAATTTACTGCGGTTGAGATTTTAAAACTATTGCATAAAGAAAATGTCACTACCTTATTGGATCAGTTATCTTTTTATAAAAAGGCTCACAGGAAAGAGAAGACATTCCAAGTATGGGAAGAAGGATATCAGCCAAAACTAATGCAGAATGATCTCATGTTAAAAAGTAAGATAGAGTATATACATCAAAACCCTGTAAAACATGGCTATGTAGATGAAGCTATACACTGGAGGTATTCCAGTGCCAGAGACTATCATGGAGAAGAAGGGTTAATAGGGATTGATAGATTTTGGTAGACTTTTTATGATGAGGACTATGTTGGAATTGCCTATGCATTCCACCTGCGGAGAGGTGGAACGAGAAAACACCTATTATTCATGCCACCCCACTGTTAACAATATGATGAAATCCATCAAGATCAACTCTTGCTCTTCTTGCCATCTGTCACTCCTCTATAATTGTGTAAGTATAGCATTTTTTATTTTGTTTGTGGTTTGTTACCTGACCCTCTAAAGTTCCGAAATAAATTATCATTAATTATATGTATTTAATTTTTCATATAAAGTAAATCAATGAAATCATCTAAAACTCTATATCCATTAGCCTCTGATATTTCACCACCAGTGTTTATCATTGAGGCAATATTTGAGTCAATAGTAAGATTAACTGCAACTACAATTCCAATATTATATATGCCTTGAATATGTTGTGGATTATTATATGTATAGTTTTGAACATCTTTAATAACCATATCAATATATACATTAGACCAACTTAATTTATCTTTCATATATAGTTTTTGTAGACCTAATGCTTTATTTTCAATATCATTTAAATCTTTATTATAATGATGTCCAAGTTCATATTGATAAGTTAGAATATAAAATAACCCATTCAAAAATACAAAAGTTATGATTTTTTGTTCTCTATCTAACTGTGTACCGGAATAAAAAAACTTTTTAATGTCTCTATATTGTAGTATATTAGATACTTTATTATGTATAAAATCATATCTATTTCTAGCATTACCATTAAATGCATTAGCTAAATCTCCAAAGAATCCCATTTAGATATCCTTACTAATTGGATTAAGAATATCCAATAATTTCATTGGAGCAAAACTATCTCCATTAGCCCATGCACTAATTGCATTCCCTCCTATAACCATGTATTCCATATAATACTCATTAGTTGTATTATCCATGAGTTCATTAACTATGTAACGAACTTTATCAGATGGAACGTTTAATTCGTTCATTAAAAATGCTTTTAGTATTGCTATTGTTTCTGAATCACTGATGTTGTTATTTTGAGCAACATAATCTATAACACCAAAAAAATACATATACATTTTCATCTTGTTATCATCTGACTTCATTAAGTTTTTAGTAACCATTGCTAAAGATGCATCTTTGAATATTGTTATATATTCAATAACTTTTTGATCATAACTCACTTTTGGTTTGTTACTAAATAAACTACTAAAAATTCCCATCAATTCTCCTTTTAGAATAGTGTATCTTTATTAGGTGTCAATTTAAATCATATAACAAGAAATAAACAAGGTACTTACTATAGAATATCTACTTAATATTCAAATATAACTTAAATAGCTATAGCTAACCGAGACCTGCCCAAGTCTTCAAACCAAATTCAAAGTTAGACCTTGATTCTACATAAAGCTACATTTTGTCTGCTTGAGTATGCAGTTTTTCTTGCCCCAAAGCTTCAGCTTAGGAATGCATCAGTTATATATGCATCCCAAAAAGCTCATAATGAAATAAAAAAATGATACACTTCTCCTATGGGAAGAAATAGATATACGTATTTCATCCTCAGCTGATGCAAACAGATGTCATGATGACAGGGGTTGCCCCTTAAGGGTATAAATAAGATACAATATATACATGAGACCCCTGTAAAAAGAGGGTATGTAGATGAAGCTAGACATTGGAGATATAGTTCTTCCAGGGACTATGAAGGTGTTAAGGATTACTTGAAATAGAGAGGTTCCGCAGATAAAAGGATCAAGTACTTGTCCCCAAGCTTGGGACGAGGAAAATGCCTCGTAGGCATTTATTGGTAAACTCAAACGTTATAAGTAAAACGAACTACAAATAGATGAGGAATAAATATGTATGATACCGAAACAAAAGAATATGCACAAGAACAAGAAAAGTTAATTAAATGTTTAGAATATCGTATTCATGAAACTAATGATACTCGTTCAAATAATAGACAAATACTAATGAGGGATTATGCAAGAGTTTTATATTCATCATCATTTAGACGATTGCAAGGTAAAATGCAATTATTAGGAGTTGATGCTAATAAGTTTAATCGAAATAGACTTACTCATAGTTTAGAAGTAGCACAAATTGCACGAACAATAGCTTTTGGACTTGAATTAGAAGATACTGTTGTTACTGAAACAGCTGCACTTGCACATGATATTGGAAATCCACCATTTGGTCATCATGGAGAAGTAGTTTTAAATGAATTAAGTTCTGATTGTGGAGGTTATGAAGGAAATGCTCAAGCATTTAGAATACTCAATACATTAGAAAAAAAACACCATAAATATTCAGGTCTTAATTTAAATATTAGAACATTAATGTCAGTAACAAAATATTTTTTTACTAAAGAAGAAAATTCTGAAAAGTTTTTATATGATGATGACTATAAGTTTCTATCAAATGAATTACAAAAAAATAATCTATCAATAAAAAAAAGTATAGATGCTCAAATTATGGATTTAGCAGATGAAATAGCATATGCTGCTCATGACTTAGAAGATGCAATAAGTTTTGGAATGATAAGTCTAGGTGAAATTGTTCATGAATTTAGAATCAATAAAAAATATACTTCTGCATTACAATCAATGATAGATATTACAAAAAATATTCAAATGGAAGCATCAAAATCAAATAGTTTAAATTCTTCAGAAGAGTATTCAATAGTATTAAAAAAAGAATTAACATCTACAATTGTACATATATTATGTTCAGATATAGGCTTAGTAAGTGGTGAATTAGGATATAAAAATCATGCTTTATTAGCCGAAGGATTAAAAAAATTATTATTTAAGGCAATATTACGTAAAAAAGATATTCAACTCTATGAAAAAAGAGGAGAAAAAATTATACGAGGTTTATTTGAAGTATATAGTGATGAAACATATAATAAAAATAATATTTTATTACCAGCCGAACTAAGAACAATTCATGATTGTAAAGACCGTATTATAACTGACTATATATCAGGAATGATGGACTCATTTGCTGCCCAAGAATATGAAAAATATTTTGGTAAAGGTAGTACTGAAAAATTATACTTTAAATAATATAGCTTATAATAAAACCTAGGAGGAGAAACAAGGTAATAAACGGAAAATATCGAGCTTTTAAGTGTCGCATAGAGATACATAAAAATTCAAATATTAAAGCCATTAATTTACCTTGTTTCTCAAATCAAACGTTGTCTTGGACGCTACTCGCACCCACCTACTTCCCAAACAGATAGATCAGTTCCGGGAATAACACAATGATCCCCAACGCCAACACTTGCAACAAGATAAACGGAACCACACCCCTATAGATAGCTCCCGTACTCACCTTGTTCCCTGCTGCTCCTTTGAGATAGAACAACGCAAATCCAAAAGGTGGGGTGAGGAAGGAGGCTTGCAGGTTCATCGCGATGAGAATGGCAAACCATACCGGGTCTATACCAAACGATGCCACGATAGGTACCAAGATAGGTACAACTACGAAGGCTATCTCGATAAAGTCTATGAAGAATCCCAGTAAGAAGATGACAAGCATTGCTATGAGGATGAATGTCCATTTGTCTCCTATATCTCCTGTAAAGAACTCCAGTGCCATGTCTCCTCCACCCAGTTCGTTAAATACCAGTGAGAATGCTGTTGCTCCTATGAGTATCATGAAGATCATCGCGGTGAGCTTAACGGTTTCTATGCTTGCGTAACGCACAAGATCAAAGGAGAAAGCTCTGTTAAATACAGCCAATCCCATAGCTCCAAGCACCCCAATAGCCGCCGATTCTGTAGGAGATGCGATCCCCGCAAAGATCGACCCCAACACTGCCCCTATGAGTAAAAGCGGCGGGATGATGGCTTTAACCGCTTCTTTGACCACTTTAGCGTATGGCTCGTCTGAAACAATAGCAGGTGCAACTTCTTTATTGAAATATGCAATGAGTAAAATATAAATAATGTAGAGGATAATAAGCAGCAGTCCCGGTACGACTGCCGCCTTAAACAGGTCACCCACAGAAAGGTGCATCTGATCACCCAGAACAATGAGGACGATGGACGGCGGGATAAGCTGTCCCAGTGTTCCACTCGCTGCAATACTCCCTGAAGCCAATGCAGGTGAGTAATGGTGTTTCAGCATCAAAGGCAGAGCAATAAGGCTCATCATCACCACTGAAGCTCCTACTATACCTGTACTCGCTGCCAAAATAGCCCCCACAAGCACCACAGAAATAGCTAAACCGCCCCTTACCTGCCCAAAAAGTTTCCCCATAGAACTAAGCAGATTCTCTGCCATCTTGGACTTTTCAAGAATGAGCCCCATGAAGATAAAAAGCGGTACAGCCATCAGCGTAACATTACCCATAATGCCGTAGGTCCTGTAAGGAAGCATCTCAAGTACTCCCAAGCCTACTTCATCACTTATGAGAGCAAAAAAGAGTGCCACTCCTGCAAAGACAAAGGCTACCTGAAAGCCTGCCATAAGTAAAACCAAAGCCAAACCGAACATGAGGAATACCGGATCAAACCAAAATGCCATACGGTTAAACCACGCCATATAAATGAGTATAGCCACAAGGGCTATACCTACGAGGGTTTTGATGAGTGCCATCTTATTCTCTAACCGATGATACGCTTTAAGCACTTCACTCACAGCCTGAAGAAGCAACAACACAAAAGCCACCACCAACATAGCCTTAATGAGCCAACGATGCGTCAATCCCCCGGGATCAGAAGAGACTTCATGCTGCACATAACTCTGATACGTCATATCAAACGCATCATTCAAGAACAAAAGTGAAAAAGGCACAACAAGTAGAAGCATAGAGAGTATCTGTACTATGGATTTTGTATCGGGACTGTAACGCTCAAAGAAAATATCTACTCTTACATGTTTGTCATGTTTAAGCGCATAGGTAAGACCAAGTAAAAAAATCACATCAAAAAGATGCCACTCTACTTCCTGCAAAGCAATGGAGCCGGCAGAGAACAGGTAACGCATCCCTGCATCATAGGCTACTAAAAGTGAGAGGATAACTACCAGGATGGCTGCTAGATATCCGCTGTATTTTGAGATCCGGTCCAAATAATAAGAAAATTGCAATTCCATCTACTCACTTCTTGCTTTTAGATTATCATATATACTATTGTTCTCTCTTTTGCCT
Organism: uncultured Sulfurovum sp.; assembly: GCA_913055205.1. Classification (GTDB taxonomy): domain Bacteria; phylum Campylobacterota; class Campylobacteria; order Campylobacterales; family Sulfurovaceae; genus Sulfurovum. The sequence goes on along the minus strand of CAJXJN010000005.1, from coordinate 49,175 downwards.
ACAACCAGAACCAACACAATTACCTCTTCATCTTTTACTTCATAGGCTAATCTATAGCCAACACTTCGTAATTTTATTTTGTAGATACTTTCATACCCTTTAAGCCTGTCTTTTACAACTTTTGGTTGTTCCAATCGTTCTTTTAGCTTTTTTTTAAATTGCTCTTTTACACTATGATTAAGTTTTTTCCACTCTTTAAGTGCTTTAGGTTTAAAATGAAGCTCATAGCTCATCTATATTGACCTTGACAGGCTTTTGTCCATCATTTAATCTCTCTTCTACCTCTTTCATTAGATAGTAATCATCCAGAATATCCATCATATTCTCATATACATCACTGGGAACCAAATAGGCACTGGGCTTATTATGGTTCAAAATAGCCACTGTCTCACCATGTGCCTCTTCTATGACAGAAGAGGGACTTTTTTTCAGTTCAGAGATACTTGCTGTATAGTTTGCTAAAATTTGTGTCATTTTTTATATCCTTTTTAGTATCTTTTTTAGTACTATTTTAGCTACTTGCAGAGAAATTGTCAAGATTACTTCCAATATGTATCAAGCCTCACATTCCACCCTTTTCTCCAACGCTCTTCACCACGGGCAGGAGGGGAATTTTTAATACGTCTTGAGAGCATGCTTTTAGCAGACTCAGCAAAAGCTTTTTGCTTGTTGAGCTCCTTATCATCCATGTTCCAAAGTACTTGCAGCAATCCCCACCCCTGCCCTTTGTAGCGTTCACTTTTAAGTGTACCTTCTCCTTTGAAGTTGGTATAGTCCAGAAGCACATAAAGACCTCTTTCATTAATGCTTCCGTCTTTGTTATGCATCACTTCATAAAAACGTCTTTGAATGACATCTGCTTTTTTCTCATCTTCTATGCTCTCCAGCATTTGGGGGAGTGCTTTACTGAGCCTGTCTGCCATGAATTCTGCCTGGTAAGGCATGGTTCTTTTAAGGAAATGAAAAAGTTCCATATACTGTTTGGTTTTGGCTTTTTTTGCTCTGAAGAACGCTTCTTTCGTCTGCCAGGGAAGATCTGTTTCAGGAGTAAGCCATTTTGGCATCTCTACACCTTTTTTCTGCATAAATTCCACCACCATAGGGAAAACCTCTCTGAAACGCTCCGTATGGTCTTTTGGGAACCAGATGAAATGCCCTATGCCAAGTGAAGCAAAATCTTCACCTTTGTTCCACCATATCAAATATTTGTCTTTTCCCGCACCTTCATTCTGCCATACTTTTTTGGCGATATAGTTTGCCTGTTTTTGCGTAAGTTGGATATCCTGACTGAAAAGTGCAGTCAAAAATAAAAAAAATAAAAAAACCGATCTCATTTATGCTCCGTTGGTTAATCTGCAATATAATATCAAAAATATCCCCTAAGGAAGTTTTTGAATGCTTTATAGAAAAATAGTTATTATCACCGCTTTGGTTTCTTTATTGACCTGTCAGGTATCGGCTGAGACAAAGCATATTGACCCTGACGAACTCAACGGGAACTGGCATCTGCGCGTGATGGATGGCAAAGAAGTACGTAAGGCAAGAGCCATTTTAGATTTTGATATGAACAAAATGAAACTCAGCGGATTTGACGGATGCAACCGTATAGGCGGAGCACTGAAAAAAAATTCCAATAGCAATATGAGAACCCCGGTACTCATCTCAACCAAAATGGCATGCAGGGAGCCAATCCACAACTGGGTAAGCAAACGACTGCATGAAACACTCAAAGAGGGGTTTTCTGTAAGAGAAGATAGAAAATACGGGATAGACGGTATTACCATCAAAAGTCCAAATCATGAACTCTTTTTTAAGAAGATGGGGAAATAGCAGGTAGCAACGTTAATACATCTAAGCTTAAATAATCAAGGCAATTTTTAAAATACGTCAGTTCTTTACGTTTTTTTCTTTTTGCTTACTTCTTTCTCTTTTGTCGTAGTACAAAAAAGAAAAAGTAACAAGGAGAGACAAAAGAAAGTTAAACAAAAGACGGTGCATCATTTGCAAACAAGATGAGATCTCCCGGCATTGTCTGCTCAACCAACATCGTCTCCATCTCAGCTTTACTCGCAAGTTTGACCAACTTGTCTGCATCGACATGCTCTTTGAAGATGGCATAGTTCAGATCACCTGTAACGACTACCAGATCAAACACTTCATTGGCACGTTTGGCTACCTGAATATTCAGTTCATCATCTACCTCAACAAGCCCCGGAGTGATCACCACTTTTCTGCCCTCATAGGTAGATACCAGGTCAAATGAAGCCATCATTCCGTCTATGTTTCCATTGAAACTGTCATCAAGAATGACTTTACCACCTGCATCGATACGCTGGAGTCTGTGATCTACAGGTTTGAGTGTGGAGAGTTGTTTTTGTATCTCTTCATCGGTCAGTCCCAATGCTTTTGCTACCAGTACTGCAGCAGCCAGGTTCATGGCATTGAATGCACCCAGAATACTTGCAGAGTAACGTACACCGTTCAGCGTAAAGCTTGTTGCATCAAGTGTAGCTTCTACATCTTCTATGACAAATTCCGGTGCAGGTACACCTGATCTTACATCCAGGTTCTCTTTGCTTCCAAAGGTATGTACATTTGACTCTGGTTTCACCATAGCACTCTCGTGTATCCATGCCTCTTTGAGTCTTTCAGTTTGAAGTATCTCCATTTTGGTATTACGGATATTCTCCATAGTCTTAAAGTACTCAATATGTGCCGGTCCTATCTTGCCCACGACTACATACTGAGGGTTTACAAAAGTAGTGATCTCAGCAATGTCACCCTCACCTCTGGCACCCATCTCAACAACATAGACCTCTGTATCTTCAGGCAGATCATCATTGACATCTTTCATAACACCGCCCAGTGTATTTACAGAACGCGGTGTTGCATAGGTTCTGTACTTCGCTTTAAGAAGATGCTCCACATAATTTTTGATGCTTGTTTTCCCATAACTCGCAGTAATACCCACTACTGTCAGATCTTCCATTCCTTCTATCTTCTTTTGTGCTTTGACCTTAAAACCGTTAAAAAGCATCTTTTCAATGAAAAGTGAAATGAAATATGCCAGGAAGATAGGAAGGATCACGGCAAAGTGATGAAACACTACCACTATAAAGACAGAGAAAAGAAGCATCGCAGCAAAGAAGCGTTTGACCCTTCCCGTCCACACCAATGGCTTGTCAAGTCCTCTGTACCACCGGAACAGTACTGCCAAATAGACAAGGACCACTACAAAACCATAATCGGAAGTACTGCTTACCAGTTCATAAAGTGCAAACGGTACCAAGAAGTAAGCAAAGTGCCACCATGTCTTGGTATGGTGGAATATGACACGTTCAAGTTTATAGCTGTACCATTGAAGATTGGTGATCGCATAGTAACCCATAGCCAAAATAAAAAGTGTATAAAAAAGTATATTGAGCAGTAACATTTAGTGATTATCCTTACATTGTTCAGTAATAGTCTCTGCGATGAAAGCAGTGTGTTTTAAGAAAAAGAAGTGGTCACCGTCCAGCGGATAGAACTTACTGTTCTCTATGAGCCCGGCGATCTTCTCTCCCGTATAAAGCGGTGTTGCAGTATCCTCTTTGCCCCAGAAACACAGTGCCTTGCTTTTGCTTTTGGCAAAACTGGCCTCAAAGTCTTCATCCACTACATTTTTAAACGTCTCATACATCTCATGGCTCATACCCTGTGCATCCGGTGCTACAAAAAGTTCACGTATCTTTTTCATACCAAGAGGTTTGAGGAGTTTAAAGGTAGCGATCTTGATCTTCACTGACCAGGGTTTCTCTGTGACCACACCTGCCGAAGAAAGAAGCACCAAACAAGGTGTATTAAGCAGTGTTGAGACTTTTCCCCCAAAAGAGTGTCCCATGGCTATGGCAGGTGCAATACCAAGTTCATCTAAAAAACGTTGTACTATCTTGGCATAATCCTCAGTGGTCAGGATCATATCATTGGTACTTTTACCAAAACCCGGCATGTCAAGGTAGATGTGTTTATACTCCGGCAAAAACTTACCGAAGGCTTGTTTCATGATCTCTTTGTTACTTCCCCATCCATGCAGTACGAGGAGTGCATCATCCTGTGAAGGGTTCACCAACTCATAGGAGAGTTGAAACATATGTTCTTTATACTGTATCTCTTTAGATGCCATGTTCCACCGTTATTTTAAAATTAAGTTTTTGTGACTTGTCAAAGCCATAAATATCATTAAAGATCAATAGATCATTACATTCATCTACATATGCAGTTAAATATGCAGTATGCACAGGTAATCTCCTGCTTAATGCCAGATGATGTGTTTTGAGACTGTCATACCACTCTTTCACCTGTTCAGGATTTTGGGATGTATAGTGCTTTGTGATGTATTTCAGCATCACAATCGGCTTTTCAAGTCTTACACATCCATGGCTGTAAGTCCGTACTTTACGTTTAAAGAGGTATTTTGACTGTGTATCATGCATATAGACAGAGTGTCTGTTCGGAAAGATGAACTTTACACGTCCCAAACCATTTCGTACAGAAGGTACTTCTATAAATTTAAACGGTACATCACCTTTTCCTCCTACATAGGATTCCAGATCTACAGAACCTGGAGTTAACTTTTTCGAATTGAGATCATATGATGAACGTATCACCATACGTTTTTTTGTCAAATAATTCGGATCTTTTATCAATTTCGGGATAATCTCATTTCTGGCGATACTGTCAGGAACACTCCATTGGGGATTTAACGTTACATATTGAAGGTCTGCACTGAATATTGGTGTCTGCAGACGTGTTTTACCCACTACGACCGCCATAGCTACTGCTGTTTTTTTCTTTTCGATAATACGGACAACAAATTCAGGAATATTGATCAGAGCATAATTCTCTCCGAGACCTGATTTCATAAGCTTTACTCTTTCTATATTGAGTCGGATCTTGCGAAGTATATCGGCTGAAATCCGGGTATCTGTTCTTAACAGGGCATATCTTTTTATCAGTGCATTGAACTGCTCATACTGAGGAACATAAGGTTTTAAAATCTGTTCAATACTCTGCCCTGCTCTCAGCTTCATCATAAGATCGGCTCTGCTTACTTTCTGTATATAGGTTTCATAATGTGTCTCTATCTTTCTCTCTTTTTTTGCATGCTGGGATGCCTGGAAACTTTGAAGATCGATACAGCCATTCGCAAGGTTGTTGGTATAGGCTACAAGCATCTGGGTCATAAGCCTGGAATTTCTACTCTCTTTTACTTTTGCATACAGTGCCTGCTGATCACAGATCGAAGCATATTTATCTGTTTTCAGTATCTTCAGAAACTCATTTTTCTGCGATGATCTCCACCCCTCTGCATCCGGCGTATCGACACATCCGCTTAATAAAACAGCAAACACTGCCGCAAGTAAAATTTTTATCCTCATATTTCTCCCCTTATTTTTTTCGAACATATATAGGCACTTGAAAATGCCCATTGAAAATTATAACCCCCAAGTCTCCCCGTCACATCCAGTACTTCCCCGATAAAATAAAGTCCGTCTGCCTTACGGCTCATCATCGTACAGGCATCCACCTCATCTGTACAGACACCACCCTTTGTCACTTCTGCTTTTGAATAACCAAAAGTTCCTGCAGGTGCAAAAATATAGTGATGAAGCGATTGGAGCAGTGCCCATTCATTTGATGTTAATTTAGATCCCATTTTATCTTCGATACCAAATTGTAGCAAAAATGCCTTAGTAACGCGTTTTGGCATCGGTAAAAGTGAACTTATCTGTTTTTTACTGCCTTTTAAGCCGTTCCATGAAAACCCTGGTAAAAAATCGATCTCTATTCTTCCTTTTTCCCAATACAGTGAAGCATCCAATACGGCCGGTCCGCTGATTCCCTTATGGGCAAACAACAGTGATCCCTTACACATTTTATCCCCTACTTTTATCTCCACTTCTGTAGAAACACCGCTTAGTTCCTTAAAAAAGAACTGCTCTTTCTGTACTGTAAAGCCTACTAAAGCAGGAGCCGTTTTGACAATACTGTGTCCAAAACATTCTGCGATCTCATACCCTATTGCACTTGCCCCAAGCTTAGGGAAACTCAAGCCTCCGGAAGCTATAACAACAATATCTGCTGTCACTGTCCGTTTATCTGTTTTCACATAAAAAACATCATCTCTTTTTGAAACATTTAACACTTTTTCATTTGTCAGTATTTTCTGTTTTTTACTCTCTTTGAGCAAAATATCCAAAAGTTCCCTGGCTGAATTTTGACAAAAATATTGCGTCTTCTTACGAAGAACGGGCATAAGATTCTGCCTCTCAAGCCATTTGATAAGTGCTTTTTCATTAAAAGATCTCAATGCGTGCTGTACAAATGCTTTATCCCCGAGATAATATTGCGTTCCCATCAGTGCATTGGTAATATTGCATTTTCCTCCACCCGAAACCAAAATTTTAGCTCCTGGTTTGGCATTGGTTTCTATCATAGTAACAGTATTTTTGGGAAGCAAAGAAGCCAGCATCAATGCACTTGCTCCTCCTCCTATAATGACGATGTTTTTATTCATAACGATATTATAGCTAAGTCGAACAGATATTTTATGAAAAATCACCTTTTTAAAGCATATCTTCCGGACAAAACCAGCTTTCCATTTCTATGTCGTCACACCCGTTCAAATCAGTATGGCCAGCCCTGAATGTGCGTGCCTGGCCCAGACTTATTCAGAGGTTTTTGCTACTACACAAACACTACACACTGCTATGACATAATTCATAAAATATTTATCATAACTAAAGGTTGTATTATGAAAAAAACAATAGCTCTACTACTTCTTACTTCAAGTCTATCTACCCTCCTAAGCGCTGCTGAAAAGTATGATACAACAGCCTTTCGTACCTTTACGAAACTCTGTACACCCTGTCATGGGACTCCATTTTATGCTGCTAAACAGATAGATGATGATGACTGGGAATTCTATTTTGAGGAGGATGGGAAACTTTTATCTATTCACAAAAACAAACCAAAAGCGATTAAAAACTTAAAAAGTCCTCTCTTTAAAAAACGAAAAAAACGTCTACTGAAATTCTTGATCAACAATTCAAAGTTTTCTGGAAAAGTACATGGCTGTGATGCAAACTTCTGTGGGACACGGCATTAAGGTACACTATTGGAATGAGTTATGCTATACTTATAGAGAGTATTAATTCAAAAAAAGAAGTGTATTGTGTTCAAAAAACTTTTTATGTGGACAGTAGCCATATCATTTACATACGGGAACATATTTATAGTAACCGATAAAGCAGGCAAAGTCATACACAGTAAAAATATCGAACATACCGAAAATGCCTGTATCAACCAAAAAGCTACCGAGTACTCCCTTCAGGCTATCTACAATGAACTTCACAAAGCAGAGAACCTTGCCCGCATGGCAGAGGCGGCAAGAAAAAGAGCCGAACGTATAGCCAATGCCCAAAAGGCAGCAAAAAAAGCAGGAAAGGTCTATCATATGTCGGAAGGAGACCGACAGCAGCTTCTCAAAGATGCCAAATTCTTCAAAGGCGGGAAATATGTCTGGGGCGGTACTTCACCCGAAGGGTTTGACTGCTCAGGCTACGTACAGTACCTTTACAAAAAACACAACATCAACTTACCGAGAACCGCCTATGCCCAATCTAAAAAAGGGGCTCCTGTAAACAGGAACAGTCTTCAAAAAGGTGATCTGCTCTTCTTTCTTACTGACAAAAAACGCGGTATCCCCGTTACCCATGTCGGTATTTATCTCGGTAATGGAAAATTCATTCATGCTGCATCAAAAAAGAAGGGGATCATTATCTCTCCTCTGTATCATGGATACTATGCCGAGAAATTCATCTCTGCCAAAAGAGTATTAAACAAAAGATCATAAATCTCCCAAAAAACGATCACACAATTAGCACTCCGCTAACACTTCTATAACAGACAAGTAACGCTGTTTCCAATATACTTTTATCTATTAAAAGGAGAACAAAATGCAAAAAAAATCCATACTTTTAAGTTTAACTGCCATACCTTTTCTCGCGGCTTGCGGCGGTGGAGGTTCAGGCAGCAGCACTGTGCAAACTTCCCAGATAGTTGGTACTGTACCCGGAACAAAAATTGAAGCCTTTTGCGACAATGACATTTACAAGGTAACACAGTCTGTTCAAAATGAAACAGACAAACACCCATTTACACTGGAAATACCCAAAAATACCAACTGTAGACTGATCATGACGACCAATGAAGATGATCCGCTTAATAAAGTTATAACAGCCCTTAAATTTGATGACCAGAAAGGCAATCAAAGTATTATCATCAAAGTTGAAGGAGATGAAGTTGACTTAGGATATATTGATCTTCCCATGTCCATAAATGAAATCGATGATATAGACGGGGATCATGTCAAAGATACACCTCTTGTCACCCCTCTTTCCTCTTCAGATGCTCAAATTGTCCTTGATGAGAATGATCCTTTGGATACAGATGGTGACGGCATCATAGATATGTATGAAGATGATGATCATGACCATATCCCCAACATTGATGATGATGACTATGGACAGGATAATGACGATGATAATGACGATGACGATGACAATAATGATGATGACAATGATACAACACCTCCTGTAGATACAAATACCACAGGTGATTATATGCTTACGGCATGGAATGACCTTGGGATGCACTGCATGGATGGAAATGATTTCTCTGTCTTTTCAGTACTTCCTCCATACAATAACCTACATGCACAGATCAAGGATAAAAATGGGGACCTTATCACTACCGGTATCACCATTACCTATGAATCTACACAAGGCACAGATGGAAAAATAAATACCACCAGCCTTAAAACTACAGATGGTACAGAAAAAACCAATTTCTGGGACTATGCAACAGATCTCTTTGGTGCAACACTCCAACCAGATGTAGGACTTACAGGTAACCCAATGTCAAGTACAACACCGGCACCTATGACATTTAATACTGTTCACCAGTGGTGGGAAGCAGAAGGTATACCTATCTCTCCGTATAATGATGATGGAACTAAAAACTACTATCCGCTTGTAAAAGTAGTGGCAAAAGACAGTACAGGCAAAATACTTGCTGAAGTAAAAACAGTACTTCCGGTCAGTGATGAGATGGACTGTAAAAGATGTCACGCAAGTACAAGTGCAACAAATGATGCTAAACCAAATGCTGGTTGGGTAAACAATGCTGATCTGGAAAAAGACTACAAATACAACATTTTACGTCTCCATGATGAGAGTGAACCGGATGCAGTAAGTAAAAATTTAACTGATTTGGAAGCCAAAGGATACAATTACGATTCCAAAGGATTGGAAGCTACTGCGCTGGGAGGAACACCTGTACTCTGTGTGGCATGTCACAAATCAAATGCACTGCCTGGTGTAGGATTGGAACTTAAAGCATTTACAGAAGCGATTCACTCCAAACATGCTGATGTAACTGATCCGATCAGCGGTATGAAACTGGGAGACAGTAACAACAGAAGTTCATGTTATGCTTGTCATCCCGGTGCACAAACAGAATGTCTAAGAGGTGCGATGGGCGATGCAAAAAATCCGGATGGCAGTTCACAAATGCAGTGTCAAAGCTGCCATGGTACGATGCATGCAGTAGGTGACAAGAACAGAGAAGGATGGTTTGATGAACCAAACTGTCAAGCCTGTCACCATGACGGAAAGCAGGAAACATCTGCCATAGATCCGGCAACCAATACCTTAAGACATGTGATCGACACACGATTCGCTACAAACATTGATACACCGGTTGCAGGTGTAAGCCTATACAGATTCAGTACAGGACACGGTGATCTTCAATGTGAAGCCTGCCATGGCGCAACACATGCTATCTACCCTGCACATAATGCAGACAACCTCTTAAGTGAAGGTGTCCAAGGTCACTCCGGAACGATCGGTGAATGTACAGCCTGTCATACGACCACACCGAAAACAACCAATAAAGGACCTCACGGTATGCACTCGGTGGGACAGTCATGGATAGGAGATCATGAAGATGTAGCAGAAAATGATCCTGCACAGTGTAAAGCATGTCACGGACAGGACTATAGAGGTTCAGCTCTTTCCAAAACATGGACAAGCAGATCATTCTCAGTTGAAGGTAACCAGAAAAACTTCCCTAAAGGACATCAAGTAAGCTGTTATGACTGTCATAACGGACCTAATGGAGATTGACCCTTCAAATAAAAGTGATTCTTCAGCAAATGGGGGTTTATCCCCTGCTTGTATCACTTATTTTCCAATACAAACTCAGGACCTTACTGTGGAAATATCATCCATAAGACTTCTTTCTGTAAAATTATTAAAAAAATTTCAATCTTATGATAAAATATGAATATATAAAGGTATTAAAGAATGAAACTGCTATTACTTGAAGATGACCATATACTTAGTGAAACTTTACAGCTTTTTCTTAGCAGAGAGGGGTATAGTGTAGATGCTGCACTGAGCATGGCAGAGGCTGAGGAGTTAAGCTTTAAAAATACATATGATCTCTATCTCTTCGATATTAATTTACCCCATGGAAGCGGTTTGGAACTTTTAAAAGCACTGCGTCATGCCGAAGACAATACTCCTACTATTTTTATTACTGCCCTTACCGATATGCACTCCATGTCACAAGGTTTCAATCTGAGAGCTATAGATTACATCAAGAAACCATTTGATCCGCAGGAGTTGCTCATACGACTGAAAGCGAAATTCAGAAACAACAGCCTCTCCTACGGTAGTATTGAATATGATCAGGAAGCACAGGTCCTGCGAAAAGACGGGGTTATCATAGATATTGGAAATGTACAGTATGAAATTTTTACCAAACTTTTATCTCAATGCGGTTCTGTTGTTTTAAAAGATGAACTCTATGAATGTTTTGAAAATGCTTCTGATACTGCTTTGCGTGTAGCGATCACCAAAATAAAACAGAGGTTGAATATTGAAATAAAAAATATCAGAGGCAAAGGGTATATTATTGAAAAGATATGAAAAAGAGTCACTTTTTAAAAACTTTTTGGTATTTTTCTCTCTGCTTGAAATACTGCTGGTCCTGCTTTTCACGGAGCTTTACCATACACAAAAAAGAGAATACAGACAAGACCTTTTTAAAACGATGCAAGTCTGCAGTTATACCATGAACTGTGAACAGTTCATTTTTGATTTTGCCCCCAAAAAAGGAACAAAACATAATGAACTCCATGATGATAACGGACTTTATGCCTATTTCTCCATTCCAAAATCCAAAAAATTCTATATCAAGATCTCTTATCCTTTTGAAAACTTTCTTTCTGATATGCAACAGATAAAACGTGTTCTTTGGATCAAATTCATTCTTGCAACACTGTTACTGTTCGGTATAGCCCTCTTTTTTACTTTTTACAGTCTCAAACCCATCCGGCAGGCATTGAAATTGAATGATGAATTCATCAAAGATATTTTACATGATTTTAATACACCTATTACTTCTATAGTCCTGAACATGAAAATGTTTCAGGAAGAAAATGGAGATGACCCTTTTATCAATAGAGTTTCACACAGTCTCGATACTATCTTGCTGTTACAAAATAATCTTAAAAGTTTTTTACATCATTCACCTTCACAAAATGAAAAAATAGATATAGCAGAATTATCCAAAGAACGTCTGAACTTTATACATAATATCTATCCAAAACTGACTTTCAATTATGAAAAACATCATGATTTAATTAAAATAACCAATAAAGACCTACTTACACGGATTTTGGATAACCTTTTGAGCAATGCTGCAAAATACAACAAACCCCATGGTGAAGTCAAGCTTACAATCCAGGAAAACACGATCATCATTAAAGATACAGGCAAAGGCATTAAAAATATCGATAAAGTCCTTCAGCGCTATTACAAGGAGCAGGAGAGAGGTTTGGGACTCGGACTGCATATCGTACAAAAACTCGTCACCGAATTGAACATTGACATAGATATTGAGACGCAAGAAGGTAGAGGAACAACTATCAAATTAGATTTTAAACATCTTACAGAGAAATTAATATGAAGTATATAATTTTAAAACCTTTACTCCTCATATTGTTCAGCTTATCTCTTTTTGCGAATATTGATGCACAGATCGAAGCGATACAAAAAGCTCCTCTGCAAGAACGATTTAAACTGATGAATGCCTTTAAAAATGAAATTATACAGATGCAGGAAGAAGAACGGATAAAAGCTTTACAGAAACTTAAGTCTATCACAAAAAGTAAACATGCGGACAAAGCATTAAAAGAGTTAACCCAAAGAACAAAACGACATCCTTTGAAACAACAAACTCAGAGAAAAGAACATAGCAACTCTCTTCTACATACTAATAATGAAACTGAAACAGAAGAGAGCGTTGAAAATCAAACTGAAGAGAGTGTTGAAAATGAAGCTGAAGACAATATTGAAAATGAAACAGAAGAAAATATTGAAAATGAAACAGAAGACAATATTGAGGATGAACATGATGAAGATGACTAGAATACTTTTACTTTGGCTAACACTACACTCACTAAGCAGTGCCCAATCAACAATAGATCAAGATATGGATGGTGTGCCTGACACTATAGATCAATGTATAGACACTCCTTTTTTAGATGAAGTTGACTCTCAAGGATGTTCAACCAATACATTAAAACTTCCGGAAGAGAAAGATAATGATGGTTTAGATATCAGCTTTGGTTATGGATTTAGTAACAATGAAGATCTTATTGGAAGAGATACACAATATACTACAAAAGTACAAATAACCTATTATCATAATACATGGAGCTACTCTCTAAGAACTGGTTATTTTAAAACTGACAGTGACAATGGTATGCAGGACACTACCCTCAAGATCAAACGAAAATTCAAGCTTACAAAATCTCTAAAACTTGGTCTTGGACTAGGGGTAAAATTACCAACTTATGATTTTATCGGCAACAAAACAGACTATACATTTTATAGTTCATTGACCTACTATCCACAATCATCACTTTCAATTTTTACTGGTGTAAGTCATACATTTATCAATGATGAACAAACTATCACCCCCCTCCGGAATACGAATACATTCTACATAGGGACCGGTTACTATTTTACATCCCATTTTTATGCCAATATTGCATACAGCTATGCCCAAAGTAAGTTTACCACTGAACATGCTGCAAACTCTATCATGAGTACACTATTTTATAAAATAAATAAAAAATGGTTTACCACACTCTCCTATAGTCATGAGATCGATGATGAAGATCTGCACAATTCATTAAATATAAAATTTGGATATAGTATTTGGTAAATATAGGGTACCTCTAAAAATGATACCCTATTTGTAAAATGATGTTTTGTACTTTGACATTGTCATTGTGTATAGGTATTTCAGATGCTTTTTGGTATACATATTTTAAATGTACGTCACCCCGCTCAAAATGTTTACCTATACCACACATATAGGTCTCTTTAAACTCCATCGCATGGTGTTGTACCTTAAATCCATTATTCATTACAGCAAAAATTCTCTTTCCGAAAAATGCTCCCATCCCAAAATGATATCCCTTATAGTCTGTATGAAGTTTCACACCTGGAGTAAAGTAGTTCTCTTTGGCATTTTTACTGAAATCATTGCTCCCTTTGTCTTGTAGATGAATATATTTTCCTAAAATGGTTGCACTGGTTTTTACTTCACCAAACTGCTTTTTAAACGTGTATTTAGCTTCAGTTTGATACACATTAAAATGTTTATAATCACTCAAATACTGTGTCAAACCAAAATCATCATAACAGTAACCAAGCCCATAGATATGCCCACCATCTGTCTCTTTCATAAGATTATCATCAATGGTTGCATAACTTAGACTAAATGCCTGTACAGCATCTAGTTTTCGTGTATACTTAAAGTAATATTTATCTACTTTCAGATCTTTTGTAAGTGGTGGTTGAAATGTATCCGTATCTGTTTTTTCATAGAGCAGTTGATAGAGACTGTTTTCTTGTTTATAGTCTAAAGCAATACCTACTCTTTTTCCTTTGTCTTTTTTCTTTGAGTTATCAAAGTCTAATGTTTCATACGTCAATTTAAGTACTGTATCATCAGCATATGTACTCATCAAAAGCAGTGATGCCATAAGTATAGTTTGTATTTTTTTCATAGAGTTATCCTTCATTGATATTAATAATTACTGATCGTTGTTAATGTGTATAAGAAGTTCAATATGAAGGGGGTGCAGTGCTTCGATATCCTTTATAGACAGAAGTAGCAGTGTAACTGTAAGTGAGTTCTATCGTATCATAAACAGCATTAAAGAGAGGGATATCAACTCCAAGGTTTGGTACATCAGCACTATGGAAAACCTTCACGAGGACACAGACTTGACACGTATCGGCATGTGCCTCATCATCGGTATGTATATGTGTTGCACTTAGAAAGGAGGAGGTTAGATAAAAAAGAAATAAAATTTTAAGTAAAAACTGTTTGATACTATGACTCCATAACTTGTTTATTTTCGAAGCATATCATTATAAATCTTCTTTTTTACTGATACTGTTTTTATAAACAAGAAGTGATACAATAACAAAAAATAAAAGGACGTGCAAAGTGAATATTAAACCTGACTGCATCACCTGCCTCATGAATCAGACACTCAAAGTATCTAAATTACTTGGACTAGATGATAACAAAAGCAAAACGCTTCTTGATCATACTGCACAACTATTGATAGATCATGATCTAAACCATACACCTCCACAGATAGCTAAAAGTATTTATAGTATGATTTCAGAGATCACCGGTGAAGCTGATCCTGTAGCACTTGCAAAAGAACATGCAACCAAACTTGCCCTTGAGGTCAATACAGATTTCGTACATACAATCCAAGAGGCGATCAAACTGGCTACTATCGGTAATGTGATCGACTTTGGTGCACAAAATCAGCTTGATCTTAATGCGACGATCCAAAGTCATTTTCATCGCTCTTTTGGCATAGATGATCTTGCTGATTTTGAACAAGAACTGAAAGAGGCGAAAGAGCTGGTATTCATTGGTGATAATGTCGGTGAACATATCTTTGACAAACTACTGATCGAAATGATCAAAAAGAGCTACAATGTAGACGTATATTATTTTGTAAGGGGAAAACCTATTATCAATGATGTCACAGTGAAGGAAGCACAGATACTCAAAAACTGTGCTCATATTATTGATACAGGCGTTGCAACTCCCGGATATGATCTTAAAGAGGCCAATGCAGAGTCAAAAGCCATTTTTGATCGTGCCGATATCGTATTGGCCAAAGGTATGGGAAATTTTGAAAGTCTTTATCTGGAAGCTGATCGTCCTGTTTATTTTCTTTTTATCGTAAAATGCAACGTAGTTGCCCAAGCCATAGGAAAAGAAGTTCAGGAATTGATCTTTAAAAGAGGTTAGAGGATTATAATAACTATAGATATCAGTCATATTACTAAAAAAATCATAACTATGCCATACATTTGACTACGTATCAAAATCTACCTATATGTAAAAATGGATTTACCTTACTACATTCATAATAATTAAAAAAGACGATTTAAATTCTACCGCACCGTAATGCGGCAGAAGGGTTTTAGAAACTGTATGTAATACCGAAGTTAAAGGTATCAGAAGTAATCTCTCCAGCATCAAACTCTCCATCACCGTAGAAGAATACTTTAATATCATCATCATAGAGTCTCACATAGTCTGCAAATACTGAAAATGAATCATTGATGGCATATGAAGCTCCCACTCCGTAAGAGAACGCCGTATCCGAGAAATTGCGGTGTGCATATGGAGTACCATCCGGATATTTTCCAGTCAGATCATAATTCATAAGGGCAAACCCAAGCAAAGCATAGACATCCAGCCCATCCGCTACCGGATACATAGGTTTAAGGTAGAGTCCCATTGCATCAAATTCCGTTGTGAAAGGATAATCTCCCCAATTCTCCAGATCTGTCCACTCCTCATCCCCTGCGAGCCAGTAACGCGTCTCCACTGCCAGGTATTGATTGAACTTATACCCAACCTGCAGCATCCCGCCAATAGGGTCTGTATCTCCTTGTGCCATTGTGTCATCATAACCATCCCCTCCACTATGAGCTCTAAAGTCATTTTTAAACGAACTGATAGCTCCACCTACATAGAACCCTGTTTTTGCTGCCGGTGCTGTTGCCTCTACTACCGGCTCTACTACCGGTGCTATATCTCCACCTGCTACTGCAAATGTACTCATTGCCAAAACCGTTACTACAGAAAGTGTAAACTTTTTCATATTAATTCTCCTTTTGTTTACGCAATTTCATTGTAACATTGAAATGTGCCAAAGATGTGCCAAAAGGGTTATTGTGAGAAAATGTGATAAAAAGTTTGATCTCAAACAAACATATAAAGGACAATACAAAAGAAGATTTTTATTAAAGAGAGTACAAGCAGAAAGAAGGATTCACCTTACTGAATTCATAATAATCAAAAAAGACGATTTAAATTCTACCGCACCGTAATGCGGCAGAAATGTTTTAGAAACTGTATGTAATACCGAAGTTACAGGTATCTGAAGTGATATCTGCAAAGACGTCACTATTATAGAATACCTGGATCGTATCATCATAGAGTCTTACATAGTCCACAAAGACAGCAAGCGAGTCATTGACGGCATAGGAAGCGCCCAGGCCCCACGAGAAAGCGGTGTCTGAAAAATTACGATGTGCATATGGACTACCATCCCCATCTTTTGCAGTTAAATCATAATTCATAATATCGAACCCAAGCAAAGCATAGACATCCAGTCCATCCATTACAGGGTACATAGGTTTAAGATAGAGTCCCATTGCATCAAATTCTGTTGTAAACGTGTCATTATCACCCCAGTTCTCTGTATCTTGCCAATCTTCATCCCCTGCGATCCAGTAGCGTGTCTCCACT
The DNA here is from genome assembly GCA_913055205.1 of uncultured Sulfurovum sp. Taxonomy (GTDB): domain Bacteria; phylum Campylobacterota; class Campylobacteria; order Campylobacterales; family Sulfurovaceae; genus Sulfurovum. The sequence continues at coordinate 32,201 of CAJXJN010000005.1, read as the reverse complement.
GCGAGATAAGGGTTGAATTTATATCCGACCTGCAGCATCCCTCCTATATGATCCGTATTGCCTATCGCCATTGTACGATTTTCATTGTAATACTCAGAATAATACCAAGATCTAAAATCATTCTGAATCAAGCTGATAGCCCCACCTACATAGAATCCTGTCTTTGCTGCCGGTGGCGGCGCCTCCACTACCGGTTCAACTACTGGTACTATATCTCCACCTGCTACTGCAAATGTACTCATTGCCAAAACCGTTACTACAGAAAGTGTAAACTTTTTCATATTAATTCTCCTTTTGTTTACGCATTTTCATTGTAACATTAAGATGTGCCAAAGATGTGCCAAAAGGGTTATTGTGAGAAAATGTGAGAAAATGTGATAAAAATTAAAAAAAGGTCCTAATGGAAAATTGGCAGATTACCTCAAGATGGTATATCCACCTGAAGCAGATGAGTATAATTTATATTCACATCTTAGTGTATTGTTTCGGTCGTTCTGTAGATTGGAACAACTGGCTAGCAACAAAAGAATATATCATATATCAGATTATGAAAATTCTTAAAGATAATCATCTTGGATTTGCTTATCCGACGATAACTATAAGGCAAGAAAAAGATAAAATCTAAGTACGATTATAATCTTTGTAATTTTTTCAACCCTTCTTTGACCAGGGTACTCGTATCTCCCGAACATCCGGAAAGTGCTTTTTGGATGGCATCTTTTTTAAAGCCTAAACTCTCTAAGGCCATTACAGCTTCGCCCAATGCTCCAGAGTTTCCACTCTCTCCATTACCATCAACAATAAAATCAGCCAATTCGACCAAAATACGGCTCGCAGCTTTTGGACCGATACCCGGTACACGTTTAAGCATACTTACATCTTTGGAAGCTACCACTTTTGCAAAAGTACTTGGCGTAAAAGTTGAACAGATAGCAAGCCCTACTTTAGGACCTACACCATTGATCTTAAGTACCGTATCGAACATCTTCTTTTCATTGGTATCCATAAATCCAAAAAGAAGATTTGCATCTTCACGGATGACCTGTGTTACAAAAAGCTTTACTTTCTTTTCCTTGATAGCATTTGAAGTATTGATCGATACTTGTACTTCATAGATGATACCATTTACATTCAGATGCACAAAAGTGGGATCTTTTCGTTCGACTGTCCCTTCTATACCTACTATCATGACATACCCTTATCAATTAATTATCAAAGTATATCAACACTTTTTTTGAAAACCTGAAAAATATGTCATATTGTAATACTTTTTAAAATTTACGATCATACTTATACACTGAACAAACCAGATATTGTCCACATTGACAAACTTGTCATATATTATTTAACTGCCGGTTTAATATCTTTTAAAAATACCTCTCCATATACTGTATCAAGAGGATAGCCTTCTGTTACCCACTCTCTGATACCCCATTTGAGCGAAGCGACATTGGTATATCCCATATCTGTCAGTGTTTTGGCAGCCAAATTCCCTCTCTTGCCTGTACAGCAGTAGATCACAACCTGTGCATCTTTATTGGGGATCTCTTTTTCGATCTTAAACTCCAAATACCCTCTGGTGATCGTTACCAGATTTAAATGAAATATTTCTCCATGTCCTACCTGGTCAGGCTCCCGAATATCAACGATATAAAGATTGTCTTCATCTTTTTTGATCAGTTTATAAAGTTCTTTTGCCTCTATCTGTTTTGAGTGTATCGAACTAATATAAGTTTTTGCATCTACTGTATCTTTTGCATTCACTATGACCATAGCAAAAGTAACAATCCATAAAATTTTTCTCATTCTGTTTCCTTGTATATTTTATTATCGTACCATGTAGACCATACCTGATATTCAAAGGACTTTATTATAGGTATTTCAATATATAAATCAGTTAAATAGTAAATATATTCATTCATTATATTTAGATTTATGGCAAATTCTGTTCAATCCCTGAAAACAGATCAGGAATATCTATCATTTTTTGCAATATTGCTGATAAGTCGCAATGCTTGGTTTATCTATGTTAAAATACCTTTAAAATAACAACTAAAGAGAATTATGCGACTTAAATCCATCTTTACCAACAGTTTTGGTATCCTCTTTTCACGTGTAACAGGTTTAGGACGTGATGTACTTATGGCTTCCGCACTGGGAGCTTCGGTATGGAGTGATATGTTCTTTGTTGCTTTTAAGTTACCCAATCTCTTTCGTCGTATCTTTGCAGAAGGTGCATTCACACAGGCTTTTATGCCCTCTTTCATCGCATCTAAACATAAAGGGGTTTTTGCTACGGCTGTATTTTTACGGTTCTTACTTTTTTTGATGGCATTTTCTTTACTCATCATGTTCTTTCCCGAACCCATTACCAAACTGTTGGCATGGGGGTGGGGAGAGGAGCTCATAGCAAATACTGCACCACTCACTGCCATAAACTTTTGGTACCTTGACCTTATCTTTATCGTGACTTTTTTGGCTACACTGCTGCAGTATAAAGAACATTTTGCAACCACTGCCATGTCTACAGCCCTGCTCAACATCTCTATGATAGGGGCACTTTATATTTATATGAAAGAGGACCCTGAAACTGTAGCGTATGCACTCAGTTTTGCTGTACTCACAGGAGGTACACTGCAAGTCATTGCACACCTTGTTACCATAAACAGATTTAAGCTGCATAAACTTCTTTTAGGCGGATGGAAGTATAGAAAACACAAAGATGTACAAGATGAGAAAAAACATTTCCAATCTCTTTTTTTCCCGGGTATATTGGGAAATTCCACCCCTCAGATCTCTGCTTTTATTGACACCCTCTTGGCTACATTTTTGATGACAGGTTCAGTCTCCTATCTTTTTTATGCAAATCGTGTCTTTCAACTCCCTCTTGCCATCATTGCCATTGCTACAGCTACAGTACTTTTCCCCTCTGTCTCCAAAGCACTTAAGAACGGTCAGGAAGATGCAGCTTATCAAAACCTGAACCAAGCCTTTTGGTTACTTGCATTCTTGCTGGGTGCTGCTATGGTCGGAGGTATCTTACTGGCAGAACCCATTGTCTGGCTGCTCTTTGAGAGAGGAAAATTTACACAGGTTCAGACACTGGAGACCGTAAATGTACTGCGCATGTATATGGTAGGACTTTTACCTTTTGGACTGGCGAAACTCTTTTCACTCTTTCTTTATGCTTCACACAGACACCTCAAAGCAGCAAAAATCGCCGTCTACTCTCTCATAGCAAGCGTAAGTTCTTCACTTATACTCATGCATCCTTTAGGTCCTTCCGGACTTGCTTTAGCCGGGAGTATCGGTGGATGGGTGCTCTTTATCTTTACAGTGAAAGAGGTAGGAACAGAGAAGTTTATGGAGATCATCAACTCCAAAAAATCATTCTATTTTATTGTAATGATGATCGTTTTTTCAGTGATCATCTATTTTCTCAATATCTGGATAGTTGAATTTATCAGATAATGACTTAAGATCCGACTATATTAGCATGAGTTGCCAAATCTTCACCATGAAACAGCTCTCCACGCATAAAAAACGGATCTCCTATATGTTCTTCCCCTTGTAATGTGTTATATACTTTTTCCATTTCTTTGATCGATTCAGGATATGCCTGTCTCCTCGTAAGTGTATAACCGATGATCTTACCTTCATCATTCAATTTTGGCTGCATATAGGTCAATGTCCAATAAAAAGATCCATCTCTGCAAAGGCTTTTTACATAACCGCGCCAAATCTTTTTTTGTGCAACGATCTGATCGCGTGCATGAAAAAGTCCCTCCGGCATATCAGGATGGCGATCGACAATATAAGGTAAGCCGATCAATGTCTTTTTGGAAAAACCTGATAACTCAATATACCGACGATTCGCATAGGTAATATAACCATCCTTGTCAATTTCGGTGATCAGTATACTGTTCTCATATATCTCTATCTCGTTGTCTATTGGTTTTGCCAATACAACTTTTTCTTTTGTATATCTATTCTCAAGTACTTTATCTATATTCTCCACGTTGATTCCTGCTATGAATTTTAACCCTGGTTATCTTGGAAAAAAACCGCAGCTCTCCGTTCTCAAATCACTGTCAGTTCGACTTTAGGGTACATCTCTAATGATTTTTAAAAAATTAAAAAATAAATTCCTAAAACTATACAAAAGGATTTATTTAGGATGATTTTAGCTATAATTTCAGCATTCTAAACAATAAAGGTCAAAACAGCATGCAGATCTACGACAGCGTACAAAAAATCAAAGTCCCTTTTGAACCCATACGTAAAGGTGAAGCGAGTATCTACGTCTGTGGTCCTACTGTCTATGATGATGCCCATCTGGGGCATGCAAGAAGTTCTCTGGCCTTTGACCTGCTCTCTCGTACACTCAAGGCTCTAGGCTACAAAGTTACACTGGCAAAGAACTTTACCGATATTGATGACAAGATCATCAAAAAAGTGGAAGAAAGCGGTAAATCTATGGAGGAGATCACCTCTTACTACATCAATAGATACTTTGAAGAGATGGAAGCCTTGGGAGTACAAAGAGCAGATATTGAACCTAAAGCCACTGAGTCGCTTCAGGCTATCGAAGCAATGATACAAAAACTCATCGACAAAGATGTAGCCTATATCATCTCAAACGGCGATGTCTATTTTGATACCGGCAAAGATGCACACTATGGAGAGATCTCACACCAGGTAGGTGATGATGAAGACAACCAAAGCCGTGTAGAACACACTTCAGAAAAAAGAAACCCTAAAGACTTTGCACTTTGGAAAGCATGTAAAGGAGAGGAAGACATCTGCTTTGATACGGCTTTTTCTTCAGGTCGTCCGGGATGGCACATAGAGTGTTCAGCCATGATAGAAAAATACTTTGAAGGTACAGAAAAGTACAGCATAGACATCCATGGTGGCGGGGCAGACCTGCTTTTCCCTCACCATGAAAATGAAGCTGCCCAAAGTCGCTGTGCTACAGGACATGAACTTGCCAAATACTGGATGCACAACGGTTTTGTACAGATCAACGGGGAGAAGATGAGTAAATCTCTGGGTAACAGTTTTTTTCTTAAAGATGCACTCAAAGTCTACGATGGTGAAGTGTTGCGTTACTACCTTAACTCTGTACATTATCGTAATGATTTCAACTTCAATGAAGAGGATCTGCTTACAGCCAAAAAGAGACTTGATAAACTCTATAGACTTAAAAAACGTGTAACTCCAGGAAAAGGTTCAAGTACAAATAAAGCATTTAAACAATCTCTCTTGAATGCTATGTCTGATGACCTTAATATTTCAATAGCACTCTCAGTCATAGATGAAATGATAGCTACAACCAATGAAAAATTTGATGCCAATCCTAAAGACAAAGCACTCAAAAAAGAGACTATTGCCAACATAGAGTTTATAGAGACTCTTCTCGGATTTGGAGGAAAAGAACCATTTTCCTACTTTCAGATCGGTGTAGATGAAGCACTCAAAGAGAAAATAGAAACACTACTGGAAGAACGTACCCAGGCAAAAAAAGCCAAAGACTTTACACGTTCTGATACTATTCGCGATGAACTCATTTCTATGGGTATAGCCATCATGGATACAGCTGATGGTACTGTCTGGGAAAAAGCCTAATCATGAAAAACCTTTTAAAACAGTATCTTCCTTATCTTATTGGCTATAAAAAACAGTTTTTCTTTGCTATTCTTGGAATGATAGCTGTTGCCATAGGGACTACGGGAACAGCACAACTCATTAAACCTGTACTCGATGATGTTTTTATCAACAAAGATAGAGAGATGCTTACACTCATGCCTTTCCTTTTAGTCGGCGTTTTTACCCTTAAAGGCACAGGAGCCTATATACAAACGTACTACACCTCATACATTGGTCAGGATGTAATCAGAAAGCTGCGGAATAAACTCGTATCGCATATTACTTACCTTGATATGGAATTTTTTAAAAAGACACATACCGGAGAGATACTTTCCAGAGTCACTAACGACATCAACCGTATACAAAATGTGGTATCGAACATCATACCTAATCTTATCAGAGAAAGTTTGACCATACTGGCCCTGACAGGGTATGTCATTTACGAGAATCCCAAACTTGCTTTATATTTTCTCATCATTATGCCATTAGCTATTTTCCCTCTCTCAAGACTTGCTAAAAAAATGCGTAAATATTCCAAACTTTCTCAGGAAAGTACAGCCGATATGACTTCCCGGCTCGGTGAGATCCTATCGAATATTGAAGTGATAAAATCCAACTCGTCACAAAACTATGAACAGCAGCGTTTCTCTATAGAAAACCAAAATGTCTTCAGGTTCATTATGAAACAGATAAGAACCAATGCCCTCACCTCTCCGATCATGGAGATACTGGGCTCTATAGCCATAGGTACAGTAATTTATATTGGAGGCAAAGAAGTCATAGACGGACATATGTCTGTAGGTGAATTCTTTGCTTTTGCTACTGCTCTTTTTATGCTCTATACTCCTATAAAACGGCTATCAGGATTATACAACCAAGCACAGGATGCCATTACAGCAAATACCCGTATGCATGAACTTCTGGCTATTCAGCCTAGTATTACATCCGGTACAAAAGAACTTACAGAGGAGATTGAAACTATTTCTTTAGAAAATGTTTCACTGAGCTATACGAATACACCTGCATTAAAAAACATCTCACTGGAAGCCAAAAAGGGAGAATCCATTGCACTGGTAGGTGACAGCGGTGCCGGCAAAAGTTCCCTGGTCAATTTACTGGTACGTTTTTATGACCCGAGTTCCGGGAAAATCCTTATCAACAACAGTGACACTAAAGACTTTACACTCGCCTCTTTACACCAAAGAATTTCATATGTCACACAACGTATTTATATTTTCAATGACAGCATTGCAGCCAATGTTGCCTATGGGGAAGAAATAGATGAGAAAAGAGTTATAGAGGCATTGCATAAAGCTTACGCTATGGAGTTTATAGAAAAACTGGAAGATGGTATTCATACTATATTGTCTGAAAGCGGAGACAACCTTTCAGGAGGCCAAAGACAACGTATCGCATTGGCACGTGCACTCTATAAGAACCCGGATATTCTCATTTTGGATGAAGCAACCTCTGCACTTGACAATAAAAGTGAAGCGCTTATACAACAAGCCCTGCAGGAACTTAAATCTGAAATGATTACCTTTACAGTGGCTCATAGACTCAGTACTATAGAAGATGCTGATACTATTTTGGTCTTTCAGGATGGGGAGATCATTTGTCGCGGATCACATGATGAATTGCTTCAACATTGTCCAACCTATCAGAAGCTATCAAAAAATATTTAACATCCATAGAGAGACCACTGTACAATGGTATGTTACAGAATAAGAAGTCTGCAACAGAAGAAATACTATACTAATATTTTAATTTTTTGGAGCAAAGAATGTTTAAAATAATCCTGTTTACTGCACTACTTTTCAGTTCACTTTCTGCTAACCAAAAAGAAGAGTTCACTTTTTTGGGTCTGAGTATATCAGGTAATGCCATTGACCTTGATTCAAATAACGAACAAATAAAATCCATAGGTTTACGCTACGGAAAACAAACTTTGGATTGGCGAACAATGTTTACCTATGACTATAGTAAGGAATACCAATCTTTTTCTGCCGAGATAGACAAAATAGTGCTGGATGAACTTTTTGGTACACCTAAAGTCAGACCTTATCTTGGAATCTCCGTCGGAACACTCAAATTGGATTATGATAGTCTCTTGGATACACATGGATATTATTATGGTATAAATACCGGATTTATCTTCTATGCCACTGACACTGTTGATGTAGATCTGGCTTATCATTATTACTCGGTACAGAAGATAGAATCCGTAGATAAAATACAGGGGATAACCCTCGGTATCCACTATTTTTATTGATTATTGTGATATAATCAGCCTATTATATTATGGAGTTACACTTTGTCACTTTTTTCTTATCAGAACCTCAAAAAAATACTTTTTAAACTGGATCCGGAAACTGCTCACACAATTGCTGGATTTGGCTTGCGAACTGCTTCACACTGTCCTGCCCTTTTACGCTATCTTGCAAAACAAAATTTTGTTACACATCCTATGCTCAAGCAAGAGATCTTTGGACGCACCTTTCAAAACCCTGTAGGTCTTGGTGCAGGCTTTGATAAAGATGGTCAATACATTACAGCAATGCCGACTATGGGCTTTGGCTTTACCGAGATAGGAACAGTCACACCTCGTCCACAGGATGGTAATCCTAAACCAAGACTTTTTAGACTTATCGAAGATAATTCTATACAAAATGCAATGGGGTTTAACAATAAAGGCAGCCATTACATGCTGCAACAACTTAAAAAACTTTACTTTTTTGACTACCCTATCGGTATTAATATCGGTAAGAACAAGATCACACCGGAAAGTGAAGCACTCAGTGACTATGAAACACTTTTCAAAGCATTTAAAGCATACGGTGATTACATTGTTATCAATATCTCTTCTCCCAATACACCGGGATTAAGAGACTTGCAAAATGAGAATTTCATCAACGCTGTCTTTGCATTGGCAAAAGAGATCACTTCTCAGCCTGTTCTACTTAAAATTGCTCCCGACATGGAGCCTGAAGATGCTGTAATGCTCTGCAAAACAGCTGTAGAAGCAGGAGCAGCCGGTATCATCGCAACCAATACCACTATAGATTACTCACTCACAGACAGTCCATCCAAAAAAGATTTTGGCGGTATAAGCGGTGCATTGCTTACAGAAAAATCCTATCAACTCTTTAAAGCTATCGGTCAAGAGCTTTATGGTAAAACACTGCTTATCTCAGTAGGTGGTATAGACTCTGCAGAAGAGGCATACAAACGCATCAAAGCCGGTGCTTCGTTGGTACAAGTCTACAGTATGCTTATCTATAAAGGACCTGCACTGATCAAAGAGATCAACGAAGGACTTATCACCCTGTTAAAGAAGGATGGATATAATCATATTTCAGAAGCCATCGGGGCAGACTATAAATAATGACGAGTAAGGAATGACGAGTAAGGAATGAAGAATGAGGAATTATGGTATGCTTTTCTTTGAAAAGCTTTTGTTTAATCTAAAAAAAAGAAGCATTGCAGAGCAATGCAAACCGGCACTCATCACTCATCACTCATCACTCATCACTAAAATAGCACTTGTACTATTTTTATCATCAGGAGTATTAATGGCTAATTCATTGCCAAAACATTTTACAAAAACATTAGACAATGGTATGCAGATCGTTGTTATCCCTATGGATAACAATTCAGGTGTCATCACTACAGATATTTACTATAAAGTAGGCAGCAGAAATGAAGTAATGGGGAAAAGTGGTATGGCACATATGCTTGAACACTTAAGTTTCAAGTCTACCAAGAAACTCAAAGAAGGTGAATTTGATACTATTGTAAAAGCGCAAGGCGGTGTAAATAATGCTTCAACAGGATTTGACAAAACACACTACTACATTAAAACAGCAAGTAAAAACCTTGGACTGAGTCTTGACCTTTTTTCTGAACTGATGCATAATCTAAAACTCACAGATGAAGAGTTCCAAAAAGAGCGTGATGTTGTTGCTGAAGAGAGACGCTTACGTACAGACAATAACCCTATGGGTTACCTTTACTTTCGTATCTTCAACACACATTTTACATACCACCCTTACCACTGGCTTCCTATAGGTTTCATGCAAGATATCCTCTCATGGAAGATAGAAGATATCAGAGATTTTTATCATCGTTACTACCAACCGAACAATGCTATCCTTGTTGTTGCGGGAGACATTAAGCCTGAAGAAGTATTTACAGAAGCACAAAAGTATTTCGGAAACATTAAAAATGAGCATAAAATTCCAAAGGTGACAGCTGTAGAGCCTAAAGTGGATGGAACAAAAAGGGCCATTTTGCATAAAGAGAGTAATCAGGTCGATACGATAGCCATCACATACTCTATCCCTAACTATGAACACGAGGATCAAATAGTACTCTCTGCTATCAGTCATATTTTAAGTTCAGGTAAAAGCAGCCGACTTGAAAAAAAACTGGTACACGAAAAACAACTCGTTAATCAAATCTATGGTTATAACATGGAAATGAAAGACCCCGGGGTTTTCCTTATCATGGCACTTTGCTCTCCGGGAGTAGAACCTGAAACTGTAGAAAAAGAGGTACTCTCTGAACTGGAAAAACTTAAAAGTGGTGATGTTACACAAGCTGAACTTGACAAAGTCAAGATCAATACAAAAGCAGAGTTTATCTACTCTTTGGAGAGTTCAAGTTCTCTTGCAGAACTCTACGGAGACTACTATGTAAAAGGAAATATCCAACCTTTACTTGAATATGAAGAGAAATTAGATAAAATTACGCTCAAAGATATTAGCGATGTAGCTAAAAAATATTTTGATCACAACTATTCAACCACTGTGATACTGAAAAAGACCAAGTAATAGGAAGATGTAAATGAGTAACTACATTACAGGTGCAACCACTGCACTTATCACACCATTTAAAAATGGTACATTAGATGAACCGACTTTTGCAAAACTCATACAAAGACAAATCGATAACGGTATCGATGCAGTCTGTCCCGTAGGGACAACAGGAGAAAGTGCAACGTTAAGCCATGATGAACATAAAAGATGCATTGAGATCGCTGTAGAAGTTTGTAAAGGTACACAAACCAAAGTACTTGCAGGTGCAGGAAGCAATGCTACACATGAAGCTATAGATATCGCAAAACATGCTGAATCTTGTGGTGTCGATGCCCTCTTCTCTGTAAGTCCTTACTACAACAAACCAAGCCAGGAAGGACTGTACCAACACTATAAAGCTATCGCTTCTGCAGTAAAAGTCCCTTTTATGCTTTACAATGTTCCCGGAAGGACAGGTGTAGACATTTTAGCGGATACGGTCAAAAGACTTTTTGATGATGTAGAAAATATTATGGGTATTAAAGAGGCAACCGGTTCTATAGAAAGGACTGTTGAACTTTTGGCTAAAATACCTGACTTGTATGTATTTTCAGGTGATGATGTTATTGACTTCCCTATCTTGGCAAGCGGAGGAAAAGGAATCACTTCTGTCACTTCCAACCTACTGCCAGATATGAAAAGTGAATTAGCACATGCTGCACTCAAAGGTGACTTTAAAACTTCAAAAGCCATTAACGATGAACTTTTTGCCATTAACAAAGTACTTTTCTGTGAAAGTAACCCTATCCCTATCAAAGCTGCCATGTATATAGCAGGACTTATTGATACATTGGAATATAGATTGCCTCTTGTACCGCCAAGCAGTGAGAATATGAAAAAGATCGAAGAAGTGATGAAAAAATACAAAATAGTAGGAGTATAAGATGTCAAACATGAAAGGCAAAACACTTGTTATAACAGGTGCGACCAAAGGAATCGGTAAAGCTGTTGCTGAAAAGTTTGCTAAAAATGGTGTCAATGTTGCTTTTACATACAATTCCAATAAAGAAGCTGCAGATGAAATTGCTGCAGATCTAACCGAAAAATATGGTATAAAAGCTAAAGCATATCCTCTTAACATTTTGGAACTTGATGAGTTCAAACCTCTTTTTGAAGCCATTGATCAGGATTTTGACCGAGTGGATTTCTTTGTTTCCAATGCCATGATATATGGTCGTCCTGTAGTAGGCGGTTACGGTAAATTCATGCGTCTTAAACCTAAAAAAGGTTTAACAAATATCTACACTGCAACCGTTGGTGCTTTTGTATGTGGTTCACAGGAAGCAGCAAAACGTATGGAAAAAGTAGGTGGAGGAGCCATTGTTACACTAAGTTCAACAGGTAACCTCATTTACATCGAAAACTATGCCGGTCATGGTACGAACAAAGCGGCAGTAGAAGCTATGAGCCGCTATGCAGCCGTAGAGCTGGGTGAGATGGGCATACGTGTCAATGCAGTCTCCGGTGGGCCTATCGATACAGATGCACTGAAGGCCTTTACAAACTATGAAGAGGTAAAAGCTGAAACAATTAAACGTTCAGCACTGAACAGAATGGGCAGCCCTGACGATCTTGCAGGTTCAGTCTACTTCTTATGTACCGATGAAGCAAGCTGGATCACTGGTCAGACTTTAGTAGTGGACGGCGGAACCACTTTTAGATAGAAACTGTAGGGTTGGCTTTAGCCGACCAAACGACATTATGCGATATTAGGTGGTCGGCTAAAGCCAACCCTACCATGCACAATCAAGAGGATAAAAGATGCAAAAATCACAAATATTTAACATTCCGAATATTTTAGCATTTATCCGCCTTCTTCTCGCTCCTGTGATGTTCCTGTTCTTGGTAAATCAAGATGCATCTATATTTGAAGGTATACATAAGTCATGGCTCAACTACTTTGCAGCCTTTATTTTTGTACTTGCCTCTGCTACAGATTTTTTTGACGGGTATATCGCAAGAACCTTCAATCAAGTAACCGTACTGGGTTCAATACTTGACCCTCTAGCAGATAAAATGCTGACACTTGCAGGTTTTCTAGGTCTCATGATGCTGGGTAGTGCTTCTCCCTGGGCAATCTTCCTTATTATTACCCGTGAACTTTTCATTACAGGACTGCGTGTTTCAGCGGTAAGCCAAGGCTTGGATATCGCAGCATCCTGGATGGGAAAAGTCAAAACAGTTGTACAGATGGTAGCCATAGGTTTTCTACTTATGGAGTGGCCTGCCGGAGAGATACTTTTATGGACAGCTGTTGTTCTTACCCTTTATTCCGGTTATGAATATGTAAGAGACTTCTTCAAAAATACTCCCATACAGTAAAAAAGTTCAATTGCTTAAAAATTAACCATTTATTCATTTATTTTTTGTTAACTATTATGATAATATTTCCCTATTCAATTTAAAACAAGGGATAAACATGAAATTCACAAAATTAAGTTTAGTAGCAGCATTGGCTGTAAGTTCTGCATTTGCAGGCGGGGACATCGCTCCGGTAGAGCCAGTAGTAGAAACACCAGTTGTTGAAGCAGCATGTAACAGTAATACAACGATCAATGGAAAAGCACAGCTTTATTACTACACAGATGATACAGTAGGTCTTTTTGATAATGCAAGTAGCGCTCTTGGTGCAGCTGTAACTTTGGATGTATCACATAAGATCATGGATGGTATCACAGCAAACTTCACTGCAGTTGGGTTTACAAACCTTATCGATGACAACTACATGGAAGGTACAATAGAAACTGATGGTTTCTTCAATGTTGCCAACATTACAGCAACTTTTGCTGACACTACATTGGTAACTGGACGTCAATTACTTGATACACCAATGTTGGGTGGTTTTGACTGGTTATTGGCTCCGGGAAGTTTTGAAGCCTATACATTAGTAAACAAATCTATCTCAAATCTTACTGTAGTGGCTTCTTATGTTGCTAAATGGAGACCTAACAACAGTGGTTACCAATTTATAGATTTAACTGATATCGGTGATGGAAACAACTGGACACTTGGTGCAGCCTACAGTGATGCCTTTGATGCAAGTGTTTGGTACTATAATGTAGATGCCGGAAACTATACTCAAGTATATGCTGATGCCGGTACAGAGCTCTCTGGTGTAAAACTTGCTGCTCAATTTGTCAATACAGATTATGACACAGCTGCTGACTCTACAGTATTTGGTCTTAAAGCTTCTGGATCAGTTGCGGGCTTCGATCTACTAGCAGCATATAACAATATTGCAGACAATGTAGCTGGATATGTCGGAAGAGATACACTCTATGCAAGTTCTTGGAACACGTTTACTTCAAATTCAGTGGGTAACGCATTTAAATTTGAAGCAGCAAAAGAGTTTGGTGGTGTTTCTGCAACAGCTAGTTATGCTTACTATGAATATGATCAAGTGAATGACGAAGGTCATGAGATCGATGTTATCTTGGCATATGGAATTACAAATTGTATTTCTGTAGATGCTATCTATTCTAACACTGACTACGGTATAGGTGATGACACTAATGCCCTTGAATTGATTGCTACATACAAATTTTAATCTAAACGTATAATCTCCCGAACTTTTGAATACATCACTCTCCTCTTAGGGGAGTGTTTGGGAATTATTTTCTTCTTAATTTTATTCCATATATTTCCATAAAAACAGTGTCAAAAGACATTTCAATATAAAATAGAAGTATTTATTGATAATGAATGTCAATTTAACATGGTTTAAGAATAAAAAGAGTAAATTACTCCTAAAGAAAACCAAATGATAATTATTTTCATTTTACTTCTAAATAAATATAAGGATACATAATCTATGAAACCGATTATAGTTGCACTTGCAGGTCAACCTAATGTAGGGAAATCTTCACTGATTAATGCTATCTCCAATGCCAAGCTTAAAGTAGGAAACTTCTCTGGTGTAACGGTTGATAAAACAGAAGTAGTCTTTAACATCTGTGATGAAGTAGCTTGTAAGGATTATGAAGTACATATCATAGACCTGCCTGGTGCTTACTCACTTACAGAATATACCATTGAAGAAAAGGTTACCAAAAGTTTTTTACAGAGTGATGAGTATGATATCATCGTGAATGTTGTGGACTCCACCAATTTGCAAAGAAATCTACTCTTTACTACACAACTTCTGGAAACAGGTAAAAAAGTCGTTGTTGCACTCAATATGAGTGATGAGGCAAAAAAAGAGGGTATTGAGATAGATGAGAAACAACTTTCTGCTATCTTGGGTGTACCATGTATCAAAACCTCAGCTGCCACTAAAGAGGGAATAGATGCACTTAAAGAAGCTATTATTGAAGTGTTTGAAAAAGAAGAAACTTCTTCTAAAGTAGTTTATTCTGATCCTATTGAAGAAGAGATAGCCCATATTGTCAGCTTCATGAAAGAAAAAAACTACAAAAGTACACTTCCTTACCGTCATCTTGCAGTAAAACTTTTACAAGAAGATGAAGATGTATATAAAAAGATGCATGATGAACCGATCTGGATAGAGTTACTTCCTATCGTAAGAGAAGCTCTCAATCACATTTATGTACACAATGGCACAAAAGATCTGGAACAGATTTTTGCAGATGAACACTTTGCGTTTGCTAAAGGTGCAAAAATGGAAGTCATATCTGTAAAATCAATGAGAGCTAAAAACCTTACACAAAAGATAGATAACCTACTCATCAATAAAATACTTGGTATTCCCCTTTTCCTTTTCTTTATGTGGGGACTTTTCCAGCTTACTTTTGAAGTAGGGTCCATCCCTGTGGACTACATTGATGCAGCCTTTGGATGGCTTGGTGATCAGGCTAAAACTATCCTTGGTGATGGCGAATTAGGCTCTTTAGTAGCAGATGGAATGATAGGCGGTGTAGGTGCTGTCATCATGTTCTTACCCAATATTGTTATCCTTTTTATTGGTATCGCTTTGCTGGAGACTACAGGATACATGAGTCGTGTGGCATTTTTACTTGATGGGTTCTTCCATAAATTTGGGCTTCACGGGAAAAGTTTTATCCCGCTTGTCACAGGATTCGGGTGTTCAGTACCAGCCTACATGGCAGCAAGAACCCTTAAAAATGAGAAAGACAGACTCATCACCCTCTTTATCATAGGATTTATGAGTTGCGGTGCAAGATTGCCTATTTATGTACTTTTTGCAGGGGCTTTCTTTGGTCAGGAGCAAGCAGGGAACATTCTGTTCATCATTTACATCTCTGGAGCTATATTAGGTCTTTTGATGGCAAAGGCACTGAAAATGTTTGTCTTTAAAGGGGAGGATGAGCCATTTGTCATGGAGATGCCGAAATACCGTCTGCCTTCACTAAAACTCATTTGGCATACTGTATATGGTCAGGCTAAATCTTACCTCAAAAAAGCAGGTACCTTTATCTTGGCAGCTTCTGTACTTGTCTGGTTTGCAAGCAACTATCCAAAGAACCATGATCTTGAAGCTCAGTATGAAACAAAGATAGAACAAGCTTTAAATGACAATGCAAAAAGCCAGTTGAACAACGAACTCTCTCTTGCCTTACTTGAACAGAGTTACTTGGGAAAAATAGGACATGCATCAGAGCCATTCTTCGCTCCACTGGGATTTGACTGGCGTATGTCTGTAGCACTTGAAACCGGACTGGCAGCAAAAGAAGTAGTAGTTTCAACTCTGGGAGTACTGTACGCCTTAGGGGATGAAGTGGATGAAGGGAATGAAGGTCTAATAGCACAGATCAAAGAGAACATTCCATTTGCTTCTGCTATTGCATTTATCGTATTTGTGATGATCTATCTTCCTTGTCTGGCAGCTTCTATGGTCTTTACCAGAGAGGCCGGAGGCTGGAAATACCTGGTCTATCTATTTGTTATGACCTCTGCTACGGCATGGACATTAAGCTTTATAGCATACAGAGTAACATTAATGATAACAGGAGGATAACCATATGAAACTAAGTGAATTAACAAAAGGCGATAAAGCAGTGATCATTAAGATCAATGCAGATAAAGCACTAAGAGACCGTTTCAGCTCTTTTGGTGTAATGCGAGGAGAAGAGCTTCTTGTTAAAGGCTGTTCTCTTGCTAAACAAACAATGGAGATAGAAGTTGGTTCCACCCTCATTGCAGTTAGAGCAAATGAAGCAGACAAGATAGAAGTAAAGAAAATAGAGTCGTAAAGACAAGGCATTGCCTTGTCTTTTAAATCATTAATCAAGGAAATAAAAATGAGCACATTGCAGAGAAGTATCATTCTTTTAATGATAATGACTATTGGTATCTATGCAAACAATTTAAGTAATGCCTTTGAAAATGCAAATTATGAGGGTGCCGTAAAAATCGGATATCAAAATAACCGGATAGGTGAAAATACTGATGATGAACTTGCTGTAGGATTAAAACTTCATATGGAAACAGCATCTTATCACGGTTTTCAGTTTGGGGCAACACTTTTTACCTCTCAAGGTAATGGTAAAAAAGGTTTTGAAGGTATTCCTTTTTTTGATGAGAATAATGAGAACTACACTACTCTGGCAGAAGCCTACCTCAAAGGAACCTATAGCAATACAACGTTCATTATAGGACGACAACCATTGGAAACACCATTTGCTGACAGTGATGATGTAGGTATGGTACCCAATACCTTTGAAGCTTTCACTCTCATCAACAAAGATATACCCGATACAACCCTGTTTTTCTCTCAAGTCCAAAAATGGTCTGGCGTAGATAGTGACGCACCAAGCAGTTTTATCAAACTCAATGGAAATGATGGCGTACAGATTTTGGGACTTACCTATGAAGGAGTTAAAAACACTACATTTTCAGGGTGGTTTTACAATATCAATAATGTTGCAAAATTAACCTACATGGAAGTAAATTATGAGGCAGAAACAGATAGCCTTACCTATGGTCTTACTGCTCAATATGCTTTACAAGACTATGATGATGCTACAAGATCAACTATCTATGGGGTCAGCGGCTCTCTCGGTTTGAAAAGTACAGGATTAACAGCATCTATTGCCTACAATAAAACAGATGGCAGAGCAGCAGAAAACTTTTTCGGTGGTGGACCTTTTGTAAGCAATGCAGAACACCATACCCTGTCAGAAGCAGGACATGATGGAGACGACATACTTTATACACTGGAGTGGGATGCTTCTGTAATTGGATTAGAGGGGCTTGTTTTAACTGCAAATGCAGATGTACATAGCAATGGTACAAAGGATGATGCAAATGAATATGACCTCATCGCAACATATAAATATAACGACAGTTTAAATTTTTCTGCGATCTATAGCGACATAGACGATAGAGAAGATTCATTTAAAAACTTAAGGGTCTTTGCAAATTATATATTTTAAGCTATAACAACACTTCAATCCATAATAAATAAAAAATAGAATATACTTTCAAAAAAACAGGAGAAATTTGTGAGACAGCTAAAACAACACATCATACGTTTTCTCCTCTTTTTCTACCTGTTCTCTTCCTATCTGGGAGCAACGCATATCCATCATGATGCACTTGAGTCTCATGCTAATTGTAAAGTATGTGTGGTCGTTAAAAATCTTCATAGTGGAGATATGCCTGAGCCTGGCATTCTACCTGCAGTTTGGAATACTGTTTTTGAACAGATCATATTTTATGAAACTATTCTCTACTTTACCATTGCAAAAGGTTTTAACGCACAAGCACCTCCTTTTTTCTTCTGGAACAGATAAAACAAAAACATCAACTTCATTAAACTCTCTGATGAGCTTCACATCATCTTGAACTTACATCCCAAGGATATTTACAGTATCCACTATAGGGATTTCTGAATGCCCGAAGGAAATGCCCTTGGGGTATAAATTTAGAATAAGACAGATGATAAATTTGTAAAATAATCAGAGGGTTCCATTATTTTAATTATTTTAGGAGAAAAGACCCATGACAAAAAAAATGATCTTCTTGTCGCTGGCTGCTTCTGCAACACTTTTTGCACAAAGCGACCTGGCACAACTCAAAGCACAATTAGCCAAACAGATACACGCAACACAAGCCTTGCAAAAACGCGTGGAAGAACTTGAAAAAAAACAGATAGAGACAGTTGCAAACACTAATAAAACCACACAAGCACCTTCTGCAACATTTGATCAAAAATCATTTCTGCCTGACATTGCATTGATCCTGGACGGTTCAGCTGTCGGAAGAAATATAGACAATAGCACATATGAAACCTATCATATACCGGGATTTAGCGAATACGATCCCAACGAAGAGAGCGAGATCCCTTTTAACAGAAACCGTGGATTTAACTTTAACTATGCGGAACTTGCCCTGCATTCGACCGTAGGTCCTTATTTTGATGCAGATGCCATTTTCCATCTGAGTCCAGATGAATTCGAGATAGAAGAGGCATACATAACTTCCCGAACATTCCCTTACGGTCTTCGTGCCAAAATCGGAAAATTCAGAAGTGAATTTGGCCGTATCAATGCGATCCATCAACATGCATGGAAGTTTACATCAAAACCGCTTGTTTACGAAGCACTCCTCGGCGGAGAGGGGATCAACGATGCAGGTGTACAGCTCCAATGGGTACTCCCTACCGATACCTATATGATGGCTGGACTTGAAGCTTTACAAGGCAGCAACGATGTCAGTTTTGGAGATACAGAAAAAAACAACCTCTATATAGGCTACCTCAAAGGAAGTATGGACATCACCGATACTACAATCCTATTAGCAGGTACTTCCATCGCACACGGTAAAAACGAAGATGGGCACGACACGAACCTATATGGCACTGACCTGACCATAAAAACTGCTCTGGACAGCTACAGCAATCTTTTATGGCAATCTGAACTACTCTATCGTGATAAAAAAACAGAGAACGGTACAGAAAAACAGGCAGGATACTACACGCAACTGGTCTATCAATATGATCAAAACTGGAAGACAGGTATTCGGTATGACAGTCTATTTAAAAATATCTCCGATCAACCTGACGACCTTGACCGATATACGGCTATGGTAGAGTATAAACCCTTTGAATTTACAAAATTCAGACTACAGTACACATACGATAGATCGAAAGCCTTCGGTAGCAATGATGAGCGCAAAAATCTTTCTGAGATCCTCTTGGGATTTACTGTTGAAACAGGCGCACACGGCGCACATGCATTTTAGGAGTACAACATGAAAAAAACATTCTCTATCTTTATATTATTATCGGCTATGGCATTTGCGCAGTTCAATGTTGTCGCAAGTTATCCTTACCTGGGAAAGATCGTGCAAGCTGTCGGGGGAGACAATGTCAAAGTCAAAGTGTTGGCTTCGCCTAAATTTGATCCACATTTCATCATCCCCAAACCTTCACTCATTCCTGCCATTGCACGGGCTGATATGCTCGTAGCCAATGGGGCAGGACTGGAAATAGGCTGGTTACCCCCCTTACTTAAAAGTGCGAATAACCCTAAAGTACGCATAGGCACAGAAGGATTTGTAGATGCCAGCCATGCCATCGCACTGATAGATAAACCAACTGCTGTTTCCCGTGCCTATGGGGATGTCCATCCAGAGGGCAATCCTCACTTCGACACCGATCCACACAACATCATTCCTATTGCAAAATATCTGACACAGAAACTCTCACGTTTAGATGCGGCTCACAAGGCAGCATATCAGCATAACCTTAGCCAATTCATCAGCAGATGGCATGCATTTCTCAACACATTTGACAGACAGATGAAAGCATGCAAAGGCAAACAAGTCATACAATACCATGAACTTTACAACTATCTGCTAAAACGCTATGATATACATGCTGTAGCCACCATCGAACCGCTTCCGGGGATCGCACCCAGTTCAAAACATACCCTCGCATTGATACAGAAAATGCAAAAAGAAAAGATCAAAACTATTTTGCAAGATCCGTATCATGAGAAAAAAACGGCACGGTTCATTGCCTCTAAAACAGGTGCGAAGGTTGTTGTCATTCCTCATGATGTAGGCAGTATCAACGACACAGAGACTTTGGAAGCACTTTATGAAACCATAGCCAAACGACTATGTCACTAATTACTCTTTTATGGCCGGCATTCACCTTGGCGATACTGCTGGTATTCATTCATACGATTTTTGGGCTGGAGATCATCAAACGAGGGGTGATATTCACCGATCTTGCCATTGGTCAATTCGCTGCTATTGGTGTAGCAGTGAGTCTGTTGTTTTTTGAGGGAGGGTATACCTTCCTTTTAACATTGCTCTTTGCACTTATTGGGGCTTTGCTTATCTCTGCAGCTACATATCGTGTAAAACATATTGAAGCATTTATTGGTATGCTGTATGCATTGGGGGCGAGTAGCATTATTGTGCTACTTTCCAATACCACACAAGGAACAGAACTCTTTAATAAGCTTCAAGCAACAGATATACTTTTTACGATAGCAACCGACCTATGGGAACCATTGATTCTTTATAGTGGTATTGCTATGCTCTTCTTTCTTTTTCACCATAAGCTATCAGGGATAGCCAAGGAGATGTTTTTCTTTGGACTTTTAGCTTTGACAGTGACATCATCTGTACAACTTGCAGGGGTATTGGTGGTTTTTGTACTTTTAATTGTCCCCTCATTTTTATCTTTGATTCAGACAAAATTTATAAAATTACCTTTCGCATGGATAGTTGGTTCATTGATCATTATCATATCGATGATACTCTCTTATTTTTTTGACTTGCCTACAGGATATACTATCGTGTTCATTGCTTCTCTCATAGGTGTTTTGAGTGCTTTAGTGTTTAGTGCCTAAAAGACTATTAACGTCTTTCAGGCATCTTTTATATTGTACTTTTTACATAGTGCAAAAAAGTATACTTTTTCCCCTGAAAACTTCCTTTCTTCAGTTTCTCGGTTGCAACATATCTATATACCAGGGTCATTTAAATGCTCTGCTATCTATAGCGATATTGATAATAGAGATGAATCAGTTCAAAATCTAAGAGTCTTTCCAAATTATACATTTTAAGCTATAATGAAACAAATGAAAAAAGGTAGAGTATTGAAATTAAAAATAATAAAGCTTTTATTATTACTGTCACTGTTTTTTAATATTACACATGCCTCTATCATTGCTATGGAAAATGAGTGTCATCATGATACACTTACAGAGTATGTGATGGAGAAAAATATTGCTGATGAGTGTGGTGACTTATGCGACATGCATCACCTCTTTCATTTTATGGCTATCCTTAATACACCAAACATAGACTTTGATACTTTAACACATAACGAACAACCAACACAAGAGATGCTTCTCTACCACCCTCCTTTTAAAGAGACTACTATAAAACCTCCTATTGTTTAACATTTTCAATACACCATAGTTCTCTAAAGGAACTATATAAAAATATTTGGAAGTGGAGACTTTAGTCCCACCAAAAGTTTATTTGCTCAAAAAAATTTATTCCTTTGTTAATTATGCTTCTTTTGGCGTAAATATATACACTGCATATAGATTCTAAGTGGGACTGAAGTCTCCACTTCAAGAAGCAATAGATTTTTGTACACTCTCGAATGAAAACAACAATATACATATAGGAAATAGACCATGACAAGAATTATAAATATTAAAATACAATGCAGCGAATCACTAAATGATTTGTGTGAAATTCAGTACAGTGAGGCACTAAATGCCGAATCTTAAAAAAACTATCATGCTTTTTTTTACTTTTTCTCTCACTCTTTTTGGAATGAGTTATACAAAGTTTAAGAAACATACACTTAAACACTCAAAGATACTACAAAGTCAAGCCCTCTCACTTCAAACCACTGAACAAGAGAATAATATACTTTTAAGAACCGAAAACCCTGCACTTAACCTTGAAGTAGGGAAATATGATCCCGATTTCTCCTCTTCCAGATATGGATACAGTGTCAGTGTATCACAAACTGTCCGTACTGAAAATTATTTAGATGGGCTTAGAGATAAAGCCTATGCTTCTACCCTGCTTCGTAAAGCTTACGTAGCCCAGGGAAAAGCGGGATACATTAAAACACTTGAAGAACTCTATACGGAGTATGTCTATCAAAGTAAGCTTCTCTCATTGCTCCAACAAGAGTACAAACTCTCAAACAGAGTTACTCTTATGGTAAAAGAACGCTATGAAAATGGGTCAGAGAACAAAGTAGCATACTTGCAAGCCAAAACGGAAACACTGACACTTAAAACACAGATGCACACTACCAGACAGCAAGCAGGAACACTTTACTATCAACTCTTAGCGATAGCAGGATTTAACAAAAAGGTCTCTTTAGAAAAAAAGTTTATCTACTCTGTTTCTCATAAGACAAAAAAGTCATCTAAGTTAAGTCCAAAACAGAAAATATTATTGGCCAAAGAGAAACTCTATACAAGCGGAATACGTATGAGTGAAAGTCGCTTTAACAGCTATGAGATTTCTGCCGGTATAGAAAAAGAACCTGACCAGTCTATCTTGAGATTAGGTGTTTCTCTCCCCTTGCCTGTACGACACAACAAAGAAGAAGAGAAGACCTTAGCTAAGTTAAAAATGCAACAGTTAAAGCTAGATAACGCACAGCTCTCTCTTGATCTGAAATCACAAAAACAAATGCTGAAAGCTTCTATAAAAGAACTCTCTGCACAATACCACTCGCTAAAAGTACTTCAAAAAGAACAACAAACACTGAGCGCACTGCTCAAAGAAGGGTATCAAATAGCTCAAGGCTCACTTTTTGAACTGATGAATGCAAAAAGCAGACTCATACAAACACGGAAATCACTGCTTCAGACACAAAAAAAGATTAACAATCAAAAAATACAATTACGTTTTTTACAAGGACAATACAATGACTAAATACTTACTATTGCTATTACCACTATTGGGTTTGGCAAATCAAATCACAGTGGAACATGCACAGATGAGACCTTTAGGGAAAATCATACAAACCAATGCTGAAATTACCCAACTCTCTGATCAGAAACAAGAAATCGTCTCCAGACTTTCCGGACATGTGGAAGCCTATTTTGTGAAAGCTGGAGAAAAAGTAAAATCGGGTGATAAAGTCGTACTTATTGAGTCTATAAAACTCTCTAAGATGAGTGCCACATATATAGCACTTTTGCAGCAAGTAAAAGCAGCAAAAGAACAGTTGAGCACAACTAGAAAGCTCTATAAAAAGAGACTAACTTCGAAAAATGATCTGAGTAACTCTATTATAGCGCTGGAAGAGATACGTTCTAAACAAAATGCTTTAGCTTCACAATTGGAATCATTGGGTATTACACCATCAAAACTCACTAAAGCAACAGATCAGTTTATACTCTATGCACATGCCGATGGTGTAGTGGGTAGAATATTGGTTCCACTTCACAGTAATGTAGATGCGAAAACATCTTTAATGACATTGGTCAGTCAAAGTGGATACTATGCTATCGCTTATCTTGGGGTAGATGATGCCATGAAAGTATCAGCTCAGACCAAAGGATGGTTAAGTGTTGCAAAAAAACAGTATCCATGCCATTTTGTACAACTACTGCCACACATAGACAAAGAGACACAACGTGCAAAAGTACTGTTTCAGATAGAAAAAAGTCCTGAAAATCTCCTACTTGGTGCCTATACACAAATAGAAATTTCACTAGCGCCTTATCGTAATGTCATGATGGTTAAAAAGAGTGCTTTGACACTTTTTCAAGGTGAATGGGTAGTATTTGTTGAAGAGCATCATGATGAAGAAAGACATGATGAAGAAAGACATGATGAAGAAGGTCATGATGAACATGAAGAGCTTCCATATACCCCAAAAGTCGTCAAAATCATCGCATATACCGGTGACTATGTAGCTGTAGAGGGGATTAATGCAGATGAAGAGTACGTCAGTGAAGGTGTATATTTTGTCAAGTCTATGATGCTGAAATCTTCACTTGGCGAACATGGTCACTAGGAGCATACTATGAAACGATTTTTTGAAATACTTATACAGTATAAATTTCTCATGCTCGCACTCTTTATCGCTATTTCCGGATTTGGATATAAAGCGTATCAAGATATACCTGTAGATGCTTTTCCGGATATTACACCTAAACAGGTAGTGATCTATACTGAAAGTCCCGGAAACTCAGCTGAAGACATTGAGAAACTCATCACTTATCCTATAGAGGCAGCCATGTCCGGCTTGCCGGGTGTGAAGATGATACTCTCAAACTCTATCTTCGGGCTCTCTTACGTTTCTATCTTTTTTGAAGATGAGTACGATACCTATTTGTTACGTCAGTTAGTAACAGAACGGCTCAATACGGTAGACATCCCTCAAGGCTGGGGAACACCGGTCATGGGTCCAAATACGACAGGTCTAGGCCAAGTGCTTTGGTATGCACTTAAAGATAGTAATAAAAAGCACACAGTAAGCCAACTGCGTCAAATACAAGAGTATGTTGTAGCACCCCTGCTTAAATCTGTAGATGGTGTAGAAGAAGTTATTTCCTGGGGTGGCTTTGAAAAGCAATATGAAGTACTTATAGATCCCAAACGTTTACAGTCTGTAGATGTCACGTACAATGAAGTCATAGAAGCGCTGGAAAAAAGTAACCAGTCCGTAGGTGGCCAATACCTGGAATTCAACAAAGAA
The DNA here is from genome assembly GCA_913055205.1 of uncultured Sulfurovum sp. Classification (GTDB taxonomy): domain Bacteria; phylum Campylobacterota; class Campylobacteria; order Campylobacterales; family Sulfurovaceae; genus Sulfurovum. The sequence continues at coordinate 7,073 of CAJXJN010000005.1, read as the reverse complement.
CAATACCTTATACGGGGTGCAGGCCTTTATGGAACAATGGATGACATACGTAATACAATTATACGAACCAAAGAAGCAAAAGCAGTCACAATCAATGATGTTGCTACAGTACAAGAGGGCAAAGCACCTCGTTTTGGCGCAGTAAGTGTAGATGGTAAAGAGAGAGTCTTCGGTATGGTACTCCAACGTTCTGGTACCAATGCAGCCAAAGTGGTAGAACTCATAAAGGCTAAGATGCCTTTGGTGAATGCAGCACTTCCCGGAGGTGTAAGTTTAGAGGTGATTTACGATAGAACAGAAATTACACATAAAGCAGTAAGTACGATGACAAATGCACTTTTGACAGGTTCTGTACTTGTTGCGATTATTTTGTTTCTCTTTTTGTTTGAGTTACGCTCAGCATTTATTGTGATCATTTCACTGCCTATCTCACTACTCATCGCATTTTTAATGATGCAAGAGTATGGTATATCTGCAAACCTTATGAGTTTAAGTGGTCTTGCCATCGCCATAGGGATGATAGTCGATGGTACTATCGTAGTAGTGGAAAATAGTTTCAGGCTTTTACATGATAATCCTAATATGTCTAGAGCTGAAGTGATTGCCAAAGCAACGGCTGAAGTAGCAAAACCAGTACTTTTTGCCCTACTTATCATCACAACCGTATTCATCCCATTATTAAGTTTAGAAGGACTTGCAGGAAAACTCTATACTCCTATGGCACTTGACATTGTTTTTGTTATGTTGGGTTCACTTGCAGTAGCACTGTTGTTGGTACCTGTACTCTCCTATATGATGCTAAAACAGGGAAAACATGCAAATAGTCCCTTGATGACAGCCATTAAATCATTTTATACACCTATGCTAGTCTTCTGCTTGCATCATGCAAAAAAAATAGTGACTATTACTTTTTTACTCTTTTTTGTATTGGCAGGATTACTCTCCCAACAAGGACGGGAATTTATGCCAGAGCTCAATGAAGAGACGATCATGTACAGAGTGATTGCCATCCCAGGGACCGCTCTCACACAAAGTGTTGACAATGCACAAGCCATCGAGAAATTTATACTTGAGACCTATCCAAATGAAGTACTTTCCGTACTAAGTATGATAGGAAGAAGTGAAAAGGGGGAGACAGCACAAGCAAACTATATGGAAGTACTTTTAACGCTAAACCCGGACTTCAAGGAGATAGCAGCCTTAGATAAGGAGATGACCAAAAAGCTTAAAGAGAAATTTAGCTATTTACAGTTTATCTCTACACAACCTATAGCCATGCGTATAGAAGAGTTACTTGAAGGCGTAAGCGCAGAACTTGCCGTTAAGATCTATGGTGAAGACCAGAAAGTAATGAGTAGCATTGCTGCACAGATTTCTCAAACACTTTCAGGTATAGAAGGACTTGATCATGCAGAGGTTGAAACACAGCTAGGACAGGCACAGATCAACATTAAACCCGACTACTTGGCACTTTCACGCTATGGCTTAAGTGTAGCCGATATCATGCAAGTGATTCGTTATGGTATCGGTGAAGAAGCAGTCACACAAAAAATAGAAGGTGTGAAACGTTTTGGTATTGTTGCTAAATTGAAAAATGCCAAAAAAGATATTGAGTCACTTAAATCATTGCTCCTTCGCTCAAAAAGTGGTAAAATTGTTTCTCTGAAAGAAGTGTGTAACATCACTGTAGTACAGGGACCAGCATTCATTAAACGTGAAGATCTAAGTCGCTACATGGTACTTTCACTGGAAGTAGAAGATCGAGATATCGCATCTTTTGTAGAAGAAGCAAATAAAAAGATAAAACAAAATGTGGACATCCCTGATGGGTACTATATTAAATGGGCAGGTGACTTTAAAAATATGCAGGAAGCTACAGCTACACTCATAATGATCATCCCTATCACACTGCTGATTATTTTACTCTTACTCTATACTGCATTTAACTCATTTAAAAAAGCATTTTTGATTTTGCTTGGGGTACCGTTAGGGCTCATAGGGGGTATCGCAGGATTGCTTATCAGCGGTGAATACTTAAGTGTTTCTGCCATCGTAGGGTTTATCGCTATCTTTGCCATAGCCATACTTAACGGTATTGTACTCATCTCTTTCATTGATGAACTACGCAAAAAATTCCCGGATGTAAAAATGATAGATATGGTCAAAAATGCAACTCTATTACGTCTGAGACCGGTACTTATGACAGCCTTTACTACACTCTTTGGTATTTTACCTCTACTTTATGCTACAGGGGTAGGAAGTGAGATACAATACCCACTTTCTGTAGTAGTCACAGGAGGTATCATCTCTTCGACCATTTTAACACTCTTGGTTTTACCTGGTCTCTATGTACTGTTTTTTAGAAAATAGATATAATTATTTCCTAAAAGATTGAAAGACTAATAAAGTCTTTCAATCATCTTTTGCATTTTATTTTTTGCACTATGTAAAAAGAGTTTACTTTTTCCTGACAGCTTTCCCTCTTCCGACATGGCTGTAGCCATAAAATTCCGAATAGCATTGATCAACGCTTGTGTATCTCTCATCTCTAAAATAGATTTTTCATGATACTCTGAAGGTACTTCTTTCTTTCCTTCAATATATAAGATTCTCTGAAGTTTTCCTTTTTGCTCATTGAAGAGTACTTGATATGTATTAAGTATTTCAATTGCATCATGGATGTGTGCATCGACTTTATCCATCTCCTCTTTACAATTACCCTTATGTGCTGCATATGCTTCTGCCTCTTCAAGCTGCATGATCGCAAAATCAAGGTTTTTACTCCCCTTGATACTCACACGAATACCATAGATTATTCCCATAACAGCGAGTACTACAAAAAGCACAAATGCTCCACCAAGAAAGGCATCCGGTTTTGCACCAAAGAGCGTAGTGAACCAACCTGCAATCGTTGTTATTGTATCTGATGATGGAACCTTTGTTACATCAAGTGGAATGTCCAACTTTTCTGTGGCAAATAAAACCAAACCTGCCAACGTCACAACACCTCCCAGCAGAGCTAAAAGGAAACCTGTAAACTTACCGCTGGAAACATCATGAAGAATAATAGGTTCAATATCTTCTTTAGTCTCAAAAACCACACTCTCTTCTTCTGCACTCTCTTCATCATTATTGGTATATCCCAATTCTAAAAGCAATGCTTCACTTTCGTCAAGACCACCCTCTTTTAACGCTTTCTTAGCCTCCTCATAACCTTTAAGATCATCAGAGAGCAAAAGCTTACATGCTTCCATCTGCTCTTCTGCCTCTTGAACAATTATTTTTGCTTTTTCAACCAATAATTTAGATGCATCATGTTTTTTCATGTTCTTAACTTGAGAGATCACTTCATTTTCAACTTCTGCATTCTCTTCTGCTTCTGTATCTTCTTCCGCTTCTTCAACTTCAGAAGTTGTCTCTTCTTCCATTTCTTTTATTTCATCTATTTCAGAACTGTTCTCTTCTATATTTTCTGAAATATCTTCTCGGACTTCATTTTTAAGATTTTCGACAGTTTCACTCTCTTCTTTCATTTTTTATCCTTTAAAATAATGCTTATTATTTATTTTAGCAAAATTTTTTCATAAATGTTTAATATATATCAATTTTTTAATACACTTGGATATAATTCAGTAAATTAACAAACAGGAATATTATGGGCATTTTAGTTGCACTTTTAGTTTTATCGGTACTGATATTTTTTCATGAATTAGGACACTTTACCGCAGCACGCTTTTTTGGTGTACAGGTAGATGTATTCAGTATCGGATTTGGTAAAAAACTCTACTCTAAAATGATAGGGAAAACAGAGTGGAGTATCTCCGCTATCCCTCTTGGCGGATATGTTAAGATGAAGGGACAGGATGACACCGATCCTACAAAAGTAAGTTATGATGATGACAGTTATAATACTAAAAAACCTTGGCAGCGCATCATCATTCTGCTTGCCGGCCCATTTGCAAACTTTTTAATGGCATTTTTACTTTACTTGGCGATCTCCTATATGGGTGTCCCCAAACTCTTAGCGTTCGTAGGTGAAGTAGCTAAAGACACACCCGCATATAAAGCAGGACTACAAAAAGGAGACAAGATAGTCCAAATCAATGGTGACAACATTCTTTACTGGGAAAATATTGGTAAACATATCAATGAAAACAAGAAAGACATTTTTGTTGTCATAGATCGTAATCATAAACTTATGACAATCCAACTTACACCCAAGGTCATAGATGATCAAAATATATTTGGAGAGAAGATCACACGACGTATTATCGGTATTAGCCCTTTGGGAAAACAGACAACCGTACACTATGGCTTCATTGATGGTTTTATCTATGCTTGGGAAGAGACAAAAAAAGCAAGTCTTCTTATTTTTAAAAGTGTACAAAAACTTATTACTGGTGTCGTCAGTACAGATAAACTGGGTGGTATCATTACCATTGTTGATGTTACTGCACAAGCCAGTTCTGCTGGTATCTTAGCCCTCTTTTTCTTTACTGCGCTCATTTCAGTTAATTTAGGGGTACTGAACCTTCTCCCTATTCCGGCACTGGATGGAGGACATATTATGTTTAACCTCTATGAAATGATACGCGGCAAAGCACCTAGTGACAATGCCATGTACTACATCACACTGGTAGGTTGGGCAATGCTCATCAGTCTTATGCTATTAGGACTGTATAATGATATTAATAGACTTTGGGGCTAAACATCATTCTGAACTTGTTTCAGAATCCCCTATAATTTCAAATGCATAAAGAGATCCTGAAACAAGATCAGGATGACATATTTTTTACAGGAGAGGAAAAAATGATACTAGACAAAGAACAACTAAGAGCAAACTTGGATGAAGTCATCTGGAACATAGAAGAAGCACGTATCACTGTCAGTGAACACCACATCGTGAAACTTGTGACTGTTACAAAATATACTGAATTAGAGAACATCCAAACACTCTACGAATTGGGACAAAGAGCCTTTGGCGAAAATCAGGTACAACAGCTTAAAGAACGTATGACAGAACTTGAAGAGTTGCCACTTGAATGGCATATGATAGGCACCCTGCAAAAAAACAAGATCAACAATCTCATAGACCTTCGCCCTGCTCTCATGCAGTCACTGGATAGCATTGAACTGGCACAGGAACTTAACAAAAAACTTGAAGCAAAAGAAGCAAAAATGAATTGCCTACTGCAAATAAACGCTGCCAAGGAAGAGAGTAAGTCGGGGGTATCTGCCGAAGAGGCTATAGATATCTACCAGGAGATCAGAGAGAACTGTCCAAACATCAACCTCAAGGGTGTCATGACCATAGGAGCCCACAGTGAGGATACAAAGCTCATACAACAGAGTTTCGAGACCACACACAGCATCTATGAAAAGCTGGGGAAAGAGGGAGCTACTGTTTGTTCTATGGGGATGAGCGGAGATTACCGGTTGGCTATAAAGTGTGGATCCAATCTTGTCCGTATAGGGTCAGCTCTCTTTAAATAATATACAGGGTGGGAATTATAACCACCCGTAAGATCATTCCAAAGAGATATTACAGGCCAGCTTATTTGTTTTACTGCTTTCATCCCATAATTGGCTGTTTGACAGCCTGATGGCTGAATAATTTTCCCCTATTTGCATATATAAACAATACTCACCGCTTGGTATACCGTCCAGAGAGAGACTGCTTTCTATTTGCTTTGTTTCCTGCGGATAAAATGTTCGCATATCAATATCTTGTCTGAAACTATATTCTTGGGTATCGTTCTTAAGGATGAAATTCACATCCGATCTTATATAAGGTGCGGCATACCCTTTGTTTTGAATAGATAAAGAGAGTGTGAGCATATCAGAACTCTTTTGTATATCCAGTTCATCGGCAACCAGTCTGTATCCCAGGTTTTCTTTAATTTCCTGATAACACCCTTCATCTTTCCATTTCTGTAAGACATCCGGATGATATGCATCATTGAGATAAGAGTATTGTAATCTTTTTAATTCCGATAATGCATTGGTACAACTGGATAGAGAAGCTTCGCTCCCCTCTCCTATGCCACATGTCTCTCCGCCGACAGGAGCATACCTGGAATCATTGACTACATAACTTTTCCAAAATTCTATGTTATCGGACGGATAGGTTCCCATATCGTTTTCACTGGCAAGCACACAGTCATTATGATGTCCTATTTTTGCTCTTATATTATCACTGTATGCAATATCCGGTGTAATTTTCCCCTCATCACTTTCATCTGCATAATCATTTGAAGCACCATACAGCAACTCTTTATGCATAGGCGTTCTTATCTGAATATATTTATTGGGAAATATATCAGCCAGTTTTGCAATAATATCTTTTCTATTGATCTTATACTCTGCATCATTATCAGCATAATCACCTGTAAAACTATGCCATTCACCCCATGCACCTATAGTCCCGGCCTGGATAACAGAAATGATGTTTTTATAGGTTTGAAGCAGTGGTTTTAATTGATCCAAATGGCCCAATATGATACTTTTTGAAGGGTCATACCCATTTAGGTCAGAACGATATTTGATCCGGAAGATCAGCTTGACACCGCTGGTATTGGCATCATTTAAATTTTTATTGATCGTATTGATCAGTGCACTGGGCAGTATGGCTGTAGTATTATACTCTTCCAGATTAAGTGGTGCATAAACTAAAGTATATCCGCTCTCTATGACACCTTCGAACATATTATAGTTCGTATCTGCATTTAACTCATAGTCAGCATCATAGAATCCTCTGTCCGGATTTAAGATATTGACACTGCTGTCTTCTGAGAATTTAATATTGACGGAGGGGTTCTCTTCATTTGTTGAGCTGCTTCCGCCACAGCCGGAGAGCAAAAAAAGATATATCAAACTTCCCAATAACTTTAATAGCATTGCAATCCCTCCCCTTCTTTCTCAGATTATAATCAAAAGAAAAAAGAAAGTCATTACATACTGTAAAATCAATTTCTCATCCCCAAACTCCAGAGATTGTGAAAGAACCAAAGGAAGTGGAGACTTCAGTCCCACAAAAAGCTCATTTGCTTTATAAAATTTGTATTTATCTAGAA
>CAJXJN010000004.1 GCA_913055205.1 uncultured Sulfurovum sp. | reverse complement strand
CCTGCTACCTGCTACCTGCTACCTGCTACCTGCTACCTGCTACCTGCTACCTGCTACCTGCTACCTGCACATGCTACGCATCTCACACTCTCAGGCCGTATACTCTCATACGTCCTATGCCAATATCCTCTTCGCACTCTATGCAGATACCAAACATGGGTTTATCTATGCGTAAAAGAGCATTTTGAAGTCTGGTAAGGCGTATTTTGGATTCACCCAGTATTTTGTTGTTTACATGCTGTTCTCCCATAGCCTCCAGACGTGTAAGTCTGCCGAGGGAACAGTCAGGGGAGATGGGTTTGACTTTCTCTTCGAGTATACTGATCTGTTTTTTTAAGAGGCTAATATCCTGTTCTATCTTCTCTTTAATGGTCTCTTTCTCTTTTGCTGTCATTGTGCACTACTTTATGGTATAGTTGGGTTATTATAACAGAACTTCGGAAGTGGAGACTTTAGTCCCACCTTACAATTATTGATTTTTGGAAGCTATATATAACTTAAGTAGTAGTTTGGATTTTCTGTGGAACTGAAGTTTCCACTTCCAATGAAAGAAGGAAGAACTTGAAAAAAATATTGATATTTTGCATGTTCTCATTATCTATTTTTGCAGAGAATAACTATACCAATGCTCTCATCAAAGAGGATTCTCCCTATCTGCAGCAACATGCACATAATCCTGTCAATTGGTATCCTTGGGGTAAAGAAGCGTTAGAGAAAGCTAAAAAAGAGAAGAAACTGATATTTCTCTCCATAGGTTACAGTACCTGTCACTGGTGTCATGTAATGGAAGAGGAGAGTTTTACAGATACCGAAGTAGCAAAACTGTTGAATGAACACTATATTTCTATAAAGGTAGACAGAGAGGAGTACCCGCAGATAGACAAAAAATATCAACAACTTTATATGCGTGTTCATGGGGAAAGAGGAGGTTGGCCCCTGAGTCTGTTTATGTCGCCTGATGCAAGGGTCTTTCATTTGGCAACGTATATATCCAAAGAGGAAGGATATGGTTCTGACGGGATGATGAACATGCTTCCCTCTTTTGTGAAGATGTATCAAACACAGTCAAAGAAGTTTCAACAACGTATAGATAAACATCAGGCATTGGCAATGCAAGGAACCCAAAAACAAAGTGCTAAAACAAAACTGACACTTGATGTGATGGATCAGTTTGTAAAAGAAGCAGCGCAGGAGTTTGATGGTCAAAATGGAGGATTTGCCAAAAGACCTAAGTTCCCGGAAGCTTCAAAGATAGCGTTGTTGCTTGATATTTATAGAATAGACGGGGACTCACAAGCACTGCATATGGCCGAGCTTACACTTAAAAAGATGGCAGAGGGTGGTCTTTATGATCAGATAGGAGGAGGCTTCTTCCGTTATACAACAGATGAAGCATGGCAGATACCTCACTTTGAGAAGATGCTCTATACCAATGCAGAACTTATACCCCAATACGTTACACTCTATGAACTTACAAAAGATCCTCTCTATAAAAGAGTTGTGATCGGGACGATTGCTCAGATGGAAACACATTTTATGAGAGAGGGGCTCTATCTTTCTGCAAGTGATGCAGACAGTGATGGGGAAGAGGGAGGATATTTTATCTACAGTTATACAGATGTGTATAAAGGACTTTTGGAAAAAGGATTGAAAAAAAGTGAAATAGAGAAAACATTGTCCTACCTTGGTATAGAAGAAGACGGGAATATTGATGGAGAGTTTTCTCATGCCCATATCACTGGAGATGAAGTACCTGCCCAGCTAGAAGAGGTTAAAGCCTATTTGAAAAGCTTACGTAAAAAAAGAAAAAAGAGAATTATGATCTGGAGGGTGCATTGCGTGAGTATGTAGCTTTGTTGGAAAAAGAAGCATACTTTGAAGCACATGAAGTACTGGAAGAGGCTTGGCATCCTCTGCGTAAAGCCGATCATCCATTAAAAAATTTGGCAAAAGGACTGATCAACGGTGCTATTGCATTTGAGCATCTTAAACGGGATAGAGAAAATGCAGCACTTAAGGCACGTAAAGTAATGCGCTCTTTTGATAGATATAAAGGGCTTGCAGCATCAGATATTGAACATGTTCAGCTTTTTCAAAATGCATGTCAAATGATCGAAATATTAAAAAGTAGACACAGTGAGGTTTTTGATGTTCTGGTACCATAATATGACCAAACAGTATCATTATAGACGTACATTGAGCAAAGCTCTATGTACTACGTTAACACTGTGTTTGCTTCATCAGCAGGCTCAAGTGACTAGTCACTTTAAATATCAAAAGGGGAGTATATAATGTTTTGGTATCACAATATGACCAAACATTCATATAACTCTGTACGAACCAATCCCAACAGACTTTCATGGGAAGACCAACCCAGTACCTATAAGAATTATCCTGAGAGTTATGCAAAGTATAAACTTGATCTGGAAAAAGAGGAAGATAACTTTCTTTATCATATTGCAGGGTTGACAGCAAAGAAAACCTATCCGAGCGGTGAGTATTATCTTCGTATCAATCCAAGTGCAGGAGCCCTTTATCCCAATGAACTCTATTTTCAGGTACGAGGAGTTGAAGGGATAGAAGATGGGATCTACCATTATGAGGTAAGGTCCAGCTCTATTACACTACTTCAAAAGATCACAGAAGAGGTGGGATTGGAGCCTTATTTAGGTTACGCAACAGCCATGAAAGGGTATCTGTTTTTAGTCTCAGCTATCTACTACAGGTCTTCATGGAAATATAAAGACAGAGCCTTTCGCTATTGTCTTTTAGATTCAGGGCATCTTTTGGGCAGCATAGAAGCAAGTGCGTTACTGAAACCCCATGCGGTACAGATAGTCTATAACATTGAACGGGAAAAACTCAATCATATGTTTGGATTTGAAGAGCATGAATGGTTTTTAGCCGGAGCAAGTATGGCTGTACCTATGCAAGATAAAGAGATACGTGCGATAGAGTTTGAACTCCCTTATGTAGATGGCAGTAGAACGTTTGAAGCCAATCCTCTTATAGAAGAGGCTTATGAAGAGACGAGTATTTTAGAGAGATGTAAAAAGGTTATTAAAGCTCCCAAGTTCACCTACAATGCCCAAAAACTTCAAGAAACTATTTTCTCTCGTAGGTCTCAGAGAGGTTTTCAGGAGGGTGCCATCACCAAAGGACAATTCAATTATATTATGGAAGTGTTAGCGAAACCTGTATTGAGTGACTGTGATGAAGAGGTAAGTATCTATGCAGTCGTCAACCGTGTGTTGGATATGCCTTTGGGACTCTATAAAGAGGGTGAGTATATCAAGTATGGTGATCTTGCCAAACAGGCAGGGTACCTCTGTTTGGAGCAGTATAGCCTCTCTTCAGCAGGAGCAGTGGCTTTTTTTCTTACTTCCAAAGCGAAGAACTACCAGGCACTTTATCAAAAAGCAGGGATTATCGGTCAGAGACTCTATATCGCATCACTTTATTTAGGGTTAGGGTGTAGTGGCATAGGGGCATATTATGATGATGAGGTAAACACCTTTGTGGGTAATGATGAAATGGTACTCTATGCTTTAGCCATCGGGAAATAGTTTTTTCAGTTTTTTTGCATAAAATCATAAGATAATTAAATTTTATTTATCTATTAACTTTTTGTTATAATTCAAAAAAAATTAAACCCGTTTTATGCAATAGTTTTATGATCTTTATCACATATTTCGGGCTTAAAGGCTTATAATGAATAGATTACCATGGTGGATGGGTGGCATCTTGATGTCAGGACTTCTCCTTTTAACATTTTCGACCTTTGGCGCAGACAGACCCATAGGTGCATCAACCTATGTACCGTACTTTGCAGGGATCATTTTTGATCTTGATCCGGAAAAATACGGTTATTTAAAACATATTGCCAATTCAGGTGCCTGGGAAGGTGTGATGCTTTTTGGTGCACTGCTTGGCGGGTTTGTTACTTCAGTATTTATTACAAAGAGTTTTAGGTTTTCACTAATCCCTACAGGATGGAAAAAATATAAAAACAATTCTGTCCTCTCACGACTTCTTTGGAGCTTTTTTTCAGGTTTCATCATGATCATTGGTGCAAGAATGGCTGGAGGATGTACCAGTGGGCACTTTATGTCCGGTATGAGCCAGATGGCTGTCTCTTCGATGATATTTGGCGGCGTTGTGTTGGTTGTTGTGATCATTACAGGTAGACTTTTTTATAATGTGAAGGAGAAGTAATGCAGTCAGAAGGATTGTTTTCACGATTTTTAGGTATGTTTGAGAATGTGATAGGGCAAGATCACGGCTCTTTGGCATTGGTATTTCTGATTGGTATCATCTTTGGCGGGATAATCCAGTACACCAGGGTAGATAAGTTTGAAAAGATCGCAGGCTTTGCCATGCTTAAAGATACCATCGTCCCCAAGATGCTTTTTCTTGCAGTGGGGCTTACAAGTATAGGTCTCTACTTTATGATAGAGGCAGGGATAGCACACTATCATGTCAAGCCTATCCTCTGGCAAGGACTGGTCATCGGAGGCACGCTTTTTGGTATCTCGATGGCGATTTTAGGTAAGTGCCCCGGTACAGGTCCTATCTCTATCTCAGAAGGACGTATCGATGTATTGATCGGTGCTATCGGTGGACTTTTGGGTGGATTGGTCTTTACTCTCTATTATGATGACTTCTTTAAACCGTTGATGGGTGAAAGTGCAGGGAAGTTAACGCTTCCGGAACTTTTCCCGGGCAATGAACATATGGTAGTACTTATCTTCGGTGTAGTGGTGACACTCATTGCCATTGCCATTCCTAAAATGGAACTTTTCGATGAAGCTGACTTGTGCCAACTTCCGGATGACCATAGACCGGATCGAAAAATATAGTGACTCAACTTTTGCATTTATGTCATCCTCGTGCTTGACACGGGGATCTAGAGTTTTTGATGCAAAGTTTATTAAGCATTTTTTACTGTTTCAGTTCTCGATTCCCGGTCAAGCTTGGAATGACGCATGTAAACAGATGCATGAATTGGGATAGTTATTTTTTAAACCTGTATCCAAGTGCCTCTAATTGTTGGCGTAGGATATCTGGGATATCTCCCTGAAACTCCAGAGTATTCTCTTTTACTGTTCCTCCGGTACCCAACTTCTTTTTGAGTGTTTTTACTAAAGCTTGAAGATCGCTTTTAGATAGGTAAAAGGGTTTGACTATGGTAACAATTTTTCCTCTTCGTTTCTCTTTTGCAAAATGAAGCTGATGTTTGTTGGGTTCTTTTATTTCAGTTGAGGTTTTTTGAACAGACTTCTCTTTATTATCCGATGACCAGTCATCATCAAAATTCGCACCCATTTCAAATAGATTCTCTTTCAATAGTTCTCCTTAATTATAATTCGTATCGAACAGTATCCCAAGTATGACCATCAGCACCAGAAGAAAGACCATGGTCCTGTAAAGGGCCTCTTCACTAGGGAGTCTCATAGCGATCCTTTTAATTTTCTATATTATATATGATCTCTGTTTTGTTCTTCTTGGTCTGGATCTCATGGATACTCAATCCCTCTATAGGAAGTTTCATAAACTCATCTATGGATTCAATACCTGCTTTAGCCATCTCTCTTAGTACAATACCTCGATAGGCTTTTGCCCAATGGCTGACCACTTTACCTTCTTTGATGAATTTTAGAGTGGTGTAAGCCTTTGCAGGTTTGTAGAACTTATCATAGAAGCCTGCCCGCAAGTCGAGTATCTCTTCATCTTTGAGATACTCCTCCATAAGGTTTGCTCCATGTTCTTGGTAGAACTTCTCTACTTTTATCTTACCTACTGCTTCTCCTTGTTTTAGACGATACTCGGGAATGAGATCATCAGCACGTAAAAAACCAAAGAGATTAGAACAGAGAATGACATGATCATCTATATAACGTTGAGCATGATCATCTAGCTCACTATAAGAGAGATAATCAAAAGCAACACCGGTATACCGTTCTATAGTTTTCATAGCAGGTTCATGGATGATATCTTTTTTATGTTTCAAGATGTCAGCCTCTTTCTTAAGCCCGAACATTTTAGAGAGTTTTTGAAGATCACCTTGTTGTAAAATATTTATATAGTGATGTAAGAGTTGTGTACGATGGGGTAAAAGTTCTTTAAAAAGTAATTTATCCAGTTTAAATGGTTCAGTTCCACCTGATACTTTAGTTTCGCTGGGCGCTAATAGAATTTTCATAAGGGAATTTCCTTGAGTTTATTATGGAATGTATTCTAGTCAAAATAGTTAAAAAAAAGAAATTTTAAATTTTTTTATCAAAACCCTTGACATTTAAAATGTTTTTGTCTATAATTCCCGTCCATTTTAAGTGTAACTACTTTTAATGTTGGTGCTGGTGTAGCTCAGTTGGCTAGAGCAGCTGATTTGTAATCAGCAGGTCGGGGGTTCGAGTCCCTTCACCAGCTCCATAGAAATATAATTATCAGTGTTTGAACCAGTAATAAACAAACAATCTAAGTGGTGAGTTACTCAAGTGGCCAACGAGGGCAGACTGTAAATCTGCTGACTATGTCTTCGAAGGTTCGAATCCTTCACTCACCACCATTTGTTAAGTAACATAAACGACGCGGGAGTAGCTCAGTTGGCTAGAGCGTCAGCCTTCCAAGCTGAGGGTCGCGGGTTCGAGTCCCGTCTCCCGCTCCATAAACTGGGAGCTGTGTGAATTATGTACTTAACACTAACTACTTCACATTTAAAAGCTTCACATTTTTATTTATAAAATCAGCTAAGCGTAAATAATTTATTATTTTATTATGCTTGCAAACTGATTCATGAACGACAAAACACAATTGATAGAGTATGCTTTATGCATATAGTGCCCATATGGCTCAGGGGTAGAGCACTTCCTTGGTAAGGAAGAGGTCGTGAGTTCAAGTCTCACTATGGGCTCCACCCTTTCAATAGTATGGACAAAAGTATTACATCTTTGTAATAGTTCTGTCCATATGGGTATGGGGTCTAAGATAATTTAGGTATAATATTGCCTTTAAAACATTTACGCTAGGAGAAAAGCATGGCTAAAGAAAAATTCGAACGAACTAAACCGCATGTTAACATCGGTACTATCGGTCACGTTGACCACGGTAAAACTACACTGACTGCTGCAATTACTGCTGTACTTGCAACTAAAGGTGAGACTGCACTTATGGATTATGATCAAATTGATAATGCTCCAGAAGAGAGAGAAAGAGGTATTACAATTGCTACTTCTCACGTAGAGTATGAAACTGAAAAAAGACACTATGCTCACGTAGACTGCCCAGGTCACGCCGATTACGTTAAAAACATGATTACAGGTGCGGCTCAAATGGATGGTGCGATTCTTGTTATTGCTGCGACTGATGGACCAATGGCTCAAACTAGAGAGCACATTCTTCTCTCTAAGCAAGTAGGTGTACCATACATTGTTGTATTCTTGAACAAAGAAGATCAACTTGATGATGAAGATAAAGAAGAGATGTTAGAGCTTGTAGAGATGGAAGTAAGAGAACTTCTTTCTGAGTATGATTTCCCAGGTGATGATACTCCAATCATTGCTGGTTCAGCATTCCAAGCGCTTGAAGAAGCTAAAGCTGGTACACTTGGTGAGTGGTCAGAAAAAATCATTGCACTTATGGATGCAGTAGATGAGTATATCCCTGAGCCGGTAAGAGAAACTGATAAAGACTTCTTGATGGCAATCGAAGATATCTTTACTATCCAAGGTCGTGGTACGGTTGTAACTGGTAAAGTTGACAGAGGTCAGGTATGTGTTGGTGACGAAGTTGAGATCGTTGGTCTTAAAGATACCCAGAAAACAACTGTAACCGGTGTTGAAATGTTCCGTAAAGAGATGGATTGTGGTCAAGCTGGTGACAACTGTGGTGTTCTTATCCGTGGTATCGCTAAAGATGAGGTACAAAGAGGTATGGTTCTTTGTAAACCAGGTTCAATCACTCCACACACTAAGTTCGAAGCTGAAGTGTATGTTCTTACTAAAGAAGAAGGTGGTAGACACACTCCATTCTTTAACAACTATAGACCACAATTTTATGTTCGTACAACAGATGTAACAGGTTCAGTTCAGCTTCAAGAAGGTACTGAAATGGTTATGCCAGGCGACAACGTTAAGATCGATGTTGAACTTATCGCACCAGTAGCACTTGACGAAGGTACTAGATTCGCTATCCGTGAAGGTGGTAGAACAGTTGGTGCCGGTGTTGTTAGTAAGATAATCGCATAAGACATTTACAAGAGGTTCGCCTCTTGTAGTATGTATTATCTATTAGGAGATAGTAATGAGAGAAACAGTTCATTTAGGATGTGAAAAGTGTACAAGACGTAACTATCACACGACTAAAAACAAAAAAACAACAACAGAGAAACTTGCATTGAAGAAATATTGTAAATGGTGCAAGGAACATACTGTTCATAAAGAGATGAAACTGTAAGTTTTATCTCTTTCAATACCGTCATTTAAGCATTTGTTTAAATGGCAACCTAAATACTATTTAGGCCAATAGCTCAGTTGGTAGAGCACTGGTCTCCAAAACCAGGTGCCGGGGGTTCGAGTCCCTCTTGGCCTGCCATAATAAAAGGTAACACACATGGGAAAAATTTCAACATTTATTGCAAACGCGAGAGCGGAGATCCATAAAGTAATATTTCCAACAAAAGTACAAGTAAGACAAGCATTTTTAGCAGTTATTCTCGTAGTGACTGTAATATCAATATTTTTAGCATTGGTTGACCTTTTGATGTCATCAATCGTATCATCAGTTTTATAGGATAAACAATGGCTTATCAATGGTATGCAATTCAAACATATGCAGGAAGTGAACAATCTGTAAAAAGAGCAATAGAACAACTTGCAATTGATTATGGTATTGAAGAGAAGATCGAACGTATCGTAGTTCCTACAGAAGAAGTAATTGAAGTTAAGAATGGTGAAAAAAAGATCACAGAAAGAACATTGTATTCTGGGTATGCTTTCGCACATATAGACCTGGATACTGATCTTTGGCATAAGATTCAGTCTTTACCAAAAGTATCTAGATTTATCGGTGAACAAAAGACACCTACTGCACTTACAGAAGCAGATATCAAAGTAATTTTGGACAAAATGGAGCAAAAAGCTGCACCTAGACCTAAAGTTGATTTTGAAACAGGAGAAATGGTACGTATTATCGATGGTCCGTTCGCAAACTTTACAGGTATGGTTGAAGAGTATGATCTTGACCATGGAAAATTAAAGTTGAATGTTTCAATCTTTGGTAGAAATACACCAGTCGAAATCCTCTATACGCAAGTAGAGAAAATTATATAAGACTTCACAGTCAAATCAAATAAAGGAAGAACAGATGGCAAAAAAAATAACTGAAAAGTTTAAAATGATGATCCCCGCTGGGTCAGCAAACCCATCACCACCGGTAGGTCCTGCACTTGGACAACGTGGTGTTAACATTATGGAGTTTTGTAAGGCTTTTAATGAAAGAACAAAAGATAAAATGGGGTTTAAAATTCCTGTAATTGTTACAGTATATGCAGATAGAAGCTTTACATTTGAAACAAAACAGCCACCGGCAAGTGATCTTATTTTAAAAGCAGCAGGCCTTAAAAAGGGTACAGATAATCCACTTCTTAACAAAGTAGGATCTATCACTAAAGCAAAACTTGATGAAATCATCGATCAAAAAATTGCTGACCTTAACACTAATGACAGAGAAATGGCGGCAAATATCATTGCTGGTTCTTGTAGAAGTATGGGTGTTGAAATCGTAGACTAATCTTAGTATAAGTCAATCATAACCACATGGATTTTAAAATGTGGGAGCATATAAAGCGGAGAAAAAAATGGCAAAAAAAATAAGTAAAAGAAGAGAAGCATTACTTAAAAAAGTAGATGCAACAAAAGCATATAGTATTGATGAAGCAATGGCTACACTGAAAGAGCTTAAATCAGCAAAATTTGATGAGACAGTTGAAGTTGCACTAAACCTCAATGTTGACCCAAGACATGCAGATCAAATGATTAGAGGATCAGTTGTTCTTCCTAACGGAACTGGTAAAAAAGTAAGAGTGGCAGTATTTGCTAAAGATGCCAAAGCGGATGAAGCAAAAGCAGCAGGTGCTGACTTGGTAGGTTCAACTGACCTTATCGAATCAATTCAAGCGGGTAATATTGATTTTGATATCGTTATCTCTACACCTGATATGATGGGTGTTCTTGGTAAAGTAGCAAGAATTCTCGGGCCAAAAGGTCTTATGCCTAACCCTAAGACCGGTACGGTAACTATGGATGTAGCTAAAGCAGTTGAAAATGCAAAAGGCGGACAAGTTAACTTTAGAGTAGATAAAAAAGGTAATATCCATGCGGGTATAGGTAAAATCTCTTTTGATCAAGATAAAATTAAAGAGAACTTTATCACACTTCTTGAAACAATCAATAGATCCAAGCCGGCATCTGCAAAAGGTAGATATATCACAAACGGTGCAATATCACTCACTATGAGCCCATCTATTACTCTTGACAGTACAGAATTAATGGATATTAAATAATTAGAACGTCAATTAGCCAACAGAGTCCTTTTCGTTGGCTAATTTTATTAAATTTTCATCAGTAGAAGTTTTCATACTTCTACTGATGAAGACTTAGGTCGTTTATCTTAGGCTGAAGATAATAGGGGCGAAGGCTTAATTAATATATCTGAAAAGATATATGAGTATGGGATTTCCCATATACCCTGTTAGAAGGTCGGAAGGAGAAGAATATATGACAAGAACTAGAAAAGAAGAGTTAGTTGCAGAGATGACAGCAGAGTTCAAAGATGCTGGTGCTATTATCATTTGTGATTACAAAGGTATGACTGTTGAAAATCTTGAAATTGTAAGAAACCTTGCAAAAGATGAAGATACAAAAGTCAAAGTCATTAAAAACAAACTTGCTGCGATCGCATTGGAAAATGCAGGATGTGAAGCAATTGATTTTAAAGACACAAACCTTGTGATCTGGGGCGATACACAGGTTTTACCTTGTAAGATCGCTGATAAAGCAGCTACTCAATTCAAAGATAGTTTTGCAATCAAAACCGGATTAATTGAAGGTAAAGTTGCTAGTATGGAAACCATTAATGCAATGGCTAAACTTCCTACTAGAGATGAACTTATTGGTATGCTCCTTAATGTTTGGAATGCACCGGTACAAAACTTTACAATCGGATTGCAAGCACTTGCTGATAAAAAAGAGTCAGAGGCGTAGAAGGTGGTGAGAGCCATGAGGCTCTTTTTGTTTGAAACAAGATGTTTGTTTCAATGTATTTTGTAAATATTTTAAGGAATATAAAATGGCAACAACTAAAGAAGATGTATTAGAGTTTATCTCAAACTTGTCTGTACTTGAGCTTTCTGAGCTTGTAAAAGAATTTGAAGAAAAATTTGGTGTAACTGCACAAGCTACAGTAGTGGCTGCCGGTGGCGCTGCAGCAGGTGAAGCTGTTGAAGAACAAACTGAGTTTGATGTAGTACTTACAGATGCAGGTGCTAAGAAAATCAATGCGATTAAAGTAGTAAGAGCAATTACTGGTCTTGGTCTTAAAGAAGCAAAAGCTGCAGTTGAAGAGACTCCTACAGTACTTAAAGAAGCTGTTTCAAAAGAAGAAGCTGAAGAGCTCAAAAAACAAATCGAAGAAGCAGGTGCTTCTTGTGAGCTTAAATAATCATTATTATTTAAGAGAGCTTGGGCAGATCGCCTAAGCTCAGCTAGACAATCTACTTGGATATAGCGATAAACTATTCGGAGACATTTCATACCCTCATGTCAATAGTTTTTTTGTATATCTAATATACATACTAAACACACTACATAAACCATACTAAACCGAAATAAGGATAACCATGTTAAATTCTTTACATTCTGGTAACAGACTTCGTGTTGATTTTTCCAAAACACCAAGAGAAATTGAAATTCCAAACTTGCTCCAACTCCAACAAAAAAGTTATGAAAACTTTTTAATGTTAGGTGAAAAAGATAGAAAAAACTCTACGTTAGAGAAAGTTTTTAGATCAGCTTTCCCTATACATGATCAACAAAACAGACTCACATTAACATATAAAAACTCAGAGATCATTAAACCTAAATATACAGTTAGAGAGTGTATGGAAAGGGGATTAACCTACTCTGTATCACTTAAGATGAATATTGCTTTGACTATCTGGAACAGAGATGAAAAAACAGGTGAAAAACTTGATCCTAAAGAGATTAAAGAGCAGGCTGTATTTGTACGTGATATCCCTTTAATGACTGAGAGAACCTCCTTTGTAGTCAATGGAGTTGAGAGAGTTATTGTAAACCAGCTTCACAGGTCTCCAGGGGTAATCTTTAAAGAAGAAGAAGGAACAACTGTAGCAAGTAAACTTCTGTATTCTGCACAGATCATTCCGGATCGCGGTTCATGGTTATATTTTGAATATGACTCTAAAGATATTCTTTACGCACGTATCAATAAAAGAAGAAAAATCCCAGTAACCATCCTTTTTAGAGCATTGGATTACTCTAAAGATGACATTGTAAAACTATTTTACCCAACCAAAGAGATCACTATAAAAGACAACAGATTCCTTGTCAAGTTTGATGCAGAGGACTTTGTAGGCAGAGCAGATTATGATGTGAAAGATATGGATGGTAATACGGTTGTTAATGCCGGGAAAAGACTTACTAAGAAAAAAGCACAAAAACTTATAGAAGATGGTTTAGAGTGGATAGAGTATCCTGTTGAAACATTGATGGAAAGACACTTGGCTACAGCGGTTATCGATCAAGAGAGTGGTGAAGTGCTTTATGATGTGGTAACTCCTTTGGATGAGAGTAAACTTAAAAAGATGATCGAACATGGAATTGATAAAATTGAAATTATCAATGACCTTGCTGAAGGTGCTGATCGTTCTATTATCAATGCATTCATTGCAGACAATGAGAGTTTAAGACTCTTGAAGCAGACAGAAGAGATAGATGATGAGAATGTACTTTCAGCGATCCGTATCTATAAAGTAATGAGACCAGGTGAGCCAGTTACACCTGAAGCTGCAAAAGCATTTTTAAGACAACTGTTCTTTGATCCAGAGAGATATGATCTTACACAAGTCGGTCGTATGAAGATGAACCATAAACTTGGACTTGATACCCCAGAGTATGTTACCGTACTTACTGCTGAAGATCTTATCAACACAGTGAAATACCTTATTAAAGTGAAGAATGGTCAAGGTCATATTGATGACAGAGATCACTTAGGTAACAGAAGAATTAGAGCGATTGGTGAACTTTTAGGTAATGAGTTGCATAACGGTCTTGTAAAGATGCAAAAAGCGATCAAAGACAAGATGACAACAGTATCCGGTACACTTGATGAGTTGATGCCACATGATTTGGTAAACTCTAAAATGATCACAAATACTATTTTAGAGTTCTTCTCATCCGGGCAACTTTCACAGTTTATGGATCAGACAAACCCACTTTCAGAAGTGACACACAAAAGAAGACTCTCAGCACTCGGTGAAGGTGGTCTTGTTAAAGAGAGAGCCGGATTTGAAGTAAGGGATGTACACCCTACGCATTATGGTCGTATCTGTCCTATCGAGACGCCGGAGGGACAAAACATTGGTCTTATCAATACCTTGGCTACCTACTCAAAAGTAAATGAGCATGGATTTATTGAAGCTCCATATAAAGTGGTAAAAGATTGTCAAGTTACAGATGAGATCGTTTACATTACTGCTACACAGGAAGAGGATAAATGTATTGCTCCTGCATCAACAGTAATAGATGAAAACGGACGTATTGTTGAAGATCTTATTGAGACTAGACTGAATGGTAACATCGAACTAAATGATGCTAAAAGAGTTGACTTGATCGATATCTCACCATTGATGATCTCTGGTTCAGCAGCAGCATTGATCCCGTTCTTGGAGCATGATGATGCAAACCGTGCACTGATGGGTTCAAACATGCAACGTCAAGCAGTACCTCTTCTTAAAACAGATGCACCAGTGGTTGGTACAGGTATGGAAGCGATCGTAAGTCGTGATGCCTGGGAAGCGATCAAGGCAAAAAGAGCAGGTAAAGTTGAAAAAGTAGATGCAAAAAATATCTATATCATGGGCGAAGATGATACGGGAGTATTTATAGACCATTATCCTCTTGAAAAAAATATGAGAACGAACCAAAATACAACTTTCACACAAACACCTATTGTTAAACTGGGCGATAAGATAGAGGCAAATCAAATTATTGCTGATGGTGCGAACATGGACCAGGGTGAACTTGCTATTGGTAAAAATATCATGGTTGCCTTTATGCCATGGTACGGATATAACTATGAGGATGCGATCATTATCTCTGAGAAGATTATTCGTGAAGATACCTTTACATCTGTACATACTTATGAGAAAGAAGTAGAAGCAAGAGAACTTAAACATGGTACAGAAGAGATCACTCGTGATATCCCAAATATCCGTGAAGACGAGCTTCTTCACCTTGATGAGAGTGGTATAGTTCAGATAGGTACTTATGTAAAACCAGGAATGATCCTTGTGGGTAAAGTAAGTCCTAAAGGGGAGATAAAGCCTACACCTGAAGAGAGATTACTTAGAGCGATCTTTGGTGAAAAAGCAGGACATGTGGTCAATAAATCACTTTACTGTCCGGCATCTATGGAAGGTGTTGTTGTAGATATCAAAGTCTTTACAAAAAAAGGCTATGAGAAAGATGCAAGAGCGATCCAAGCTTATGAAGAGGAGAAAGCTATCTTAGATGGTGATCACCATGATCAACTTCTTATGATAGATAGAGAAGAGATCTTGCGTATTGCAAACTATCTTGCAAGTCAAGAGTTGGAAAAAGATGTTACCATAGGTGAAACAGAGTACAAAGCAGGCTCTAAAATCCCTGAAGAGACGATCAAAGAGGTAAACAGATTTGCACTTAGAGGTGTTGTTCAGTCTTACTCTGATGATGTGCAAAATGAGTATGAGTCACTTAAAAACTACTTCTTGAAGCAGAAAAAGAGACTTAAAAATGAACATGAAGAGAAGTTAAGTATTCTTGAAAAAGATGATATTCTCCCTTCAGGTGTGACCAAATTGGTTAAGATCTATATTGCAACGAAGAGAAAGCTCAAAGTTGGAGATAAAATGGCTGGACGTCACGGGAACAAAGGTATTGTTTCCAACATCGTTCCGGAAATTGATATGCCATATATGGAAGACGGAAGACCCGTTGAGATCATCCTTAATCCGCTAGGGGTACCTTCTCGTATGAACATCGGACAAATTCTTGAAGTACACCTTGGTCTTGTAGGTAAGAGACTTGGTGAGCAGATCCAAGAGTTGTTTGAAGCGAAGAGAGAAGATTTTGTAAAAGAGCTTAGAGCTAAAATGATCGAAATAGCGGATGTTGCGAAGCTTATGAATGCAAAAGAACTCCTTGGTAATATGAGCGATGAAGAGTTAATTAAATATGGTAGAGATTGGTCAACAGGTGTGAAATTTGCTGCACCGGTATTTGAAGGGGCAAACCAAGCTGAGTTTGATAAACTCTTTGAATTAGCGAAGATAGACAATGACGGTAAAATGACATTGTACGATGGGAAAACAGGTGAAAAAATGATCGAGAGAGTGAATGTGGGGTACATGTATATGCTTAAACTTCACCACTTGGTTGATGAAAAGGTGCATGCACGTTCAACGGGACCATACTCACTTGTTACACAGCAACCGGTTGGTGGTAAAGCACTCTTCGGTGGACAAAGATTTGGAGAGATGGAAGTATGGGCACTTGAGGCATATGGTGCATCTCATATTCTTAAAGAGATGTTGACGATCAAGTCAGATGATGTTGAAGGTAGAGCAAGAGCATACAGAGCCATCACTAAAGGTGAGTCGGTACCAGAGTCAGGAGTACCGGAAACGATGTTTGTATTGACCAAAGAGCTACAGGCACTTGGGTTGGATGTAGAGTTATATGAGAGTAAAAAAGAAGTGGAGGGTGAAAATGAGTAAATTTTTAGAGAATTTAACACCAATAGATCTTAACAGTGAAGAGAGACCAAAGGATATAGCAGCACTGCAACTGAGAGTTGCGAGTCCTGAAAAAGTCCTCTCTTGGAGTTATGGAGAAGTAAAAAAACCGGAAACGATTAATTATAGAACCCTCAAGCCGGAAAGAGACGGTCTCTTTTGTGCGAAGATTTTCGGACCTATCAGAGACTATGAATGTCTTTGCGGTAAGTATAAAAAGATGCGTTACAAAGGTGTTGTATGTGAAAAATGTGGGGTTGAAGTCACAACTTCTAAAGTAAGAAGAAACCGTATGGGTCACATAGACCTTATCGCTCCAGTAGCACACATTTGGTATGTATCCTCTCTTCCTTCAAGAATCGGTACACTTTTAGGTGTAAAGATGAAAGACCTGGAAAGAGTACTTTACTACGAAGCATATATCGTTAAAAATCCAGGTGAAGCAAGTTATGACAGTGAAGGTTTAAGCCCTTTAGCAAAGTATGATGTACTTAATGAAGAACAATATCAGCAAATCATGCAGCGTTTTGGTGATACAGATCTAGATGCAAGAATGGGTGGAGAAATCATCCAGGAACTTCTTGCTGACCTTGATCTTGTGGATATGTTTTCACAACTTAAAGAAGATATTCAGGCAACAAAATCTGAAGCAAAAAGAAAAACGATCGTAAAACGTCTTAAAGTAATTGAAGCATTCCTACACTCGGGTAACAGACCAGAGTGGATGATGTTGACACAACTTCCGGTACTTCCACCTGATCTGAGACCTCTTGTAAGTCTTGATGGCGGTAAATTTGCTGTTTCTGATGTAAATGACCTTTACAGAAGAGTGATCAACCGTAACCAACGTTTGAAAAGACTAGTGGAACTGGATGCTCCGGAGATTATTGTAAGAAACGAAAAACGTATGCTTCAAGAAGCAGTTGATGCACTTTTTGATAACGGTAGACGTGGAAATGCAGTAAAAGGTGCAAACAAAAGACCATTGAAATCACTTTCAGAAGTGATCAAGGGTAAACAAGGTCGTTTTAGACAAAACCTTCTTGGTAAAAGGGTTGACTTCTCCGGTCGTTCTGTTATCGTTGTTGGCCCGGACTTACGTATGGATCAATGTGGTCTTCCTAAGAAAATGGCTATTGAACTCTTTAAGCCACACTTGATGGCAAAGCTTGAAGAAAAAGGGTATGCAACGACACTTAAGCAAGCGAAGAAGATGATCGAGAAACAAGAGAATGAAGTATGGGAGTGTTTAGAAGAGGTGGTTGAAAACTATCCTATCTTACTGAACCGTGCACCAACGCTTCACAAACTTTCGATTCAAGCGTTCCACCCAAGATTGATCGAGGGTAAAGCGATCCAGTTGCACCCGCTTGTATGTTCTGCGTTCAACGCCGACTTTGATGGGGATCAAATGGCGGTACACGTGCCACTTTCAGATGAAGCGATAGCTGAAGCGAAAGTGTTGATGCTCGCATCTATGAATATTCTGCTTCCTGCATCAGGTAAAGCGATTGCTGTACCTTCTCAGGATATGATTTTAGGTCTTTACTACCTCACACTTGAGAAGAATGATGTGAAAGGGGAAAATAAACTTTTTGCAAACGTAGAAGAAGTGGAGATCGCATTTGAACAGAGAGCTCTTGACTTGAATGCACGTATTAGAACCGTTATTGATGGACAAATTGCAAAATCAACAGCTGGTAGATTGATTCTTAAGTCAATCATTCCTGATTATGTTCCGGAAAAATACTGGAATAAAATCTTGAAGAAAAAAGATATTGGTGCATTGGTTGATTATATTTATAAAATCGGTGGTGTAGCTGAGACGGCCGGTTTCCTTGACAATCTTAAGGATATGGGTTTCAAATATGCTACAAAAGTAGGTGTTTCTATCTCTATTGATGATATTAAGATCCCTGAGATCAAAGAGGAACGTGTTGTTTCTGCTAAAGAAGAAGTCAAAGAGATCCAGAGACAATTTGCTGCCGGTCTTTTAACTGATCAAGAGCGTTATAATAAAATTATTGATATCTGGACAGATGCGAACAATGGTATTGCAGAAGATCTTATGAGCTTGATCAAGAAAGATAAAGATGGGTTTAACTCTGTTCACATGATGGCAGACTCCGGGGCGAGAGGTTCAGCTGCTCAGATCAGACAGCTTTCAGGTATGAGGGGGCTTATGGCGAAATCAGATGGGTCTATTATTGAAACACCTATTACGTCAAACTTCCGTGAGGGTCTGAACGTACTTGAGTACTTTATTTCAACACACGGAGCAAGAAAAGGTCTTGCCGATACAGCACTTAAGACGGCGAATGCGGGTTATTTGACAAGAAAACTTATTGATGTTGCACAAAACGTGAAGATCTCTATGACTGATTGTGGTACACATGAAGGGGTTGAAGTATCTGATATTGTTGTGGGTAATGAGATGATCGAGCCATTGGCAGATCGTATCTATGGTAGAGTATTGGCTGAAGATGTTGTTGATCCTATTACTTCTGAAGTTCTTGTAAGTGAAGGTACGATGATAGATGAAGAGACTGCTGCTAGAATACAAGATGCAGGTGTAAGATCTGTAGTCATGAGAGCACCATCATCTTGTAAAGCACCTAAAGGTATCTGTGCAAAATGTTATGGTCTGAATATGGCTGATAATAAACTGGTTAAACGTGGAGAAGCTGTAGGTGTTATTGCAGCACAATCAATTGGAGAGCCGGGTACACAGCTTACACTACGTACATTCCACACAGGTGGTACGGCAACTGCAGGTAAAGAAGATCGACAAGTTGTTGCAACCAAAGAGGGGTTTGTAAGATATTACAATCTTTCTGTATATCGTAACAGAGAAGGTAACCTTATCGTTGCAAATAGAAGAAATGCCGGTGTACTTTTGGTTGAACCAAAGATTAAAGCAGTGATTTCCGGTAAGGTGACAATAGTCGTGACACATGATGAATATATTGTTTCTGTCAAAGCTGAAAATGCAGATGAAGTAAAATATAACCTTAGAAAATCTGATGTTGCCAAATCAAATGAGCTTGCAGGTGTTGCGGGTAAAGTGGAAGGTAAACTTTTCTTACCATTGAAAGATGGCGATAACGTAGAAGAGGGTGATTCTATTGTTGAAGTGATTAAAGAAGGTTGGTCTGTGCCAAGTCGTATTCCGTTTGCTTCTGAATTGAAAGTGGAAGATGGTGCACCGGTTACACAAGAAGTAATTTCAGATGCAAAAGGTACAGTGAAGTACTTCTTGCTTAAAGGGGATTACCTTGAAGCACATAATGCGATAAAAGAAGGTAGAAAAGTAGAAGAGAAAGGGCTCTTTGCTGTAGTTGTTGATGAAAATAACAGAGAAGCGGCAAGACACTATATCTCAAGAGGTTCAGTGGTGAAAGTAGATAATGATGCTCTCGTAAGCAGAGGAGACCTTCTTTCCGCGCCAGAAGTGTCTACACAAGTGGTTATCGCAGAGTGGGATCCATACTCTGAGCCTATTATCTCTGAGCAAAAAGGTACATTGAAGTTTGAAGATATCATTCCTGGCGTAACAGTAGCAGAGCAGTTTGATGAAGTGACAGGTGATACAAGACTGGAGCTGAATGAATATATCCCTACGGCATATAAACCAGCGATTATCCTGGCAACTGAATCTGGTGAGCTGATCCGTTATCAGTTGGATCCTAAGACGATCTTGTTTGTGAAAGATGGTGACGAAGTAAGTATCGCGGATATCTTGGCAAAAACACCAAAAGCAGCGATCAAATCAAAAGATATTACCGGGGGTCTTCCAAGAGTTTCTGAACTCTTTGAAGCGAGACGTCCAAAAGATATCGCTCTTATTGCACAGATCGATGGTGTGGTAAGCTTTGGTAAACCATTACGTGGTAAAGAGAGATTGATCATTTCCGGAGACAATGGTCAGGTAACTGAACAGTTTGTCGATAAGAACAAAGTAGCACTTGTACATACCGGAGAGTATGTACATGCCGGTGAGAAATTGACTGATGGAGTTGTTTCGAGTCATGATATTCTTGCAGCACTTGGTGAAAAAGCATTGTATGAATACATTGTATCTGAAGTACAAATGGTTTATCGTAGACAAGGGGTTAATATCTCGGATAAACACATCGAGATCGTTACTTCTCAAATGATGAGACAAGTAAAAGTGGTTGAGAGTGGTGACAGTAAATTTATTGCTGGAGATATCGTATCTCGTCGTAAATTCCAGGAAGAGAACCAGAGTGTTATTGCTCTTGGCGGTGAACCAGCGATTGCTGAGCCAATGCTTGTAGGTATCACGCGTTCAGCGGTTGGTGCAGACAGTATCATCTCTGCTGCATCATTCCAAGATACAACAAAGGTTCTGACATCTGCATCTATCGCAGGTACAGTAGATACACTTGAAGATCTTAAAGAAAATGTTGTTATCGGACGTCTTATCCCAGTAGGTACTGGTATGATAGACAATGATAATATCAAATTGACTGCTGCTGAGTAGTTTGAAGATACTGTTTCTAGTTTAGGCTAGAAACAGTATAAACCTTTTCTAATCTACGTTAATGGAAAACTTAGTAAAATAAGCAGCAAAATTTTTTATTCACTCTTCTTTTTCAAAAAACCAGTCAGCACTTCATTTTTTAATAAGTATAGTTAAAACTCAAATATAACTCCTGTAAATAGTGCACCAATGGTCAAAAGGTAAAAAAGTCCCATTAAAAGTCCTAATCTTTTGCCACCCAGTATAAAGACAATGCCCAGTTTCACGATAGAATTTACTGAAGAAGCTATGATGATTCCATAAATGGCTGTTTCTTGAGTGATTTTTTCATGTGTGAGTTGTGAAAGAGAAAGTGTAATGGCATCGACATCTGTAAAACCGGATAAAAATGAAATCAAATACACTCCACTATTGCCAAATTTTTCCTCAAAGATAGCGATAGATCCGAAAATCAAACCAAATAAAAGACCTAGTCTTAAAGCTTCTGAAAGTGCTAGAGGATTTTTGTTGATTCCAATTTGTTCTATTTTATATTGTGTTGCGTTTTTATAAAGAAAAAAGACAAAAATAAATCCAATCAAAGTAGCTGATAGATATGGGATAGCGAGTGCTTTAGTAAGGGAAAGATTAAAAAAAGAAGTCTCCAGCAGAACTCTAAGATACATCATAGTTGAAGCAATGGCAATACCACCGGCAAAATTTTTCAGATATCTATTTTGCAGTGCATATAATTTGGATAGGGTTATGGAAACAGCAGTAGAAGAGACCAAGCCTCCAAATATACCGGTGAGATATACGCCTTTTTTATTACCCAGTATTTTGATAGCAACGTAGCCGATAAATGAAATTCCCGCGATCAAAACAACCATTAACCATGTTTTATAAGGATTGAATATTTCAAAAGGTCCTATCATTTTATCAGGCAAAAGAGGAAGGACCACGAAGCTCATCAGTAAAAATAGTGTTGCAGAGTTTAGATCTTCAGGGGTAATATGGGATTCAATCTTCAAGATATTACTTTTTATCTCCAGAAGGAAAAGCATGACAATAGCAAGAGAAATGACGTAGGATTCCAGTGAGAAAAAGAGCATTGCTCCTAAAATATAGGTGATGATCGCTGCCATTTCTGTGGTAGCACCATGATGTTTGCTCTTTGTTGTTTTGGTAATATACGAAGCTAAAACTATCAATCCGAAAATAATGAAAGAGACGGGTAAAAAGAATGCCACTTTACTTTGTATCCAGGCACTTAAATATCCCAAAAGTGCTATAAGCGCAAAAGTCCTTGTACCTGCAAAAGAGAATTCTCCTTTTCTTTGAGAATGCATTTCTCTCTGAAGACCTATCATGATACCGATCAAAAGTGCAATACCGATTTGTTTGATAATCAAAAGTTCCATTTTTGTCGTATCCATTTATAAAGTTCTGTAATGAGAAAAAGTGGTAAAGCCACTAAGAAAATAATTACCCAGTCTCTCCAGCCAAGTGCAACCGTATGCAGTGCATCCTGTAAAAATGGCACATAGACTGCGCATGCTTGTAATCCTAATGTCATTGCTACTGCTATTAATATCCATTTGTTAGAGAAAAATCCGACACTTGAGATAGGTGTTTTTAAAGAGCGATAGTTAAAAACATTGACTTTCTCCAATATAATGATACCCGTAAATGCTACCGTCTGCGCAAGCAGTAAGGCATTTTGTGTATCTTGAGAGAGATAATAATGAAAAACCCCAAGCGTTGCAAAGCCTATATAGCTGCCCAATACGATTATCATGATAATGGCATATCTGTCAATGATAGGTTCATCCATATCTCTTGGTGGCCGATTCATGATATTTTTTTCGCTAGGTTCAAGTCCTAATGCTACGGCAGTCATTCCATCTGTGACAAGGTTCATCCATAAAATTTGCACCGGAAGAAGGATCAAAGGACCACCCAGGAGGATATTCACAAAGATAGCGATGATTTCACCGGTATTGGAAGAGAGTAGATAGGTGACAAATTTTTTAATATTGTCAAACTCTCGTCTTCCCTCTTTCACCGCATTGATAATTGAAGCAAAATTATCATCTGTCAAAATGATATCAGAAACACTTTTGGCAACATCCGTACCTTTTTTACCCATAGCAATACCGATATTCGCTTCTTTAAGTGCCGGTGCATCATTGACACCGTCACCTGTCATCGCGACGATTTGATTTTGTTGTTTTAGGTTTCTTATAATGCGTAATTTATCTTCTGGTTTTGTTCTGGCAAAAAGGGTATTTCCCTGTAGTATGCTGGTCAATGTTTTATCATCTATCTTAGAGAGTTCTTCTGAAGTGATTGCCCGATCTACCTCAAGGTTAATCGATTTTGCGATGGCAGCTGCGGTATCCGGACTATCTCCTGTTATCATGATAGTCTTGATACCTGCACTGCTTGCAAGAGAGATCGCTTCCGGTACCTCTTTGTGCGGTGGATCGATAATGCCCACAATACCCAATAACACCAGTTGATTCTCCACACTCTCTTCTGAGAGTTTTGTCTCTCGTGGCAGATCGTGAAAAGCAATAGCCAAAGTGCGAAGTCCACTGCTTGCCATCGTTTTATAGATTTTTGCAATTCTTTTTTTGTCTCTCTCTTTCAGTGGAAGAATCATACCATTTTCAAAGATTTGTGTGCAACGTGCTAAAATAACTTCAGGTGCACCTTTGACATGGGCTTTCATCCCCTCTTTCCCTTGGACAATTACACTCATGCGTTTTCGAATCGAATTAAAAGAAAATTCACTGACAGTGGTATGATTATCATTAGGAGAGAGTTTTGCTTTATAGGCTGCAACCACCAAAGCAGCTTCTGTAGGAGCACCAATGGCTTCCCAGTCATTTTCACTTTTTTGTATTCTGGCATGATTGCAGATCAAAGCACTTTGCAAAAGCATCAATAGCTCTTTATGATGATGATAGTCAAGCCTTTTCCCCTCTTTTTCGAAATGCCCGGCAGGATCATACCCGCTACCGGTCACATCTATCATACCACTTGGGAGCCAAATCTTTGTTACAGTCATTTGATTTTGTGTGAGTGTACCTGTTTTATCGGTACAAATCGTTGTTGCTGCACCTAGTGTTTCTGCTGCCTGGAGTCGTCGTAAAAGTGCTTTTTGTTTTGCCATCGCTTTGATGCCAAGGGTCAGTGTAATAGTTACGACTGCGGGTAACCCCTCCGGTACGACTGCCACGGCAAGAGAAACACCTGTTAAAAACATCTCCATCAAATCTTTGCCCATCAGCCATCCAACCAGTGCTACGATGATAGAAATCCCAACCGAAAATAGACCAAGTTTTTTTCCAAGCACTGCCAGTTTTTTTTGTAGTGGTGTAATTTCTTCTTTGACACGTTGTGTCATCAAAGCAATTTTTCCAAATTCTGTGTGCATCCCTGTTTTGACAACGATACCCTTTGCTCTGCCATTAGCGATGACAGTGCCCATCCAGAGCATATTGGATTGTTTGGTAAGAGGAGTGTCTTGTTTGATGCTTTGATGGTTTTTGGAAACAGGTATAGATTCACCGGTAAGGGCAGATTCATCAACTTTAAGATTGGTACCCTCTATAAGACGCATATCAGCAGGAATTCTATCACCGATTTCAAGCAGTACAATATCACCCGGTACCAGCATTTTTGCATCGATAATAGCTTCTTTGTTATCTCTTAATACTTTACACGTGGGATGCAGCATTTGTTTTAACGCTTCAATGGCATTTTCTGCTTTGTACTCTTGTACAAATCCCAATACACTGTTTAAAACAATAATCACCATGATCGTAATTGCATCCGTCACTTCCCCTACTGCCAGTGAAATACCTGCAGCAACAAAAAGAATGAGTATCAAAAAATTGGTAAACTGCCTTAAAAAAATAATATACCATGAGGTTTTGGAAATGGTTTTTAGGGTATTGGTACTATATTGCTGTAATTTTTCTAAAGCCTCTTGTTCTGATAAGCCTTGTTGGGGATCACTTTTAAAATAACGTATGGTTTCCTGAGTCGTTCTTGTATGCCATGAAGTTTGTGTATCTGCAGGAGCTGTTTTCCTTTTTAAAGATCGATTATTTTTCATAAGCCGTATTCCCCCAAAAACGGATAAGAAGTGTAAAAAGAAGAGGTACTGTAATCGCCGTAAATGAAGATGCAGCAACTAAAGCGGTAAAGAGTTTGGCATCAATGATAGATGAAGAAAAAAGCAGTTGTGCGATAATGATTTCTGTGGTTAACCTCGCATCCAGTCCTACACCAATAATCACAGCTTCCTTAAAAGTAAGTTTTTTCATCGGTACCATTAACAATACACCAACAATTTTCCCAACAGTACCGGCAAGATAAAGCACGATAGCCAATAGAGGCTCTTTTAAAAAGCCTTCGATATCAGCATTGAAACCTACCCAAAAGAAAAACAGTACACCAAAGAAACCATAACTGAGTGTTTGTGTTGTTTTAGAGAGTAATTCTCCTTTTTCTTCATTGCACTCGAAAAACGGCCGCATAATGATACCCGCAAAAATAGCACCTACTACCATACCAATCTCGATATATTCACCAAATCCACCAAATCCAAAAAGAATAATAAGAGCAAAAAGCATTAATGAACTAAGATCTCTTGCTTTATAATTGTGAAGTATCCGTGGAAGATAGCGATAAAAAATCCATGAAAGTATCATAAAAGCACTTATTCCTGCGATTAACACAGCAAGTTCACCATGACCTTCCCCCGCTTTGGTGCCTATCCATACAGATACAATGCCAACGAGTATCACCTCTATGATATCATCCAGGACACCCGCACCAATGATAAAAGTACCTATTTTTGTTTTAATCATTTTAAATTCATCGAGTATCGGTACGATGACCGCCTCAGCAGTAGGCATACGTGTCATCCCGATCACCAGAGCAATTGCCCATCCGTATCCATAAAGCAGCATAACAATTACACCAAACATAAAAGGAACAGCTGTGTTTAAAACAGTAAGCCATATGATATCAGAGCTGGATTTTTTCATTTCATCAAGTTCAATCTGCAAACCGATATAAAAAAGTAAAAACAATACACCAAGATTGGATAAAAAGGAAAAAATATTTTCAAACTGTGGGGAGTGTATTATCGTAGAAAAAGGCGTATAGCTTAGTCCCATTCCAACAAAAAGTGCAGCAAGAATACCGGGAATACGAAATTTTGAGAAAAAATATCCTACTGCAAAAGTAAGTAAGAAAATAGATGATAAAGAGACAAGTAAACGCCCAAGGTCAAATCCATTCATGTAGTATCCTTGCTTTCTATTCTACTATCATAATGAATATAATGCAAATACTGTAATAATAAGGAGAGCTACTTTTATTCTCTGGCTCCTCCTATAATTTTATCTTTATTCAGGGGAGCTCAGTTTTTCTTTTTTATATAACCTCTCTTATTGGATGGATTGATAAAAAGTTTTTTCATGCTATCTATTTATTTTCTGGAACAATGAACCTGTAAAAAAGAGGGCAATCCCGTCAAAAAATAGGCTGATACCAACAAAGAGTCCTACCAGATACAGAGAACTGAACGGCCACCCTGCAATAAAGATGAATCCAAGTCCCAATGAAAGCAATGCGTTGAGGAGCCAGATCCACCATCCTTTGGATGGATGCATTGTAGAGGCAAGACCAAATCCTGCAAAGGCATCCATGAAGAAGTAGATCGACAATAGCAGTCCAACCGTTGCTGCGCCACTCAACGGATAAAAAAGTATAAAGAGTGCAACCCCAACAAGTATCACAGCTTTGAGCCATCCCAACCAATCATTTCTGTTACTAAGCCATGTAAAATAGCCTGCTGAAACTCCTGCCAAAAGCATCAACCATGATATAAATGCGACGGTTGCCATAGTCATAAATACAGGATAAACAATTCCTACAATACCAAGTAGGATAAAAATAATACCGGCTACTTTGGCATATTTACCAAACTTGTATAATAAATTTTCTTCAATCGGGTAGTTCCACATTCTATACTCCTTATAGTTTTACCCAAACGAATCTTTTTTCTTCGGGCTTGAATTAGTGTAGCTTATTTTAGCTTTCTGCTATTTTAGCGTTAATGTTTACCTCAGGTCTACTCTATGTAAAATCAGTGGTACCTACACAAACAGAGATAAAATTTCTACAACTTGATTTCTATAGACTAAATTTTAGTATCATAAAATTAATAAAAAATCAACTTCTTACACGCATGCAGTTATTGTTCGACATAAGCCTAAATAAAGCTTTTTTCACTATAATATGCCTCCATTTTTCTCGTACATACAGTATATAAAAGCATTTTTAGAGTGTTTTTATATGGTGTAACAGCCAGATTCAATTCAAACTAACCAGAAAGGAAACGATTTGCCTACAATTAACCAATTGATTCGTAAAGAACGTAAGAAGCAAGTGAAAAAATCAAAATCACCTGCACTTGTAAAATGTCCTCAAAGAAGAGGCGTATGTACCAGAGTATATACTACAACACCAAAGAAACCTAACTCAGCACTTAGAAAAGTTGCTAAAGTTAGATTGACAAGTGGTTTTGAAGTGATCTCATACATCGGTGGTGAGGGTCACAACCTTCAAGAGCACTCAATCGTACTTGTAAGAGGCGGTAGAATTAAAGATTTACCTGGTGTTAAGTATCACATTGTTCGTGGTGCTCTCGATGCTTCAGGTGTTGCAAACAGAAAAGTTGCAAGATCTAAATACGGTACTAAAAAACCTAAGTAAGAAATTACTTAAAAAAATAGCTAAATATTCTCGCCGAGAGCGTAGCTTTAGTGAGATGAGTTGAATAGTAGTTTTGCTGCTGATCAAGAAGAAATAAGCATAGTTTAGTCTAGAAACAGGCTTGAAACAGGTGTTGTCATTTATCCTTAGGGGACAAGACTTGAGTAAATCAACAATATAAGATTGAAGAGGAAATATAATGAGAAGAAGAAAAGCTCCCGTTAGACCGGTATTGCCAGATCCAGTACACGGTTCTAAAGTATTAACAAAGTTCATCAATGCAGTAATGCTTGATGGTAAGAAAAGTGTTGCGCAAAAAGTAATGTATGCTGCGTTAGAGAGAATTGAATCAAAATCTGGTGAAAAAGGTATTGAAGTATTCAACAAAGCGATGGATAACGTCAAACCTGTAATGGAAGTAAAATCTAGAAGAGTCGGTGGTGCAACATACCAAGTGCCTATCGAAGTCAGACCTGCAAGACAACAATCACTCGGTATCAGATGGATCGTTGATGCAGCTAGAAAAAGAAATGAAAGAACTATGATGGAGCGTTTAAGCAACGAGCTTATGGATGCTGCTACTGAGAAAGGTGCTGCTTTCAAAAAGAAAGAAGATACATACAAAATGGCTGAAGCGAACAAAGCATTTGCTCACTATAGATGGTAAGGGATTAAGTTATGGCAAGAACGCACAAACTTGAAGACGTAAGAAACATCGGTATCGCTGCTCACATTGATGCAGGTAAAACAACAACAACGGAAAGAATTCTTTTCTATACAGGTGTTGAACATAAAATTGGTGAAGTACATGATGGTGCTGCAACAATGGACTGGATGGAGCAGGAGCAGGAAAGAGGTATTACCATTACTTCTGCTGCAACTACTTGTGAGTGGTTAGGTAAGCAGATCAACATCATCGACACTCCGGGTCACGTTGACTTTACGATTGAAGTTGAGAGATCTATGAGAGTACTTGACGGTGCTGTATCTGTATTCTGTGCTGTTGGTGGGGTTCAACCGCAATCTGAGACAGTATGGAGACAAAGAAACCGTTATGGTGTACCATCACTTGTATTTGTGAATAAAATGGATAGAACAGGTGCAGATTTCCTTGAGGTTGAAAGACAGATCCGTGACAGACTTAAAGGTAACCCACTTGTTATCCAACTTCCTATCGGTGCTGAAGAGAACTTTGAAGGTGTTATTGATCTTGTTAAAATGAAAGAAGTTGTTTGGGACAAAGACGCTGAAATGGGTTCTGCATACCACGAGCAGGATATTCGTCCAGAACTTTTAGAACAAGCTGAAGAGTTTAGAGAAAAGTTGATTGAAGGTATCTCTGAAGTCGACGGTAACGAAGAGCTTATGGAAAAATACATGGAAGGTGAAGAGCTTACTCAAGATGAGATCGTTGCCGGAATTAAAGCAGCGACTATCGGTATGCATGTAGTTCCAATGCTTCCAGGTACAGCATTTAAGAACAAAGGTGTTCAAACTTTACTTGACGCTGTTGTTGCATACCTTCCGTCTCCAGTTGAAGCACCTGCAATCAAAGGTACTGAAATGGATGATGAAGACAAAGAAGTTATTGTTGAATCTACAGATAACGGACCATTTGCTGCACTTGCATTTAAGATCATGACTGACCCGTTTGTAGGGCAGTTGACATTTATCCGTGTATATAGAGGATCACTAGAGTCAGGTTCATATGTACTTAACTCTACTAAGAACAAAAAAGAGCGTATCGGACGTATCATGAAAATGCATGCGATCAAAAGAGAAGAGATCTCTGAGATCTATGCTGGTGAGATCGGTGCGGTTGTAGGTCTTAAAAATACAACAACAGGTGATACACTTTGTTCAGATAAAGATAAAGTGGTACTTGAGAGAATGGATTTCCCGGATCCGGTTATCTCTGTTGCGGTTGAGCCTAAAACAAAAGCTGACCAGGAAAAAATGGGACTTGCACTAGGTAAACTTGCTGCAGAAGATCCATCTTTCCGTGTTGCGACAGATGAAGAGTCTGGTCAAACGATCATCTCAGGAATGGGTGAACTTCACCTTGAAATTCTTGTAGACAGAATGAAGAGAGAGTTTAAAGTTGAAGCAGAAGTAGGTGCTCCGCAAGTTGCATACCGTGAAACGATCAGAAAAGCGGTTAATAAAGAGTACAAATATGCGAAACAATCAGGTGGACGTGGACAATTCGGTCATGTATACCTAAGAATTGAACCGCAAGAGCCAGGCTTCGGTTATGAATTCGTAGATGAAGTTAAAGGTGGGGTTGTTCCAAAAGAGTTTATCCAACCGGTAAACAAAGGTATTCAGGAAGCTATGCAAAGAGGTATCCAGGCTGGTTACCCTGTAGAAGATGTAAAAGTTACACTTTATGATGGTTCTTACCATGATGTCGATTCATCTGAAATGGCATTTAAACTTGCAGGTTCTATGGGATTCCGTGAAGGTGCAAGAGAAGCAAATCCGGTTATTCTTGAGCCTATGATGAAAGTTGAAGTTGAAGTACCTGAAGACTTTATGGGTGACGTTATCGGTGATGTTGCTAAAAGACGTGGTCAAGTCTCTGGAATGGATGATAGAGCCGGAAACAAAATCGTTAACGCATTTGTTCCACTTTCTGAAATGTTCGGATATTCAACTGACCTACGTTCAATGACACAAGGTCGTGCGACATACGCAATGGAATTTGATCACTATGAAGAAGTTCCACAGAATGTAGCAAAAGAAATCATAGAAAAAAGAAACAGCTAATTTAGCGTTTCTTCACTATACCTTCGACTAAACGGACTTTGTTCCGTTTAGTCATGTACTTGTTGTACGCTCCCGCTCTACAGAAAATCCGTTTAGCCAAATTCATAGCAAATTAACACCAAATTATAAAAATACAAGAGTATTATTTTATTTCAATTTATAAAATTGGCATACAATAGTATTTAAAGGAACAATTATGAAAGTCATCATCGATCTTATAGAGGATATACGTGAAGAAATAGGCAATCAAGAAGATTTTATTTTGACAGCTATGCTTTTAAAGGAGAATCCTGAAGATGCAGAAAAATTGATCTATGCAGGTGAAGCACCTATTAATGTATTTGATTTGGATGAGTCAAGTAAGCAGCTTATTTTTAAGATAGATGGTAGTCACTCTAGAGTAGAGATAGGAGAGCTAGTAAAGCCTTTGTTGATACTTCCTATGGATGCTATGATGTATGAGCTTAAAATGGACGTGAATGCACAGTATAATGATATCGAGGTTGTTGGGTTTGGTAAGTCTATTGAGGAGAAAAAGTATATACTCTTCATTAAACTATAGTGTTTTTGTATAGGGCAAAATAGTGAATTTAGAGACCGTTCAGAATTTTGTGTCACCCGATAGATAAGTGAATTATATCACAACTCCAGAGCCTTATCCAATCTACCCTCAAAGAAGATCGCCAACTGAGAGATAGTCAGCGACCAGTTTCTCATAGGCATCGTCCATTTCTTCTGAGCATTTTGAATTCCCATATAAAGCAATTTCAGCAATGAATTTTCATTGGGGCTCCTTTTGTTTTGGTCAGTTTCCTGAACTGACGATGTACTGACTCAATAATATTGGTCGTATAGATGATGCGTCTGATATCTTCAGGATATTTGAAATAGTAGGAGAGATTTTCCCACTTGTTTCTCCATGACTGAATAACGATAGGGTATTTTGTTCCCCACTTCTCTTCAAGCCTGTCCAGTTCAAGTTCAGCAGCCTCTTTGGAGAGTGCCTGATAGACCAGCTTGAGATCTTTCATGAACTCTTTCTGGTTTTTAGAGGCTACATACTTGAGTGAATTTCTGATCTGATGCACAATACACAGCTGTACTTCTGTTTGCGGGAAAGTCGCATTAATGGCTTCAGGGAAGCCTTTCAAACCATCTACAGAGGCACTAAGAATATCCTCTATACCTCTGTTTGAAAGGTCGGTCAGAACCTGCAGCCAGAAGTTAACCCCCTCATTTTCACTAAGGTACAAGCCCAGTATCTCTTTTTGGCCACTGAGGTTGACTCCAAGGATGGTATAGATGGCTTTGGAGACATATTTGCCATTCTCTTTGATCTTGTAGTGTATGGCATCGAGCCATACAAAAGGATAGACGCTTTCAAGAGGACGCTGTTGCCATTCCTTAAGCATAGGAATTACTTTATCGGTTACAGCGCTGATTGTAGCCTTGGAGAAATGCACCCCATAGAAATCTTCAATATGTTCAGATATCTGGGCATAACTGTTGCCAAGGGCATACAGTGCCAGGATCTTCTGCTCGATCTGGTCTGATATATGGGTTTGATGTTTTTTAACGAATTGGGGTTCGAAGGTTCCGTTCCTGTCTCTTGGAACTTCCAGCTCAAACTCTCCTACGGAACTTTTCATGGTCTTAGAGGATCTGCCGTTTTTACGGTTACGAAGCTCATTACTCAAGTGAGTCTCAAGCTCTGCCTCCAATGCAGCTTCTGTCAATTGTTTAATAAGCGGAGCAAGTACCCCGTCTTTGCCATCTATTTTTGCACCTGCCTTGATCGCTTCAAGGGCTTCATTTAAATCGAACTTCTCGTTCATGTGTCCTTCCTTTAGAATAGTGTATTCTATCAGATTGACACAAAATTTCTAACACTCCCTGAATTTAGACGTACATTGACTTTTTGGCTCACTTGTAACTATCTCTCTTCTCGTCCAAATATTTTGGCTTCTGTTCTAAAAGTATCCAATTCATATTGATTGAATATTGTTTGCAAAAATATGCAATGGCTTCATAAGGTATTTTTTTTCGCCGCTTTATGACTGCAAAGTATTGAGGTGTAAGTCCAAGATAGTTGGCAATGTCTCTATCTAATATTTTCTTTTGTTTGCTGTTGAATGAAATGATTGTTTTAAGTCTTTGGATGATTTTATCAAAATCTATCATACATATCCTTTTTTAGAATATGCAATGATAATCAATTTTTAGACAAGCATCTAAAAATATGTCAAATTGTAATGATTTTGAGAGAGACTTAATTTTTTGTACTGTCTATTTCGATCACAGTGTGTACATTGCCACGAGGATTAAAGTCTGCAATTAGCTTCATAGACTTTGGTTCCAGTTTGCTGTAAAGTGCATCGTAAATTTCATTTGCAGCATTTTCATGAGAGATATGTCTATGCATAAATGAATTAATGTAGAGCTTGAGTGCTTTGAGTTCTATTACTTTTTTCTTTGGTACATAACTGAGTTTCATTGTTGCAAAATCAGGGTAGCCTGAACGAGGACACATACACATAAATTCAGGGAGTTCTATATTGATCGTATAATTTTTTGTATGTTCATTTGGCCAATAGTTTTCTTCACTGTTGATGTCAAATTCCTGTATCTCTTTTTCACCGTATTTCATGTATATCCTTTAATTGTATTTATTAAGAAGTTGTGTTTCTGTGATAGGTTTGCCAATGCCAAATCCTTGAAGATAATTTATCCCGATTGCTTTTAGTTTTTCTTTTTGTTTATTTTTATCTACCCACTTTGCAACGGTTTGTACTTTTAAATCTTTTGACATTTTAATTAAAGATTTTAGCATAGCATATGTTATTTTATCTTCTAGATTTGTCACATAGTCTCTATCAAATTGGACCATGTCAAATTTAAAATGTTTCATATATTCCAGGGAAGCATTAGACGAACCAAAATTATCGATACAAATCCGTATACCCTGTGATCTGAAGTTTTTGAGTGTTTTGAGGTAGCCACTAAGGTCATGGTGTGTTTTACGTTCATAAAGTTGGATAATAAGACGAGATGGATCTATTTGTGTTTCATTTAAATAAGCAAAAAGTTTTTTCTGAAAAGAGTCGTCTCTAAGAGAAAAAGGTGAAAGATTGAATGTAAATGAAATAGTATCATCAACAAGAGGCAAGAGGTCAATGACATGTTTAATAAGTGTAAGATCATATTCTCTACCCAGTCCTAAACGGTTGATGATAGGTAAAAAGACTCTTGGTAAGATATCTTGATGGGTACCGGATTTGAGTTTGACTGAAATCTCATAGATATCTGTAACATCGCTATGTGTATTGAGTAGAGGTCTGAATGATAAGAATAAGTTCTTCTTCTGAATAGAATCAATGATGTCTTTTTCTATATCCGAGAGCTCTTTGGCATCTTGGATATTATTTGTATTTTTTTCTTTATCGTACTCCATGGATTGACTTGCTAT
This sequence comes from uncultured Sulfurovum sp., assembly GCA_913055205.1. Taxonomy (GTDB): domain Bacteria; phylum Campylobacterota; class Campylobacteria; order Campylobacterales; family Sulfurovaceae; genus Sulfurovum. The sequence continues at coordinate 54,943 of CAJXJN010000004.1, read as the reverse complement.
AATGTTTCGAAGTTGAGATATTTCTTTTTCAAAATCGCCATTTGCATTGGTAATAATAGCAAATTTATAATCAACCTCAATATGGTTAATGCTTTGGTTCTCTTCTATCATTGTTTCTAAAATAGTTTGTATATTATCATAGTTCTCATTGAGGGCAATTAAAAATTCCGAACCTCTAGATCGACCTATAAGTACAGTATCTAAACCATTTTTTTTGAAGATAAGGTGTAATTTACGGCTAATCGTATAGAGAAGATTGTCTATCTGGTCACTACTATAATTTTCATTGAGTGAGGAGAGGTTCGCTATATTTAGACATGCTATGGATTTTGGTTGATAGTGTTGTAGTTTTTTGATAAATGTTTTTTTGTTAAAGCCTTGAGTGGTTTGGTCCAACAAAGTTTCCTGAACACTCAGGTTCATTAAGAAATAGATAAAATAGATGGTAATAAAGGTGATAGCAGCAAGCAGCATACCATCTTTTATACTGAGAGTAAATGTTTCACCTTTATAAATAGTGGTATAAAAAACAAGAAAAATAAGAATGAGTACGGGGATACCTGCTCTAAGAGCCAGAGTAAAGCGCCGTTGTCTCTCTTCTTTTTGTGACAGAAGCATTAAACATCCAAGTGTTTTACATCTTTGGCATGGCTCTCAATGTAGTTTCTTCTTGGTTCAACTTCATCACCCATAAAGAGGGTAAAGGTATCACTTGCTTCTTCAACATCATCTATCTTCACTTGAAGCAGTCTTCTGTTTTCAGGTGTCATGGTTGTTTCCCAAAGTTGTTCAGGGTTCATCTCACCAAGACCTTTGTAGCGTTGGATATAGGCACCTTTTTTAGCAGAAGCTTCTACTTCTGAAAAAAGTGCCAAGAGATCTTTATCTTTAAATTCCTCTGTAATGTGCTCTTGGATCTTTTGGTGAATATGGATCGCTTCATTATAGTGAGGGTTGCTAAAGAGTACTTCATCGATGATAAGCTCTTCGAGCCCATCATTGGTTTGAACGAAGTAGTGTAGTTTATCATCCGTAATTGTTTTATTAAGGATATTATATCCTAGCTCACCAATATATGTTTCAAGTGTTTTTGCTAAAGCTTTATTTGATGTGCCAATGATATCAGGATTTTCAATCATATAACGCAGTGCCTCAGGTAGTGCAAAACGTTTCTCTATCTCTTTGAGTGTCATTTGATAGTAGGCTACAAGTTTGAAAAGATCCACAAGATCAGCTTGCCCCATTGTTTCACTCTCTATTACCGAGATACCGTTTTCGATAAGGAAATCATTGAGTGCTTTATCATCTTTTAGAAAAGTTTCATTTTTCCCTTTTTTGTAGCGGTAAAGTGGTGGTTGTGCAAGATAGAGGTACCCTTTTTCAATAACAGGTTGTAAAAACCTAAAGAAGAATGTCATTAAAAGTGTCTGGATATGGCTACCGTCAACATCAGCATCGGTCATGATGATGATCTTATGGTATCTAAGTTTCTCTTCGTTAAACTCTTCACCTATGCCACAACCAAGTGCAGTGATCATGTTCTTGATCTCATCAGATTTGAGGATCTTCTCAAGTCTTGCTTTCTCAACGTTAAGGATCTTACCTTTAAGTGGTAAAATCGCTTGGAATACTCTGTCACGGCCTTGTTTTGCAGAACCTCCTGCCGAGTCCCCTTCCACCAGATAGATCTCTGAGATTTCAGGGTCTTTACTTTGACAGTCTGCAAGTTTACCGGGAAGTGTACCGATGCTCATAGAGTCTTTACGTTTTACCAGGTCTTTCGCTCTTTTTGCTGCATCTCTACCTCGTGCTGCAAGTAGTACTTGTGCCATAATGGCTTTGGCCTCTATAGGATTTTCTTCGAGGTACTTGTTAAAGTTCTCAGAGAAGAATTTCTGGACAAGAGGTCTTACATAGCTTGAACCTAATTTTCCTTTGGTCTGTCCCTCAAACTGTGGTTCAGGTACACGTACAGAGACGATAGCTATGAGACCTTCTTTACAGTCCTCCCCGGTAATTTTAGTACCTTTTTCTTTGGCATTTGCATTTTTGGCAATGTAACTTGCCATAGAACGTGTTAACCCTGCTCTGAATCCTGCTTCATGCGTACCGCCATCCGGTGTTTTGATGTTATTGACAAAGGAGAGAGATTTTTCACTGTCTGCGTCACAATACATCAGAGCAATATCTATCTCAATGTCATCAGCCTTGCCTTGGAAAAACTGTGCTTTTGAAAGGGGTTCTTTCGTGTTCATATCTTCTACAAACTGCTTGATACCCCCTTCGAAGTGATAAACTTCTTTCGTTCCATCTCTCTCATCTCTAAAATCAATAGTGATTCTAGGGTTCAGGTAGCAAAGCTCTTTGAAACGCTTCATGAGGATCTCTTTTTGGAAAGTCACACTCTCTGTAAAGATCGTATTATCTGGCCAGAATTCTATTTTAGTTCCCTTTTTCCGTGTAGGGCCAGTAATTGCTAAAGGCTCTTGAGGGATACCGGCAGCAAAAGATTGTTCATGTATGTTACCATCACGGTAGACGGTAAGTCTTAAATCTTTAGAGAGTGCATTTACAACAGAAACCCCAACCCCGTGAAGTCCACCGGAGACTTTATAGGTGTCTTTGTCAAATTTACCACCGGCATGGAGTACCGTAAGTACAACAGTGGCAGCCGAAATCTTTTCAGTAGGGTGCTCTGCAACAGGGATACCGCGACCATTGTCTTCGATAATCGCTGAACCGTTTTTGGTAAGTGTCACTTTGATAGTGTCACAAAACCCTGCCATTGCTTCATCGATGGAGTTATCTATAACTTCATAGACGAGGTGGTGAAGTCCTTTTGTAGAGGTATCACCGATGTACATTCCTGGTCTTTTTCTTACCGCTTCCAGCCCTTTAAGAACTTTAATATTACTAGCACCATATTCTGCCATGTGTAGACTCCGATTTGTGGATTATAAGTGTATATATTTTAGCTAAATATTGCTTAGGAAATGAGTGTTAAAGACTAAGTACCAAGTGTGAAAGGAGAAAAAGCAGAAGAGTCGGGGAAATGGGTGTTAAAGTAGCATTCCACTCTGCTGTTTTTTGGTACTGACAATATCTATTTTATTTGGATCCGTAAACTGCTTTTTTTCATAGGCATCGACTGCATATCTGCCTATCATGGCAGCATTGTCAGAACAATACTGCAGTGGAGCAACATGAAGTGTTTTGCCAAACTCCTTACAGAGATCTTCATAGGCATTTCGTATATATTTGTTTGCAGATGCACCACCTACGATGGCGAACTCTTTTATCTCTTCTTTTGCAAAGATCTTTTTGCTTTTTTGAAGCAGGTGGAGCTTGACTGCTTTTTGGAAGGAGGCAGAGAGGTCTGCTTTATCCTGTTCTGTCATTTCAGAAGCCCCCCCAAGCTTTTCAACTACTAAACGTACAGCATTTTTCAGTCCGGAGAGGGAAAAAGCGATGAGTGGTGAATTTCGCAGTGGTACGGGGAGATCAAAACGGTTCTCATCCCCGCTGAGTGCAAGTTGTTCTATAAGGGGTCCACCAGGGTAACCCAAGCCCATCATCTTTGCACACTTGTCAAAACTCTCACCCACAGAGTCATCCATGCTTGTGGCAAGTATCTCCATATGGTCAAAACTCTCTACACGAATGACTTGCGTATGTCCTCCAGAGATAAGAAGTACCAAAAGTGGGAAGAGTGTCTCTTTTTCAATAAAAAGTGAGTAAATATGCCCTTTAAGGTGATGTACTGATATAAGAGGGATATCTTGTAAGGTAGCCAAAGTTTTTGCCATAGCGATGCCTTCAAGGAGCGTTACCCCTAATCCTGGCTGGTTAGTCACTGCAACAGCTTTGAGTTTGTCAAAGTAGGGTTTCGTCTCTTTTAGTATCTCCGGGAGTGCAACTGCGTGAAGTCTTGAGGCCAGTTCCGGCACTACACCACCATAACAGGAGTGCTGCTCTTCTTGAGAGATTTTTTTATGATAGAGGACTTTTTTCGTCGCTATTTCAGTAATGGCGATGGAGCTGTCATCACAAGAACTTTCGATGCTTAAAATCATTGGTGCTCCTGCTGTAGGGGTATCCCTTGTGGGTACCCTTGTCTTTGAATTTTGTTTTTTTGGTACCCACAAGGGGCACCCCTACGAATAAAAAATATCATAGCTCTTCCATTACAAGTTTTTCTATAAGTCCCCATTTCCCATACCCTGAGTCAGCATTGATATGGCCCGCATTCTGGATGATCGTTAAAGGAATATCATAATGAGAAGCCATTTGTTGTGCTTCCTCGACTTTTATATAGGGATCATTGTCTGAGACGATCATCTGTACCTCTTTTGCACAGAGTTTTTGTGGCAACTTACAAGGGAAAAACGTTTTAATGGTATCGATCTCTGTAGTAAGACTTGGTGGTGAGACCATAAAAAGTCTTTTAACCGGAATTATATCTTCCTCACAGAGCCAAAACCAAAGTGTGTTGGCTAAAGAGTGGCACACCACAGTGTCAGGTTTAAAATCTTCAAGCAAAGCTTTGACCTGTTTTAACCATCTGTTCTTAGAGGGAAAATGACAGTTGTCAAGCAGTGGAAATGAGACAGTACCGTAGTTTTTGGCTATTTCACTTGCAAGCTCTGCCTGCCAGTGTGGAGCATCACTCCCTCCCCAACCGTGCAAAATAAGGGTCTTCATAGAGGTACCTTCTTTAACTGTAGGGGTATCCCTTGTGGGTACCCATAAAGGGCACCCCTACATAGATTTGAATGAACCAACATATGCTCTGACCTCTCTATCTATTTCCACAATCTCATCAATACTGTTTGCTTTGACATCTCCAAACTTCTCATACGCATCCAAAACCATTTTACTCATTCCAAAGAAAGAGCATTTCTCTTGTTGAAAGGCCTTTATAGCTATTTCATTGGCAGCATTGACTACCACACCTAAATGAGGATTGTTTAAAATGTGCTCTTTAATGTTCCAGATCGGGTAACGCTCTGCTTTTATGGGTAAAAATTCTACAGCTCCCATACTGAGTAGATCTGTAGGAGGCAAGATGGCTTCACTTACTTCACCTCTAAGTGCAAAGGCAATAGGGAGTTTCATGTCTACTCCTGCAAAGTGTGCAGTGGTTGAACCGTCTTTGAACTCTGCCAAGGCATGGATGATAGACTTTTTTTCTATGACTGCGTCGATATTGTTGGTGTCAAAAAGCCATTTGGCTTCCAGAAGTTCAAAGAGTTTGTTTGTCATCGTTGCTGAGTCTATGGTGATCTTATTTCCCATTGACCAGTTAGGATGTTTGAGTGCATCTGAAAAAGTAGCATCTTTCATTTTCTCCAGTTCCCAGTCTCTAAAGGCACCACCACTTGCCGTAATGTAAAGTTTGGAGACGGGACGTTCATTCATCAGGTACCATAATCCAAAATGCTCAGAGTCAATGGGTGTGATGAGGGACATATCTATGAACTCACCTGCAACGACGAGTGACTCTTTGTTTGCAAGGGCTACTTTTTTACCAAGGCTTGTGGCTTTGAGCGTGGGTGCCAGTCCTGCATAGCCTACGAGGGCATTGACCACAGTTTTACTTTTTGATTCCTCTATGACCGAGAGGATGCCGTCAGCTCCACAAAGCACATTGGAGTGGTCAACTTTGTCTTTGTCTGCTTCATTGGCAATGGCGACCACCTTAGGGTTGTGTTCCTTGATCTGTTCATTGAGCAGATCAATATTATTCCCCGCTACAAGGGCCTCTATGGCAATGTTGTAACGCTTGGCAATGATGAGAGTATTGACCCCTATGGAGCCTGTAGAACCTAGTAAGACAATGCTTGACATAGACTACAAAAAGGCTCGTAGTGCAATGAGCATCATAGGGGCACCAAATAGGTATCCGTCTATTCTGTCCAGTATACCGCCATGACCAGGAAGTAGATCACCAGAGTCTTTGACACCTGCTTCACGCTTGAGATAAGACTCAAACAGATCACCAAAGACTGAAGCCACTGCGGTTACTAAAGTCACGATAAGTGCTATCCAGAATGGTGCGATGTAAAGCCCGACATACGTACCAAAGATGGTAGCAACAATGATACCACCAATTACCCCTTCAAGTGTTTTGTTTGGAGAGGTGTCTGAAAATTTGGTTTTACCAATGGCTTTACCTGTAAAAAATGCTCCTACATCAGTAAGTGCAACGGTAACTAAAAGCCAGAACATTGCCTGTATCCCAAAGTCTTTATAAAGGATAAGAAAAAAGAGTATACCGCTTACAGGGTAGAGAAAAGGAAGGATAAGTCTTTTATCAAAGTTATGCAGGTAGGCGATAGAGGCACCAAAGATAATAGCAACCAAGAAGAACAGGTCATCAGGATTAGGGTAGAAATAGGCTGAAATCCATAAAAGTACAGCCCAAAAATAAGCTGCCGGGGATACAAGTTTAAAGAGTTTCATTGCTTCATAAAAAGCAAGCATATATATGACGCCTAAAAATACCCACATTACAAAAAAACTGTCTATCCAGCCGATAAACCCAACAAGTGCAAGTAGTCCAATGCCTGTAAGCCAACGCTCTTGATAGTCTGTAAAAATTTTTGTCATCTTACTGTTCCTAAATGATTAAATAGAGAACATTATACCACGCTTTGCGTTATACTCTGATTTTAGAGGTTCCCTTTAGTCACTTTAGATATAATTGTTGATAATTAAAGATAATGAGGGACTATAATGAAAAAACTATTTTTTTTTAGGGCTGTTTTTACCATTTTTACTACAAGCCAACAATGCCTGCCTCTCTTGTCATAAAGGTATAGAAGATATACGGGACCCCGACTCTAAAATGATGCAAGAGATCTTTAAGGTGGCCCAAAAAGCTGGTGCCCAAAAGAATGATTGTGTGGTATGTCACGGGGGAAATCCTGAGGCAACTACGAAAGAAGCAGCACATAGTGGAACATTGGAATACTTTAAAACCCACAAAGGTCCTAAAGCATTTTACCCTGCACCGGGAAGTCCTTGGATCAATGAGCATACCTGCGGGATGTGCCACCAGGAGCAGGTGAAATCGCAGTGGAATAACCTTATGAGCAGCGAAGCAGGAAAAATCCATGGGGCTTTATGGGGTTTTGGTGCAAAAGACGGGTATAACCATGACCATAGTAATTTCGATAGCAAAAATATTCATAAGCGTATCGGTACAGAGGTGTATGGAAAATATATGAAAGAGTTGGGGGTAAAAGAGCCTCAAGGGTTTCCAAAGGTCATGCACAAACTCCCCCCTGCACCGACAGCAGATGAGATAGAAAAAGACCCGACTCTCTCAGTCTATACTTATCTTCGTCAAGAGTGTCTGCGTTGTCATACCAGTGGAAAAGGGCGTAAACGACGAGGGGATTATAGAGGAATAGGCTGTGCCTCTTGCCATATTCCTTACTCAAATGAGGGGTACTATGAGGGCGGAGATAGAAATATCTCCAAAGAGCAGGGACATCTGCTTGTGCACTCTATACAGTCTTCGCGTAAAGTAAAGGTACAAGTGCATGACAATAACTATTCAGGTATCCCCGTAGAGACTTGTACGACATGTCATAACCGTGGTAAACGTATCGGAGTCTCTTATCAGGGACTTATGGAGACGGAGTATCAGGCAACCTTTGACAGTGAGGGGAATGGGCAACCCAAACTCCATACCAAGCGTTATATGCACCTGCAGGAGGATATTCACTACTCTAAAGGGATGTTGTGTCAGGATTGCCATACCTCTATAGACCATCACGGTGACGGGTTCAATGTAGGTGCCAACCTGGGTGCCGTGGAGATAGAATGCCAGGATTGTCACGGAACCACCGATAAATACCCTTGGGAACTGCCTTTGGGTTATAGCGATGAGTTTAAAACCATGCCTAAAACAGGTAAAGCCAGAGGTACGACCAAGACCTTGGCCGAGTATCTGAAACAAGGAAGTATCCCTAAAGATAAAGGGGATGGTTTCTTGCTTTCTGCCAGAGGTAATCCTCTAACCAAAGCGGTACGAAAGGGTGACAAGGTCATCATGCATCTTGCTTCAGGGAAAGATATAGAGCTTAAACCCCTTAAAACACTCAAAAAAGAGGGAAAGATCTCCCAAGAGGGTCTTGTAGCGATGGATCAGGTCAAAGCCCATACCCCGATAAACTTGAGTGCTATACCTGCCATGCAACATGGGCACCGCAATGTTATGGATGTCATGTTAAGATAGACTATTCCGGCGGGAAACAGAACCCTGATTATCTTGCTGCCTCTAAATCACATCATAATGGTGTAACAGGTGAAGTGCACAGTCTGAAAGATTTCCTGGTAGATGGAAAAGTGACAGAGACACGTTCCTACTTACGATGGGAAAACCCTGCTTTGGCACAAAATGGTGAAGGACGTATCTCCCCGGTCATTCCCGGATGTCAAGTGATCTTAACGGTCATAGGAAAAGATGGTAAAGCAAAACTCCAAAACCATATCTTCAAGATCCCTAATGCAGAAGGAAGAGGAAAAGAGGGGTTAACTCCATCGTGATGTCTCCTGTCAACCCTCATACCATTACTAAAAAAGGGCGAACATGTACAAGTTGTCATGATAGCGCCAAAGCATTGGGATATGGGATCGAAGGGGGTAAATATTTTGCTGATCAGAGTAAAACGACCATTGTTGATCTGATGACAGCAGAGCAAAAAGTACTGCCACACAAGGTGGATGAGCAGATGCCGGCAGTACCGAATCTCAAAGATGATCTTTCGCGATTTGTTGATGAAAACGGCACTCAACTGCAAACTGTAGGAAACCATTGGAAGCTTTCACAAGCTCTTGATAATGAGACCAGAGCCAAGATGGATAGAAGAGGGGTATGTTTAAGTTGCCATAAAGAGATGCCAAGCGAGGATCTGGCTGTCTCGTTATTGGTACATACAGCAAAAGTTGCAGGTGTGAAGATAGATAATGAGATGCACCATACATTGGTGAATAAATCATTACTTATGACGGCATGGGTTCAGGTGCTTGGCGGGTTATTGTTAGGGCTTGGTTTGATGTATTTGTTTTTACGCCGAAGGAAAAACGCGTAGGTCGGGGTGCCCTCTCCCCGACAATAATATAATTGGAAATAATGTTGTTATTTTTTGGTAATTGCATATACATTTGGTCTTGCTTTTTAAATGTAATAGTATGCAGGTTTATGTCGGGGAGAGGGCACCCCGACCTACGGTAAAATATTACTCTCTTATCTCTACACCCTCTTTGGTAACACGAATCGTATCATATTTGTTATAAAGTACATTGGAGCCTTCCTGTACTTTTACAAATTTTCGTTTGGTATAGTCCACTTCGTAATCTCCGGGGTTTTTTACGGAGAAATCAACACAGAGTTTCGCTGCTGCTTTGATGACGCTTTCAGGCAGGTTCTGTTTGTCTGTTCTGATGATGACATGGGAAGAGGGTACATTTCTGATGTGCATCCAGAGGTCATTGGCTTTGGCGATGGCAAGGAGTTTTTGGTTTTCGTTACTGTTTCTTCCTACCAATACTTTGTAGTCCTCTATCCAAAAGAGTTCTCCCTCTTTGAGTTTCTCTTTTTTACGTTGCGATTTTGCTCTTTTAGGGACAAGAAGTTCAAGTTCATAAGGTTCTTTGGCCTGCTCAAGTGCGTAGTAGATGTTGTCATAAAAGGCTTTTTTACTCTCTAAGTTCTCTTTTTCTATGTGTATATTTTTTGCTTTATTTTTAGCGCGTTTGGCAAGGTTGAAAAAGTAGTCGCTCATACGGTTGACTTTGATATTCTTAGGGAGTTTGATGCTGATCTCATTACCCTCAAAATCATAGGTGTTCAGCTTAGTATCATAAGGTTTGATCTGATAGAGGTTCGCCAGGATGAGGTTGGCATACTGTTTGTATTTTTGTTCCTCTTTTGCCAAAGCTTTTTCATCGGGCAGTTTTGCTAAAAGTTGTGCCAGCTTTTGACTCTTTTTTAAAGTTACAGAGAGTTTCTGCTTTTTCATCTCCAGCAGTTTTTTCGCCTGTATCTGTGTATATTTTTCTTCGAGATATGCATCTACATCAGCTATCTCTTTTGCCTCTTCTGTACGCTCATATGGGGGGATGTTAAGCAGTTCCATACCCGGGCGGATGACACGAAAAGAGCTGTCGGCATCGATGTGTCTGAGTGCTTCGATGATGACTTCATTGTCATCTATAAGTATGGCATTGGTATTCTTTCCTGTAAATTCAAGTTGCAGGTAGATGATCTTGTCTTTGTAGCTGCTTTTGGGTGCAAGTGTTAAGCGTAAGATACGGTCATTGTTCGGTACATCTACAGAGATGAGTTTACTTGCAGATAAAAGTGTATGCAGTAGCGTATCAAAAGGTGCATTGTAGCCTTGAAGCGGTCTTTGGCTGGGTGCTTTGTAAATGAAACTGTGTCCTCTGGTCATATTGAAGAAATAACTGTCGGATTTATCGAACATAATTTCAATGGTATTGTCTTCAATTCGTCTTGCACGGCTGATAAAAGTAAAGTTGTTTAATCGTTTTGCAATGGCTTTAAGTTCGTAGAGTTTCATTAAAAAGAGCCTTTCCTTTGTCATCCTCTGGCTTGACCAGGGGATCTAGAATTTTTTATGTAGTGTATATTAAATTGTCTTGATAGTATAAAGTCTAGATTTCCGTGTCAAGCACGAGAATGACGAACTAAAATAATGATGAAATTCTAGCATAATTTTATTTCGCTATAATTCGCGTAATAATGATAATGAATTAAGGATAAAAAATGGGACAAACCATTACAGAAAAGATATTCTCGGAGCATGCAGGTAAAGAGGTGCATGCAGGAGAGATCGTTAGAGTAGATATTGATATGATCATCGGTAACGACATTACAACACCTATCTCGATCAGAGCATTTGAAGAGAGCGGGGCAGAAAAATTGGCCAGACCGGACAACTTCAGCATCGTAATGGATCACTACATCCCTGCTAAAGACATTGCTTCAGCGAACCAGGCGAAGATTTCAAGAGAGTTTGCCTATAAGCATGACCTTAAATACTTCTTTGATGAGAAAGATATGGGGATCGAGCATGCCTTGCTTCCTGAAAAAGGTTTGGTCATCCCCGGTGATGTCATCATCGGTGCAGACAGCCACACCTGTACACATGGAGCACTCGGCGCATTCTCAACAGGTATGGGAAGTACAGACCTTGCCTTTGGTATGATCACGGGCGGTAACTGGTTCAAAGTACCTGAGACGATCAAAGTAGAGCTTACAGGTAAACCGGGTGAGCATATTTACGGTAAAGACATCATCTTGGAGATCATCCGCATTTTAGGTGTGGATGGTGCACTTTACAAAGCATTGGAATTTACAGGTGATACCATCCAACACCTTGGTATGGATGACAGATTCTCCATGTGTAACATGGCCATAGAAGCCGGAGCAAAGTCAGGGATCATCGCTGTAGATAATATTACAGAAGCATATCTTATTGAGAGAAGAGAGGAAAATGGCGGACTTAGAGCAGAGCCTAAGATCCACTATTCAGATGAAGATGCGAACTATTGCCAAGTCATTAAGATAGATGTTGCAGCACTTTCACCAGTGATCGCCTATCCATTCCTGCCGTCAAACGGTAAACCGGTAGAGCAGGCAGTTGCAGATGACTTGAAGATAGACCAGGTGATGATCGGTTCTTGTACGAATGGGCGTATCGAAGACTTGCGCATTGCAGCGGAGATCATGAAGGGCAAAAGAGTGGCACGTCATACACGTATGATCGTTACACCTGCAACACAGAAGATCTTTCTACAGGCACAACATGAAGGTTTGATGGATATCCTTATTGAAGCGGGTGCCGTGGTTTCCAATCCTACCTGTGGTGCATGTTTGGGTGGGTACATGGGTATCCTGGGTGACGGTGAACGTTGTGTTGCTACAACAAATCGTAACTTCGTAGGTCGTATGGGTGCAAGAACATCTGAGATCTACTTGGCTAACTCAGCGGTTGCTGCGGCATCTGCTATTGCAGGGAAGATCGTAGACCCTAGAGATATCTAGTTTGAATACTTACAGCTACAGATTTAAAGTAGCAAGTGATGAGATTGACTTCAATGGTCATGTGCATAATGTTACGTATCTTAGCTGGATGATAGAAGCTGCCACAAAACACTCAGCAGCCGTAGGCTTCGGCTACGAACAATGTCTTGAACTTGGAGGCACCTGGGTAGCCAAATCTCATAATATAGAATACAAAAAACCCGCCTTTGAAAACGATGAACTACAAATGGAAACATGGGTAGAAGAGATAGGCAAGATCATGTCTATCCGCCGTTATGTTTTAACCTGCCCTAAAGATGATGTCCTCATCTGTGAAGGGAAAACGGAGTGGGTTTTTGTAGACAGCAAGAAGATGAGACCTATGAAGATCCCTGTTGTGATCGTTGAGGGGTTTGAGGCTTTTCAGAGTGGTTAATCACCTATTTTATTCTCTAATTTAATATCTAATAAGTATAAAATTCTATCAGAATCTTCAAATGGTAATTTTTCATTACAAATATCACGTAATCTATCTAAGTAGTGAAAATAAATTTCACAAGATTTTTCAAGATAGTTATTATTGATATTTTTTGGTTTAGTAGGAATTTTTCCTTCTAATTCTAAAACTCTAAATACTCTGTCATCAATAATTTGAAAAACATTTGGATTGATAAACCTCAAGATGGTAGATGCCATAGGTAAACGAATCCCACGACAAGACAATAGTTCTTTTAAAAGTTGTTTTGATTTGTAATGTTCTTTAGGCTTAAGAGATGATAGAGGTTTTAATTTCTCTATTAAGGTATTATCTATTTGTGGGTATCTATTTAATTTCCATAAAATAATCTCATAAAATATTTTTCGATCAAATTTATCAATGGATAGATTATCTAATTGTTTTGTTAGTTCTAGTTGATAGTCATATGATTTTAATAGTTTTTTTGGATCATCTTTCCAGATCTTTGAATATTTTTTAGTAAAATCATTCATAATTAAAACCCACTATTCGGGTCAAACCCAAATCCTCCTCCGCCAAAATCAGGTGTTCCAAAACTCTGCGTAGCAAAACTTGGGTCAGAGTGTCCGAATTGCAGTGAGGTTCCTCTTAACATAGTGATGTCCATCTTAGGATCTATGCCTTTAGGACAGACAGCCGTACACTCTCCACATAAGGTACAGTCCCACACACCGTTGCTCTGAATGTTGTCTATGATGGCTTTGGCATCGCCTTCACGTTTGTCAGAGCTGTAACGGTAAGCGCGAGTAAGGGCAAAAGGTCCTAAGAAGTCCGGATTTACTGCGTACACAGGACAGGCAGAGTAGCATGAATCACAGAGTATGCAGTCAGTTTGTGTTTCGGTGAGTTTCTCGTCACTGTGTGTCAGTGAAGCTTCTTTACTCTCATGAAGCCATGCTGTACTTTTTAGCAGTGTCTCTTTGGCCTTGTTTTTATCTACTTTGAGGTCACGTAGGACTGGGTGGTATTGCAACGGTTCTACTACATCACCATCTTGTACTTTATGAGCACAAGAGAGTACCTCTCTACCATTTACACGAACAGCACAGGTACCACAGACAGAAGCACGGCATCCTGCAGAAAATGTCAGTGAGGCATCTTGGTTCTCTTTGATCTCGTAGAGGGCTGCAAGAAGTGTCATAGATTTGGAGATTTCAAATTCTTCAATGCTTTTATCTCTTTGAATAGATATTTTCATAATATAAATCCTTCTGTAGGTCGGGTTGCCCTCATCCCGACGTTTATTAAAGATGCAGAAGATATTTTTTTGCAAATAAGTGTCGGGATCAGGAGAACCCGACCTACGGATGAAATAGAGTTATTTTTCATTCTGTCTCCTTCTTCCATTGCAAAACAATATGCTTTTTAAAATCCTCATTTTCCTCTTCAAACCCTACTTTAAAATGAGCGCCACGACTCTCATCTCTGGCAATGGCTGAGGAGATAACAGTAGGTGCAAGCAGTAGGGCATTGCTGAACTCTAAAAAGTCTATGAGGTTTGTGTTGTTGGTTGGGCTTTTGTCTTCTATGCCTATCTTGTTTGAAAGTACTTGCATGGCAATGACTTCATCAAGCGCTTTGGTCAGAGTATCGTTGTGTCTTACGATGCCAACATTTTGGTAAAAGAGTTTACCAAGAGCCTCTCTTTGCTCATAGAAGTTTACACTGCTCTCTTGTGCATAGATACTTTCAAGATGGGCTTTGTCTTTTTGCAGTTGTGTGTCATCTGCGGGTTTAGAGCTTGCATAGATAGAGTGTTTGTAGGCATTCTCCCCTGCAAACCTTCCAAAAGCAGTGATCTCAAGCAGGGAGTTCCCACCAAGACGGTTGGCTCCGTGTACTTTGGCATTGGAACATTCACCTACGGCAAAGCACCCTTTGATGCCTGTGACTTCCAGTGCATAGTCCACATCTATGCCACCCATGGTGTAGTGTGCAACTGGCTTGATGGGGATGAGTTCTTTGGCAGGATCTACATGTTCATGCAGTTTACACAGAGCTATCTCTTGAGGTAGAAGCTCCATGAGTTTTTCCTCACCCAAATGTCTGACATCGAGGAAAACTTCTTTATTTTCCTGAAGTTCTTTAAAGATGGCTCTGGCTACTTCATCTCTGGGTTTGAGTTCATCCACAAAACGCTCACCCTCAGAGTTGACCAGGTACCCGCCTTCGCCTCTGGCACTCTCGCTTATGAGGATGCTGGAGTGTTTGAGTGCAGTAGGGTGGAACTGTATGAACTCCATGTCACTTACAGCACCGCCCGCACGAAGCACAGCTGCCACCCCGTCACCGGTAGAGCCGTAAGCATTGGTAGTAAAGCCATGATAGAGACTACCGTATCCACCTGTAGCAAGGATGACAGATTTTGCATCTATCTGTTTGACTTCGCCTGTGCGGATGTCTAAAAAGGTTGCTCCCTTAGCTACCCCATCTTTAGTGATAAGGTTGAGTAGATAGTGTTCATCCATAAAGTCTATGTTCTCTTTCAAGCAGGTGTCATAAAGTGTATGGAGTATCTTGAGTCCTGTGTAGTCCTGTGCGTAACACGCACGTTTGGCGGAAGCTCCACCCATTTGGCGCTGTGCTATAGAAAGTGTTGAGTGTTGAGCGGTGAGCGTTGAGGAAGGGGTGATACGGCTAAAAGGTACCCCTAAATGTTCCAGCCACTCTATGGTCTTAGGTGCATCAGCACACATTTGCCGTACCATAGCTTCATCACAAAGTCCATGTGCGGATTTGATAGTGTCTGCAATGTGGGAGCTTATATGGTCTTCACTCACATTTCCAAGAGCGGCATTGATGCCTCCTTGTGCCATGGAAGTTTGTGAGTTGGTAGGGTAGCTCTTTCCTGCCACAAGTACGGAAGCTCCTGATCCTTTAGCAGAGAGTGCAGCAGTTAAGCCTGCACCACCACTTCCAATAATAAGTACATCAACCATACAAAGTTCCTTTGTCTATTATCATTAATAAAATATTGTCGTTGCGAACGCCCTTGAAAGCGAAGCGATTCGAGAGCAATGACGCTTTTTGCCTACTTTTACTAAAAAAGTAGATAAACCCAAAATATGCAATAGAAATCATAAAACTATCATTTATCATTGAGCCTAGGGCATTCACAAGAAAATCATCGATTAACCTTTGGGTTAACCTTAAATTTTTTGTAAACGCCCTAAACTCAAGCATAAACGCTATTTTCATAATCCTATTGCATAATTTGGGATAAAGAAATTAGCATAAAGTAAATGCATATGATATGCAATAAACATTAAATAAGTTTTAAAAAAGTTTTAATGTTGTCAAATATGCCTTTAAGAAGCTTAACTCTGGCTTCTTTGCTTGTCCATGCGATGTGTGGCGTGATGAGAAGTTGGTGTTGATTTTTGATTTTCATAAGAGGATTGTCCTCTGCGATAGGCTCAGGGGTAAGTACATCTAAACCTGCATAGATCTCTCTTTTATCCAGTTCTGCGGCCAGATCGGCTTCATTGATGATGCTTCCTCTTCCAAGATTAAGTAGCACCGAACCCTCTTTCATCAGCCTTAAATTTGAAGCATTGATGAGGTTCTGTGTTTTGTCATTGAGTGGGCAGTGTATGGAGATGATGTCACACTCTTGTAACATATTCTCAAGTGTTACATGTGGGTATTTCTGTCCATAGTTCTCCCCACTGGTCGAGAAGTAGCAAACATTCGCACCAAAAGCTGTAGCTACACGTGCCACCTCTTTACCGATGCTTCCCAGACCGATGATCCCCCACTTTTTCCCTGAGATCTCATAAAATGGTTTTGAAACGTCTGTAAAGAGCCCAGACTTAGACCATGCCCCGCTTTTGACTGCATTGTCATAATAAGCCAGTTTCTCCACCAGGTAAAGTGCCATTGCAAAGGTATGTTGTACTACGCTTCCAGTAGAGTATCCTGCGACATTCTTCACTTCTATGCCCATGGTCTTGGCTGCATCCAGATCGACATTGTTCATCCCTGTAGCAGCGATACAGATGAGTTTGAGCTGTGGTGCTTCCTCCATCATCTGCGCTGTGATGACCACTTTGTTGGTGATGATGATCTCAGCGGTTTTAATGCGATCCAGTGTCTCTTCAGGACGGGTCGTCTGGTAGGTTGTCACTTCACCGAAGTCACCTAGCGGGCTAAGGTCCAAGTCCTCTCCGAGTGTTTTTGCATCGAGTATGACGATCTGTTTCATAACTTAATCTCCTTGTAGGGTAATAATAATAGTTCTGCTGCTTGCATAGTCTCTGTGTTCAAAAAGATAAACCCCTTGCCAGGCTCCAAGTGATAGTCTCCCTCCACTTAAAGGAATAGTGAGTGAGGTGCCAAGAAGCATATTCTTTAGATGTGCAGGCATATCATCACTCCCCTCATAGGTGTGTTGGAACTTTGAGTAGGATTCCGGGATGAGGTCATTCATAAATGTTTCAGCGTCACTGCGTACAGAGGGATCGACATTTTCACTGATTGTCAGACTGGCACTGGTGTGTTGTAAAAAAAGGTGTGCGATGCCTGTAGAGACAGAGCCGTCAAAAAGTGCTTTTATCTGATCTGTGATAAGGTGCATCCCCCTTTTGTAAGGGGGAAGTGTAAGCGTATACTGCTTAGTGGTCATTGATCTGATCGACGATCTGCGTAGCTCTACGCTTTGCCTCTTCGACTTCATCCAGTACAAGTGAGACTGCCATACGACGACCTACATGAGACTCTGGTTTTCCGAAGACTCTTACGAAGCTGTCTTTTGTGAAAGCATCATCAGGAATCTCAAGGCTTGGGTTATGACTCTCATTTTTAGCTTTGTACGCACCACACGCACCACTACCATAGAAAGTAAAGTCAAGTGGCAGACCCAGTACCGCTCTTACATGAAGTGCAAACTCACTTTGGCTTTGGGTGATGAGTGTGACCATCCCTGTGTCATGTGGGCGTGGACTGAGCTCAGAGAAGTAAACCTCTTCATCTTTGACGAAGAACTCTACACCGAAGATACCTCTGCCCCCAAGACCATCTGTCACGGACTTAGCGATCTCTTGAGCCTTTTTAAGTGCTTCAGCACTCATCTGCATAGGCTGCCATGAGAGAACGAAGTCACCATCTTTCTGTACGTGACCTATGGGCTCACAAAAGGTTGTGCCGGTTTCATTACGGATAGTCAAAAGGGTGATCTCATAGTCAAATGGTACAAACTCCTCTACGATGAGTTCACTTGCATCACCACGTGCCTCTTTGGCTATCTCCCAGGAGTTCTCTATATCCTCTGCTGTTCTGGCGATGCTTTGACCGTGACCGGAAGAACTCATCACAGGTTTAATGACACAAGGGAAACCTATGCGTTCACCTGCATCTTTGAGTCCTTCAAGTGTGGTTACAAATTCATATTCGCTTGTTTTAAGACCAAGTTCTTCAGCTGCAAAAACACGGATGTTCTTACGGTTCATAGTTTTGTTTACCGCTTCAGCATTTGGAATCACATGAAAACCTCTTGCTTCTGCTTCAAAAAGTGCATCGATGCTGATGGCTTCTACTTCTGGCAAAATGTAGGTAGGTTGCTCTTTTTCGATGAGAGCAAGTACGGCTTCTTTGTCTTGCATATCGATGGCATACGAACGGTTGGCTACAAGATGTGCAGGTGCATTTTCGTACTTGTCAACAGCAATGACTTCAACACCAAGCCTTTGTGCTTCTATAGCAACTTCTTTACCAAGTTCACCGGAACCAAGTAACATAATTTTGATAGCATCTTTTTGTAATGGGGTTGTAAATGTCATAGGGAAACCTTTGAAAAAATATTAGAATTATTTTAGCGAAAAGTTAGATAAGGTGTAATGAGTTCATGGAAGGTTAGATTGAAAAAGTATGACAACTTGACATATTTTTCCTACTGGGTAAAAAATTTTGTTAGAATTTTTGTGCATGTTATGACTAGGTTTTGCAAGTGGAGATTTTATATCTTGGCAGGGTTGGGGCTTGGGCTAGCCCAAGAGAAAGGATATGCAATGCGTATTCTAGGCATAGTCATACTGTTGCTGGTTATCCTCACCATTCGGTGCTGGTAGCCCAATAGTAGAGTCAAAGAGGTGCAACTCTTTGGCTCCATGCGAAGATTATAGCATAAAAGCTATAAAATGAAAAATCTATCTGCTTCTCCAACGCCTCATAATTTGACAGTCTCTTTAAAGGTGAAGCCTAGCATTAGAAATTGGTACCATCTGTAGGGGGCGATTGCCATCGCACCATTATATATTTGCATACAATAAAATTTGATACAACATAAAATATTTGTATTTGAAAGATAAAAATCAAGATTATTTCTGTTTGAATATTTGGTGCGATGGCAATCGCCCCCTACGAATCCACCACCTCACGCTCCAACCTCTCCAACGTCTCATAATTCTCTTTGGACTTTTTAACAGCCTCTTCAAATGCGAAGCCTAGCATGATGATTTTGTAGAGGTTTGGTTTGTTTTTTCTCCAGTTTCTTAGAGTTACAGGTGTAATGTCTAGGTAAATGGCTTTATCTCTTTGGGTCATTTTATTGCCTTTTTTACTTATAAAGCTAACTTATATGACCTAATTTCCCAACACATTAAATATTTTTCTTTTTATGACAAAAAAAGCAAATATTTAACTACACAAAGAGTAAAATAGTTAAATATTTTCTAAAAAATACAAAAAAAGGGAAAATCTAATGCTATCCAATACTACTCTACCTCTTATAGAACATATGGAAACCCTCTTTAAAACTTCTAAAAAATTTACAGACAAAGAGGGGAAACTTTTTATTCCAAAAATCCTTGAAGCGATAGAAAAAATAGATAGCGACCTAATCAAACTACTTTTAAGTGACAAAAAAGCCAAAGAGCAGTTTTTTATAAAGGTAGAGGATGTCTATGTACTGAACCAAAATGATCTCATAGAGTTTTTTACGATGAATGAGTATTTTGACCACTCATTTACCAGCTATACTAACAAGATAGGGCTTATCAAAAAAGATAGTTTTATCAAAAAGTTTGATGATGTGGTGTTGGCATTTCCTTATAAAGATTGTGTTTTAGAGGGTGGGCAGACCAAAGATGAGCAGAAGAAAAAAGAGATTTTTTACAATGCAATCATAAGCCGTGATGAGATAGATAGACTTTTTGAGCCAAAAGTCTTGACCAATGTTAAACGTTATGACAAAGAGGGTAAGCATAGCGTAGAAGAGATAAAAGAGGATGATAATCTTATCATCAAAGGTAATAACCTTTTGGCATTGCATAGTTTGAAAAAGAGGTATGCAGGGAGAGTGAAGTTGATTTATATTGATCCACCTTATAATACAGAGAATGATAGTTTTCAATATAACGATAGTTTTACACATTCTACTTGGCTTACTTTTATTAAAAATAGGCTTGAAGTGGCAAGAGAATTTTTATCTGATGATGGAATATTATTTATTCATCTTGATAATAATGAAGAAAGCTATTTGAAGGTTTTATGTGATGAGATTTTTGGTAGAGATAATTATCTAAATACTATTGCTGTAAGGTCTTCTACTGCAAGTGGAATGAAAACAGCTCATAGAGAAAGAACCATTATTAAGCAAAAAGATTTTATTTTAACTTATAAAAAAACAAAAAATATCTCATTGAATCCTCAATATATGAAAAAAGAAAAATGGGATACGCATTATTCTTATATGCTTGATAAAAAGAATATGAAGATATTAAAATTAAAAGATGTGCTATTAGAGAAAGGAATTTTATCAGATAAAGAAACATTAAATGATTTAGATATTCAAAATAAAGATTTTGTTCATTTTTATATAAAACATAAAGATGAAATTTTTCAAACAGCACCAGAGTTACCAGTTGAAATAAAAAAGCTCTCAAAAGAAAAGAAAGATGAAATAATTCCATATGGAGAAGAGAAAAATATTAATTATGCAATAAATGGACGAAGGCTTACATTTTTGTCAAAAACATTAAAGCCAATATATTATAATCAAAAAATTGAAGAGGATTTGGCTACATTGCTATGTGATTTTTGGGATGATATAGATTTTCAAAATACTCAAAATGAGGGAGGAGTACCTTTTCCTAATGGGAAAAAACCTGAACTATTACTTTATCGAATTATCAGTTTAACTACCAATGCAAATGACATAGTTATGGACTTTCACTTAGGAAGCGGAACAACTTGTGCAGTAGCTCACAAAATGGGCAGAAGATACATAGGTATTGAGCAGATGGACTATATAGAAGATATAGCAGTTGAAAGGATTAAAAAAGTGATAGATGGAGAGCAAGGAGGTATAAGTAAAGCTTTAAATTGGCAAGGTGGTGGAAGTTTTGTCTATGCCGAACTAAAAGAGATAGATAACTTTTTAAATACACCTATCGCTAAGTTAAATAAAAATATGCAGTATCTCCCTATTAGCGAGATAGAAGATGAGGAGTATAGCATATCATCAGAGGAGATAAAGCTAAATAAAAAGTTTTATGGACTAGATAATGAGTAGAGTGCTATACCAAGAGATACAACAGGCTTATGAGTATGTAGGAAAGCCCCAGATACCATCATCTATCAGTGACAACCTCAAACATAAGCTAAGAGGCTACCAAGTAGAGGCATTAGAGAATTTTGTATTTTATCAGAGCAAGAGCTTAAAACATAAAAATATACCCCACAAACATCTACTCTTTCACATGGCAACGGGAAGTGGAAAGACCAATATTATCGCAAGTACGATTTTGTACCTCTATGAACAAGGCTATAGAGATTTTATCTTTTTTGTCAATACAAACAATATCATTACAAAAACTAAAGAGAATTTGCTCAATGGATTGAGTAGTAAATATCTTTTTGCTGAGCAGATACGCATCGATAATAAAGAGGTTAGAGTCAATCTTATAGAAGATACTTTCGATAGCAGTAGGACTGATGATATCAATATCTTGTTTACAACAATCAACAAACTGCATATTGATTTAGAGACGACTGTCAAAGAAAACAGCATAACCTATGAGGATTTTAAAGAGAGAAAAATAGTGATGATAGCCGATGAAGCCCATCATCTCAATGCCAATACAAAAAGCCAAAAAGAGAGTGAACAAAACTGGGAGAGAACTACTCAAAATCTGCTTAATATGAATGAGAAAAATATCCTTTTGGAGTTTACAGCTACACAAGATTTGACAGATACAAAAATAGCCCAAAAGTATAGAGATAAAATCATCTATGACTATACGCTTAAAAAGTTTAGAGATGACGGCTACTCCAAAGAGATAAAGCTTATTAGTGATAACTTTGATGATAAAAAACGGATGCTTCAAGCTGTGATGATAAGTGAATACAGACGGCTTGTGGCTCAAAAAAAGTTAAATCTAAGCATAAAGCCTGTAGTGATGTTTAAGAGTGTCAAAAATACCGTGGATGCTGATGCCAAATTTGAAATGTTTGCAAAGCTTATAGAACAGTTAAGTATTGAAGAGATTGATGAGGTTTTTCAGACTTCTGGACTCGAAGCCATAGAAAAGTTGCAAAGTTATATTGAAGATAAAGAGATTTTTGTAAAACAGTTACAGTATGGATTTGCTAGGAAAAACTGTTTGGTCATTCACTCAAAGGTAAAAGATAAAGAGCAGAAACTTCAATACCTCAATAGCCTTGAAGATGAACATAACCCCATGAGGGCTATCTTTGCTGTTGATATACTCAATGAGGGATGGGATGTACTCAATCTTTTTGATATAGTCAAGCTTGATGAGGTTAAAAAGAGTGCAAGTTCTACAGTCAGTGAAGCCCAACTCATAGGACGAGGGGCGAGGTATTTCCCTTTTGTGTATGATAATGCCAACAGATATAAAAGAAAATTTGATGAAGAGATAGATGATCCATTAAAGATACTTGAAGAGATGTATTTTCACAGTATTAATCAAAGCGACTATATCAATGCCATTACCAAAGAGCTTAGAAGAATAGGGCTGCTTGATGAGAAAGAGGAGAATGCCCAAACCGTTACACTGAAAGTCAAAGAGAGTTTTTTAAACCATAGTCTTTATAAAGAGGGAGTCATCTATGTAAACAGAAGAGTTGAACAAAAAAGAGAAGAGATTAAGGGTATAGGTGACTATGTGGCTTCATATAAAAGCCAAAAAAGGTATATCGATAACCAAAGTCATGAACTTATGGTCTATGAAGATGAGGTTACGGAGGTGACTTTTTTTCATGTTCAGAAGTTTGTGGTAAAAGAGTTGGAGAGTGATTTGGTGAGATTAGCCATCAATCAAAAACCGTTTTTCTACTTTGCTAACTTGAAAAAGTATTTTATTCATCTAAGAAGCATAAGAGAGTTTATAGACAGTAGTAATTATTTGGCTGAGGTTACCTTTGCACTACATACCACTAAACCCTTTGAGCTAACCAATGGAGTGGTTTTGGACTATTTGTTAGAGTTGCTCGATATAATAGAAAAAGAGATTGTCAAAAATGCTAAAAACTATGTAGGAAGTTGTGCATTTTACCCAGTTAGAATAAGCCAAAAAATCCCACCACAAAAGAGACTGAAACTTAAAGAGAGTGATAGCCCTATTCATAGAGTAGAAGATTGGTATATTTTTGAGCCTCATAATGGAACCATAGAAGAGATGCACTTTGTGGAGTTTATCAAAGCTTCAATGAGTGAGCTTCAAAAACATTATGCAGAGGTTAAACTCATAAGAAATGAAAAAGCATTTGATATTTTTAGCTTCGATAAAGCTCTTGATGGTGCAAAGTTTGAACCTGATTTCATCTTATTGCTAAAAGATAAAGAGGGGTGTTTCTATCAAGTTTTCTGTGAACCCAAAGGAGAACATCTTTTTGAGTATGACAAATGGAAAAATGAATTTTTAGAAGCGATTACAGAGTGTACGAAAGAGAAGAGATTGCTTTTAAAAGATATGAATGTTAAAGCTTTACCTTTGTATGAGAATGGGTGTTATAGGGTTTTGGGATTACCGTTTTACAATAATGCTTTGGAGAGTGATTTTAAAGTTGAGTTTGAGGAAGTTTTATTACGATAAATAATTAAAAATGAAAGATGTTATTAAATGGGTTTTTATACTACTTGTATTATGGAAGCCCTATTTGGTACTACTCTTTGTTGTGTACTTGATTGGTGGGTTGTAGGGGGCGATTGCCATCGCACCATTATATATTTGCATACAATAAAATTTGATACAACATAAAATATTTGTATTTGAAAGATAAAAATCAAGATTATTTCTGTTTGAATATTTGGTGCGATGGCAATCGCCTATGCAATTTGTTAATAAAATCGTATGATATATTAGGTTTTATTTTGGTATTTGTAATCTTGGTGCGATGGCAATCGCCCCCTACGGTTTTTTATAAATATGACAATTTGACATATTTTTTGGGTTGGTTGTTTTCTTTTGTTAAAATTAAAAATGGCAGATTATAAGCGACTCTTTTTAGAAGGGCATAGTTACTACTTGACTATTGTTGCCCATCGACGTAATCCTATCTTGATAGATAATATTGAAGCATTACGAGAGAGTTTTCGCCAAAGTAAGCAATATTATCGTTACAGTATAGATGCTATTGTGGTGTTGCCTGACCATCTGCATATGATAATCACACCCAAACAAGCCAAAGAGTATCCTAAAATTGTGAGAGCCATTAAATATAATTTCTCTATCAAAGTAACCCAAGAGGAAGAACAATCTATGGCACGACACAAAAAAGGGATGAACCCCATATGGCAAAAACGATATTATGAGCATACCATCAGAGATGAAAAAGATTATCTGCGGTGTTTAGAGTATATGAAAAATAATCCTATCAAACATGAGCTGGTAGAGAACCCAAAAGAGTGGAAATATTCATCATTCACGTAGGGGGCGATTGCTATCGTACCAAAAGCATGAAGAGTTTTTTAAGGATCTTCTTGCGAGTTGCAATTTTAAAAATTAGCCAAAAAAAAAGGCAACCAGAGCCAAAGCCCTAATTGCCTTTTCATCCGGTAAAAGTTTGGTAATCATCCGAACTTTATAAAGGAGGTCTCTTGAACGAGTACAAATGTATTATAATATAATATTGTGTGGAATGCAAATTGCGAGGAGTTTATTATAGTTTGTAGTAAAATATAGATTGAGTAGCAGAGCCAAAGCTCTGCCAAAGACTGGATTACAGTCTAGACTCGTATCTTCTGAGCATGAAAAGTTTTTTAAGGATCTTCTTGCGCGTTGCAATTTTCTCTTTTTTTCTTTTTTCAGTTTCAGTTTCGTAGTGCTGTCTAGCTCTCGCTTCAGTTACGATAAGGTTTCTGTCACATTGTCTTTTGAATTTTCTGTAAGCGTCATCAAATGAATCACGTGAAGTTAGTTTAATTCCTGGCATCGAAAAGCACCCCCTTCCTTATCAAAATTTTTTACCATGAGATCTCCTTTTGCAGAAGCAAAGCTCCTACAAAATTCCTCTCACTAAAGCTTCACCAAAATGGTTCAGATTATGGGTAAAAGAGATAAATATGAAGCGGATTATATCCAAACAAGTTTAATTTATGCTAACTGGCCTTACGCACTTTATTCTGTTTTTTACAATTTCCGTCTCCATTTGAGCCGAGGCGTTGTTTCTCTCTTCATTTTTTTAGATGAGATGCGTTAAATAAACGACAACTGTTTGTCGTTTATAGCATTGAAACCGAAATGGTCGGAGCAAAGCGTAGCCATGAAGGCAGAAGCAAAAAAGCGTCGTTATTCTCGAATCGCTTCGCTTACAAGGTCGTTCATAACGACAATGCACACTCCGTGTGATTTAACAACAAGTTATTTCTTACTGCGTAAGGTCAGTTATGCTAAGATGATAGTAACCATAAGGAGACTAGTGATGCAAAAAGTATTTAAATCCTGTTATGACTTAGATAAAAAATGTTACGAGACGTATGGACTCACGGAAGATATACTTATGGAACATGCAGCCAGAGGAATGGCTGAGTATATTCAAAATCATTTTGATAAAGGCTCCTCTGTGCTCATTGTAGCAGGTGTGGGCAACAACGGTGCAGATGGCATCGTTCTTGCTCGGCAACTGCATGGGGAGTATGATGTGAGATTGGTCGTGCCTTTTGGAGTCAAATCAGAGATGGCAAAATTGCAGCTTCAGAGAGCAGATGCCTTAGGTGTAAAAAGAATCACCGAACTCCATGATGCTGATGTGATAGTCGACGCCATTTTTGGAGCAGGGCTTAATAGAAATATCGATGAGAAAGTACAACATATCCTTCATCAACTGAACAGTTTTCAAGGACATAAGATCGCGTGTGATGTACCTACCGGTGTAAGCCAAAATGGAGTATTGGTGCCTATGGCTTTCAGGGGAGATGTGACCATTACGATGGGGGCTTATAAAGAGGCGCTATATTTGGATGATAGTAAGGATGATATAGGCAAGATAATCCGTGTTGATCTGGGTGTCAGCAGTATACTGTATGAAGGGGATAGTGATACCTTTGTGCTTGAGTCATTTGACTTAAAACTGCCAAGTAGAGTAGCTCAATCTACACACAAAGGAGATTTTGGACATGCAGCCATTTTTTGTGGAGAGAAAGAAGGTGCAGGTATCATTGCAGGAATGGCAGCAGCAACATTCGGTGCAGGGCTTACAACGCTGGTCGTCCATGCAAAAGTCTCTCCTCCTGCATACTTGATGCACGCAACAGTAGTGCCGGACAATGCTTCAGCTTTGGCCATAGGTATGGGACTCGGGGAACATTTTGAGTGTGAATTTTTACAAAAGTATGTTGTAGAGAGCCACTTGCCTATTGTTTTGGATGCAGACAGTTTTCATAGTGAAGAGATCTTATCTGTTTTAGAACAAAAAGAGAGGGAGATTGTCATTACCCCACACCCTAAAGAGTTTATTGTGATGTGGAAGATACTTACAGGAGAACAACTCACGGTGTCAGAAGTACAAGCCAAACGTTTTGAAATGGTGCGTAAGTTTAATGCCAGGTACCCACATGTTACGCTTTTGCTCAAAGGTGCCAATATGCTTATCATGCAGGAAGAACGATTGTACATTAACCCTCTGGGGTCTTCCAAACTCAGCAAGGGTGGCAGTGGTGATGTGCTCTCCGGTCTCATAGTTTCACTGCTTGCACAAGGTTATATGGCTATCGATGCAGCCATTCAAGCTTCATTAGCGTTAGTGACTGCGGCACAGAATTATGATGGAAGCTCTTATTCGATGTTGCCTGTAGACCTGATAGATGAAGTAGGGAGGTTGGAATTATAGAAGCAGACCTGTGTATCTATCCAAAGGGTATACACATAAGTGCACCCCTACATTTAAATATTTTAATGTAAAATTCTTTTATGAAAAAAATAGCTGTACTTTTTAGTGGCAAAGGTTCTAACTTTGCCCATATTGTCAAGACTTTACACCAAAAGGAATTTGAGGTTGTCGTAGCATTGACAAATAACCCAAATGCTGATGGCATAGCCATTGCAAAAAAGCATGCTATTTCTTTAGAAGTGATAGACTCAAAAATCTATGAGAGTAGAGAATCTTTCGATGCGGTAGTAGTAGAACGATTGCAACAGTACAGCCCGGACTTGACTGTACTTGCAGGCTTTATGCGTATCTTGACAGTAGTATTTACAGAGCAGATCAAAGCCATCAATCTTCATCCCTCTTTACTTCCTAGGCATAAAGGACTTAATGCCATAGAAAAAAGTTATGGAGATGAGTATCCAACAGGTGGTGTTTCTGTACATTGGGTAAGTTCTGAACTTGATGGTGGAGAGGTGATTCTACAAAAAGAGATTTCAAAAGAGGAGTTGAGCTTTGAAGCCTATAATGAAAAGATACGAAGCATTGAAAAAGATGCACTGGTAGAAGCTATCAGGGTGATACATCATTAAATTTCTATTTTATATCTGCATGTATACTTTGCACCTTTAGATGTAACTGTACTTTCATAGAGATTAATTTCTGGTAAGATCAGCCCTAGTTTTTTTTCACGATATGCTTTGAGTTTCTCCTTGTAAGCTTTATAATCATGTATGTTCTTGATGCGACATAGAGTGATATGTGGTTTAAAACGATAGAGATCAAATTCTGCTTCTTTAAACTCTCTTGCTTTGCTGTAGAGTAACTTCTCCTCGGCTTTGGCAAAGAAAATTCTTGGAGGCCGCCCGAAATACCCCATTTTAGAGATGCTTACTTCACTTTCTAGTGGCGATACCTTTTTGAGTTTATCGATGATATGTTTCACTTCTTTTAAATCACCCAAAAATACCCAGGTCAAATGCAAGTTCTCCTCTTCTACCCACTTCCCCTCAATGATCTCTTTGAAATCCTCTTGTATGGATGTATAGTTATCAAGTTTGACAGGGGAAGCAATAAAGAGTCTCATGGAGTGCCTTTTCGGTATTTTGTTATATTTTTAATTGATATGTCATTATATGATATTTCAACAGATTTTTGAAAAATGAAGATACCTCGTACCTTATGGATCGGGGAGTTTCATTAAACTGACAGCTTTCATAAAGTTTTATAAACCTTTTGTTAGATATGATTATAAGATTTATTTTATATATATAAAGAGAAAAATAGGAGGTAGTACATAATGTCAATATTAAAAGCATCAATATTATTTTCTAAAGCATCTAATGTGTATTCGCAATTAAGATTTATCAATAGTAAAGAAGGTACCGGAAAGTACAGAAAACTTCTAGATACATTAGATATCTTATATGGAAGAGACAACACAAAAGAATATCGGGATCAGCTGCAAGATTTTATAGATAAATATGGTGAAGATATTTATCAAAAATCTCTTGAGCTCAGTGATGATAATTTTTGGTTAGAATAAAAATATGATACATTTAGATTCAACAGTATGAGGAAGAGGGTGAGGGTTGAAATACTACAGCGATGAACAAAATAAAAAAGCAAGCTATATGCTTTTTTACATCGTGCAAATGTTCATATTACTTATCGTGTATAGTTTTGTCTATACCTCTTTTTTGGCAGTGAAGCTCGCTATAGCCAAATATTCTTTGACTTTTATGGCATACATGCCTGTGGTATTGGCTTTTGTGGTCTACCCTGTGGTCCTTTACAAAGCCAGACAGATGTTCCAAAAAGAAAAAAGATTGCGTGCTGTGGGTTGGATGATGGGATGGGCTTCTCTTATCATCATACTGCTGTATGCACATCTTTCTCAGCTGGCAGGAGTATAATACGCTTTAAAAAGAGATAGCGTGATACGACTTTTTCCACCCAAACATCAAAAGATACTCAAGCTTTCCATCCCCGCGGCAATTAATTCACTATTGGATATGCTGCAAGTGATCACTGACCTCATAATGGTAGGGCGTATCTCTGCATTTGCTGTGGCAGCTGTAGGACTTGGATTGCAGTCACTTATGTTTGTTTTTGCCGTGCTGACCCTGTTGCATGTAGGTACATCCGCTTTGCTTTCACGCTTTGTGGGAGCAGGTCAGATAAAACGGGCTTCCACAGGGCTTTCAACACTGCTTCAATTTGCATTCCTGTTGAGTCTACCGGTGATGGTGGCATGGTATTTTCTTGCTTCTAACATCTATGTATGGTTTGGAACAGCACCTGAGGTAGTGGCACTTGGAGCAGATTATGTGCAGATGCTTACATGGATGATGCCTTTTGTTTTTATGAAACTGGTTTTTGTCTCAGCACTTAATTCTGCAGGAGATACCCATACACCCATGAAGGTCAAGATAGGCTCTATCATTCTCAACGTCATCTTAAATTATCTCTTTATCTTTGGACATTATGGTTTCCCGGAACTTGGTGTGATGGGTGCGGCAGTGGGGACAGTCATAGTAAATATGTTAGAGTTTATCGTGTATGTGGTCTTGTACCTCAGACATAAAACACCCTACATTCCTCTATGGCACTACTCTAAAGTGCTACTCTCACGTGCACTTAAAGTAGGGATACCGGCATCGTTTGAGCGGTCGCTTACTTTTGGAAGTTTTATGCTCTTCACTATCATCATCGCTCACTATGGTACCGAGGTATTGGCAGGATACCAGATAGGATTGCGTGTAGAGGGCTTGGCATTTATGCCAGGTATCGGGTTCACCATTGCAGCGATGGCATTGATGGGGCAGGGACTGGGTGCGAAGAAGCCTGAGCAAGCAAAAGAAGATGTGCTTCTTGTACTTAAGTACACTTCGGGATTTATGTTTTTTCTTTCATTCTTTATGATATTTACGCCGGAGAAGATCGTATGGCTTTTTACGGATGATGCCAAAACCATCAAAGAGGCAAGCCTTTATTTGGTTATTGTAGGATTTTCTCAGATCCCTTTGGCATTTAACTTTGTACTTTCAGGAGCACTTAGAGGGGCAGGTGACAGTAAGCGAACTTTGAAGATAAATCTTATCTCTCTGTGGTTCGTACGTATCATCCCTGCATTTTTACTCTCATGGTATTTTGAGTCTATCCTTTTTGTCTATCTGGCAATGATCTCAGATACCTTTGTGAAAGCAACATGGCTTTGGATCACCTTTAATAAAGGTGAATGGCAAAAGATAAAAGTCTAGGGGTCCGACAGACTCCTAGCTCATTGTCCTTACATCTAAAAAACTACCACTTTCATACTTTAAAAGTGTATCAAATATAGATATAAGCAGTTTGGCTGCTTCTCTAGGGGTTTGGATCTTTCCTTCTTTCAGTTTTTTAGCAGATGGGAATATTTGGTCATCTACTTTGTTGATGATATGCCGCACCATAGATGTATCTATAACACCGGGAGCAAGTGCAGTGAAATGGATATCAGGTAACTCTTTTGCATAGATAGAGAGCAGCATATTCAGCCCGGCTTTGGAAAGTGAATATGCACCCCAGCCTTTCGATCCGTTGACTGCTGCTCCTGAACTGATACCTATTACTTGTTTAACATATGCATATTCATGAAGTGTATCGATGAGCTCTTTGTTTGCCCAGACATTGAGTTCCATAACCTCTTTGATTTTTCCTAAGTTGGTTTGATTTAACATTTGGATTTCACCGAGTATTCCGGCATTGAGGATCACTATGTCAAAAGAATGATTTGCTATGAATGTCTTGATCTCTGCCTTGATCATAAAGGTCTGACTCAAATCATAAGGGAAAAAGAAAAAGTGGGGATCGGTGCTGAATATCTTTGGAAATGATCTGCCAATGGCATAAACTCTATCACCATTGGCAAGATATTCTCTGGCCAATGCTTTACCTAGCCCGGAACTGACACCTGTAATGAGTATATTCTTCATAATGTAATCCTTTTTTTCTCTTGCTGTGCTATAATTATAACAAAGTAGATTATATTTATTGCAAAGGATAAGAATGAGTAAAGAAATAAGAAGTCTGGATGAAAGAATTGAACGTATTTATCGAATGGCAAAAGAGCACTTTGGTGAAGTACGTTTTGCAGGGATCAAAAAACATAAGAAGATAGGTTGGGTAGCAAAGGTACAGTTTGATGAATTTGAATCACTTGTTGCGGAGGGTGAGACAGCGGAAGAAGCATTGAAAAATCTACGTAAGCGACTTAAGAAGATCATTGACCGTTACAATATGGTGTAAATTTTGAAAAAAAATATTATCTTAATCGGTTTTATGGGCATAGGTAAAGGGACCACAGCCCGTGCCTTTACAAAGAAATACGGGACCTATATTATAGATACAGATGATCTGATAGAATCCAAAGAGAACAAGGAAGTAAAAAAGATCTTTGAAAAAAAAGGTGAAGCATATTTTAGACAACAGGAGCAGATAACTGCTGATTGGATAGAAAAGTGTGTTAGAAATACATTCATTAGCTGTGGCGGTGGATTTTATAAAGTAAAAAACCTTAAAAAACTCGGAACGGTTGTATTGCTTGATGCTTCCTTCGAATGGATACATAATCGTCTGAAAACAGCCAAGAATGCTGAAGCAAAATTAGCAAAAAGACCACTCTTCGCTCAGGAAAAAGAAGCAAAAAAGCTTTATAAAGAGCGGGAAAAAGCCTATAGAAAAGTAGCCGATGTCATTGTCAATGTTGAAGATAAAAATATTGATGATATCATAGATGAGATAGCAAAGAAGTGTAAATAAAGGTAGATAAACCCCTTATTTATTGATCTTTTCAATATCAATAAAAAATTCGAGAAGTATAATCAGGATATAGAGTACGCTAATAATAAGAAGTGTATTCCCTCCATAAGAGTAGATTGCCTCTTTGGTTGATTGGATTGATTCACCTGAATTCATGATGACATATACCCAGATACCAAAAGCGATCAGGATCAAAAAACCTTTTAAGTTAAGCATGGTTGATTGTTTTATTGTTTTTTTCTTCATTTCAGATACCTTTCGTTATTTAGGACTATTTTGTTTTTTCCCCATAGACAAAACCCTTATAGATCATTGTTAAAATACCAAATATCAGCATGGTGCTTTCCTTACAGTAAGGTGCCTGCTTTGCAAAAGGAGCAGGGAATTATGAAGATCACATATCACCAAACGATCAATGTAGTAATTCCAACCAGCCTTTTTGCCATATAATAATTGTAAGTTTTTGTTCTTTTGTCATAGCAGTATTTTATCCTAATTCGATATAATTCCACCAATAAACCCTCAATGAGACTAAATGCAAAGATTTGAAACTTACCTAAAAGAGAACTTACCACAAGTACCAAGTTTTCACCCTATTTATGAAGATGCTTTAGGTGTAATGCTTGAGGCCGGGGGAAAACGTTTTCGTCCGATGTTGCTGCTTAATATTGTAGATGCTTATGAACCCATGCTTTATAACTCTGCACTACCGGTAGCGCTTGCATTAGAGATGTTTCATACCTATTCACTCATCCATGATGACCTTCCTGTGATGGATAATGCAGATCTGCGTCGTGGCCATATGACGCTTCATAAGCGTTATGATGAAGTCACAGCCATACTTACAGGGGATGCACTGAATTCTGATGCATTTTATCTTATAGCAAAAGCGCCACTTCGTGAAGATGTCAAAATAAAACTTGTTGAACTTCTTGCCCGTGACGGTGGGAGCAGAGGGATGGTACTTGGGCAAGCCATAGATTGTTATTTTGAAAACAAACCACTTGATCTTGAACAGATAAAGATATTGCATACCAACAAAACAGCTAAACTCATTGCGGTGAGTCTGCAGATGGGTGGAGTCATCGTGGGGCTTGAAAAGAAAGAACAAGAGGCACTTTATGCTTTTGGTATAGATCTTGGATTACTTTTTCAGATACAAGATGATATTATAGACGAAACACAGAGTGAAGAGGAAGCAGGTAAAACTACAAGCAACGATGGAGATAAAAATAGCTTTGTCAATCTTTTGGGCTTAGAGAAGAGCATCGAAGAAGCTGATGCTCTGGCAAAAGATCTGCAAAGACAATTTGAAAACTTCGATGAGAAGCTTCAAGATGCTTTAGGTGTAACAGTGCGGAAGTATCTTTTCCGTCATAAACAGTAGGTTTAGTATTACTAAATAGATATTTGGTAGTGCCAAACCTACATTAAATATAAAAAAGGAAGTCTCTCATGGCAATGACAGAGCAAAATAAAATGCGTAAAAAAATGGCTAACACCATTAGATTTTTAGCTGCAGATATGGTACAAAAAGCAAACTCAGGACACCCGGGTGCACCTATGGGCCTTGCAGATATTGCAGTTGTTCTTTCTGAACATCTCAACCATAACCCCAAAAACCCAAAATGGCTCAATCGTGACCGTTTGGTTTTTTCAGGAGGACATGGTTCCAGCCTTGTTTATGGACTGCTACACCTTTGGGGTTATGATGTAAGTCTTGATGATCTTAAGAACTTTCGTCAACTTGACTCTAAAACACCAGGGCATCCAGAATACGGTCACACAGAAGGCATAGAGATAACAACAGGTCCTTTAGGGCAAGGTGTTGCTAATGCAGTTGGTTTTGCAATGGCTGAAGCCTATACAGCAAACCAGGTAAACTCAGAGACATGTGAACTCATCGACCATAAAGTATACTGTTTATGTGGTGATGGTGACCTGCAAGAGGGTATTTCTTACGAAGCATGTGCCTTGGCAGGACATCTTAAACTTAAAGATCTGGTACTGATCTATGATTCAAATGAGATTACCATCGAGGGTGATACAAGCCTCGCCTGGAGTGAAGATGTAGCTAAACGTTTTGAAGCACAGAACTGGAATGTAATTAAGATCAATGGTCACTGTTATGATGATATCGATAAAGCATTTAATGAAATAAAAACGGCTACAAAACCAACCATTATCATTGCCAATACTATTATTGGTAAGGGAGCAGGTGAGTTAGAGGGGACACACCATACACATGGTGCCCCTCTGGGCGAGAAGATCATTGCTGAATCAAAAACAAAAGAGGGCTTTGATCCGGAGGTGGCATTCCATATCCCTGAAGATGTGTTGCTAAGATTTAGATGTGCAGTTGAAAAAGGTGAACTGGCAGAGAAAGAGTGGATCCATAGACAAAAAGAAGCACCACTTATCGAACAAAATGAAGCACTTGCACGCCTTCTTAATCCGGATTTTTCAAATATTGACTTCCCGGATTTTTCTGCTGATAAAGAAATGGCGACAAGAGACAGTAACGGTAAGATACTCAACGCTATAGCAACGGCTGTCCCTGGGTTTATTGGTGGATCTGCTGACCTTGCACCATCAAACAAAACTGAGCTTAAAGATATGGGTGACTTTCCTAAAGGTAGAAACATTCACTTTGGAATCAGAGAGCACTCAATGGCGGCGATCACCAATGCAATGGCACTCTATGGAACACTTATTCCGTTTAATGCAACATTCTTTGTCTTTTCTGATTATCTTAAGCCAAGTGCACGTATTGCGGCATTGACGAGTATCCAAAATTTCTTTATATGGACACATGACAGTATTGGTGTAGGTGAAGATGGCCCTACGCATGAGCCTATTGAGCATATCAGTCAGTTCAGAGCATTGCCGAACTTCTATGTATGGAGACCTGCAGATGCTACAGAAAATGTCGAAGCATGGAAAACTGCACTTACCATGAATGCGCCACACGGTTTTGTCTTGAGTCGTCAAAAACTCAAAACACTTAAACCAAAAAGAGATTTTGGTGATGTAAGCAGGGGTGCATACATTGTTAAAAAAAGAAAGAATGCAAACTTTACACTGATGGCGAGTGGTTCAGAACTTATGCCTTGTTTGAAAGCAGCGTGCTACCTTGCTCCTCTGGGTATCATTGCAAATGTTGTTTCTGTACCATGTCTTGACCTCTTCAATGAACAGGATGCAGAGTATAAAGCAGCAGTGATAGACCCCAATACAAAAGTCTTAGCTGTAGAAGCTGCCACGGCAATAGAGTACTACCGTTATGCAGATGACGTACTGGGTATGGAAACCTTTGGTGCTTCAGCACCGGCAGAGCAGCTCTTTGAGAAGTTTGGATTTACTAAAGAAGGTATTATGAAACGTGCATGTAAGTTGATGGATGTGGAGTATAAAGAGGTAGATCTAGGAGAGTGTAAACTTTAGTTTTTCGGGTTATAGATTGAGTGGTGCGGCTGAGAGGACTCGAACCTCCACAGGCTTGCGCCTACTAGAACCTGAATCTAGCGTGTCTACCAATTTCACCACAGCCGCAAATGGTATGGGTATTATAGCAAAAAAAGCACTGTAACAGCAGAAAAAAGTGCTTTTATTCTGCTATATGTCAAATTCTAAGAAAAAATCTTTTATAATCGCAATGTAGATTTCGGGGTGTAGCGCAGTCTGGCTAGCGTGCTATCTTGGGGTGATAGAGGTCGCCGGTTCAAGTCCGGTCACTCCGACCATTTAACTCAACATCCCTCTGATCTCATCTTCATCTATCAGATCTTTTTCATACTTTACTACAGCGATATTTTCTGTTTCATTTACATAACTTTCTACAATGGCTTCATGGCTTGTAAGTGCATTGACCCTGTCTCTGTCAAAAATATCCAATGGTAGGTAGACGTTTCCTCTGTTGTTCGGGTTTGGCATGGTAGCTACCCAGATAAACCAGGCTACTGAGATAATGGCTACGACTATGGCAAGTGTACCTCTGCCAAAATGCTGCATAAGATACCCGGATAAGAGACCTCCAAGGAAGATACCCACATAAGCAAAGGTATTGGCTACACCCAGTGCAGCTCCTTTTTGATGCACTTTGGCAAATTTGGCTACAAAACTTTGCAGAAGTGGTTCGAACATATTGAACCCTATGAAGAAAAAGACAACTCCTACGATGAAAACCCAAGGTGTTGTTGCAAATCCCATAGCGATAAAGCCTAGGAAGATCACAGCAACAGAGATCATAAAGACTTCTCTGCCTTTACTGTATTTTTCTCCAAATACCGCAGCCGGACCCATAGAGAGAAGCCCAAATACCATTGCTGGCAGATAGACTTTCCACAATTCTGCTTTTGCCCATCCAAAACCACCCTCAGCTACACTTTGTGTCATTACAAGCGGGATGATGAAAAATGCCATTGTCATGATAGAAGAGTGAAAAAGGAAAGTGATGTACATACGTGTGAGTGATTTGTCTTTAAAGACATCCATCATCTTAGACTCTTCCTCCGCATAACTATGTATGATCTTGGGAGGTTGCGGTACGGCAGTAAAGAGTATGCCTATTGCCATAACCGAAAGGATGGCAGTGAGCCAAAAGAGTTTGTCTATCCCCCAGTGACCTCCTACAACAGGGGCGATGATCATCGCAGCTGCAAAACTCATAGCGATCGTTCCACCCATGATAGCCATGGCATGTGCACGCTGTTCTTCTCTTACCAAGTCAGCGATCATTGCAGACACTACTGAACCAATGGCGCCAGCTCCTTGTAGGAATCGACCTATGAGAAGCATATAGATGTTATCGGAAAGAGCAGCAATAACAGAACCCGCAATAAAGATAAGAAGACCAAAAAGCAGCGTTTTCTTACGTCCTACTTTGTCACTCATCAGTCCAAAAGGTACTTGAAAAGCAGCTTGTGTCAGTGCATATCCACCCACAACAAGACCAGCAAGAAATGGTGTAGAGCCTTCCATCTCAAGTGCATAAATGGAGAGTACTGGAAGGACAATAAAGAGTCCAAAAAATCTTAATGCAACAATGAGACTGAGTGGCATAATCTGTTTAATCATGGTAATATCTCCAATAGGGTAAAATTTCTCCTAATTATATAACTTAAAGGTTAACTACTGATGAAATTAGTCTTAGCAACAAGTAACAAGGGTAAATTACGTGAATTTAAACAGATGTGTCAAGATGAAGTGGTAGCTTTTTCTGATCTGTTGGGTGAGTTTGATATCGTAGAAGACGGCGATACATTTGCAGCCAATGCTCTTATCAAAGCACGTACGATTTATGAAAAATTGGGAGAGGAATACCTGGTCATCTCTGATGACAGTGGTATTTCACTTCCCATATTGGATGGTGCACCGGGGATCTACTCTGCCAGATATGCAGGAGAGAATGTTACAGATAAAGATAACCTCTATAAACTCATTGATGCTGTGAAAGAAAAAGGTCTGAAATCAACACCGGCGTACTATACAGCGGCTATTGCCATCGTCTCCAAGTATGGTGAATATGTAGTGCATGGATGGATGCATGGTGATGTCATAGATGAAGCCAGAGGGGATAAAGGTTTTGGGTATGACCCTATGTTCATCCCTGCCGGATTTGACAAGACCTTGGGTGAACTTGATGATGAAGTGAAAAAAGAGATCTCACACAGGGCAAAGGCGTTGAAGTTGGCTAAGCCGATTATTCGGATGTTAAAAAACAAATAAAATATCGCTATCCTCAGCTTGACTGGGGGATCTAGAGTTAAAACTAAAGAGAATATTTAAAGATTTACTATATATTGATTTCTAGATCCCCGTGTCAAGCACGAGGATGACGGATAATGAAGGGAAGTAACATGAAAAAACAATTTATGCAAGACCTGCAAACAATTTATGATGAGTTGCAAAAGAGACAAGCTGAGTTAAACAGTTTTTATGAGCTTGTAGACAAAGGGCATGAGAGAGCAGCAGAGGTGGTGGATGCTTTTTTAACGCTGTTGGATCTGGAGAAAAATGATGATTCTGTGATGGCAGCACTTACGCGTATAGTGAACCTTAGAGAAGATGCATTGGAGCAGGTACTTCAAAAGAGTGGTTTGAGTGATGAAGATATTATCGTTAAAAAAGAGTTGGCGTATGGTTTTGTGAGCAGTATGCACATTAACCGTCATGAAGCTTTCATCAACTGGGTAGATCAGAAAGAGTTGCTGACACCGTTCTACCGTGCACTTCTGCTTGGGGTACATCAGGTAGGTATTGCAATGAGTGTCTGGCAGAGTGTTTGGACAGATCATATTATTCATGGTATTAATATCGAACTCTCAAAAATGTTCAAAGGGGATGACAGTAAAGTTTTTGCAAAACTTCAAGAGGAAGGGCTTTTGGATGTCGATACCAATGGATGTACAGGAGACCGTTGCTATTCTGTATTGATGAAAGACGACCGGGAGAAGTACAGAAGTGTGGCCTATGCTGAAGCATTTCCCCAAGAGGTAAAAAGTGTTACTACGGCTTTGGAGCAACTCATAGGACTTTTGGGAATGCTTGAAGATGAAGTATTTGGACAAAAAGAGGAGTGGATATCCTATTTTAAGGCAATTAAAACAGCACTGAACGAAACCAGAACAGAGAAACTTATCAAAGAGTGGGCAGATGTAGACAGAGCCTGGATGGCAGTCAAAACACCACTTCAGGTAGGGCACCCGTTGGAGTATTATGAAGATCACTACAGAAAAGCAGTAGCCTTGGAATGGGATCTTCGCATCGTAAATCCTAAGCTTCAAGAAGGCTCACACACACGAGAAAACATCAAGCACTTTGCTTCCAAAATGGCAGAAGAGTTTGGAAATGAAGCCCAAAAGATCATGGCTAAAAACCTCACCCAAGTGGATGAAACGCAACTCTACATCGGTCAGCCGATCCTCTACTATGCAGCAGAATTTAACGGACTTTTCTCTGCACAGGTCGTTCCTAATGATGAACAGGTCTCAGCTGAACTTGGTAAGAAGATCTTTGCTTACGCAGATTTTGTGATGGAGAGTAAAAAGTCCAAACCGACCATGAAACTTTCAGTCGAGACAATGGGTGAAGCGTTTGTGAAAAAACAAAAAGCACTCATAGAAAACGAGCCGAAACTCTGGCAGGAGATCTATGATATCTCAACCGTGGGGCATGAATACGGGCATATCCTCTGGATAGACTCAGACACAGAGACAAAGATGAACGGCTCAGGGCAATTTAAAAATATAGAAGAGTTCAAAGCAACTTCCGGTGGGCTCATGGCATTTTTCTCGAATGAAAGGGAAGCGTTAAAAAAGCATATTGTAGATGATCTTGTATCTCGTGCTGTGGGGCTGATGGCTTGGAGAGAAGTCGGTGAAGTATTGCCGTATTATTGTGAAGGGCTTATCCATTTGGACATACTGTTCGGTTCAGGTGTCATCACCTATGATGAACAGATAAAGATAGACTACAGTAGGTATGATGCGATGAAGAAAAGCTATCAGAATGCTTACAGGAATTTAGCGCAAACCTACCTCTCCAAAATAGATGCAAATGAGTATCTGAAACAGTATGCTGTCAAAGAAGAGGGTGTCTATCTCCCTGTGAAAGAGGAGATAAGATCATTCGTAGAGCATTATTATACACGGTATAAAGAGATCGGGCAGCAGACGGTGACTATTTAAGTAACTTTGTAGATGGTTTCTGTTGATGTTTCAGTAGTTGTATCAACTCTTTTTTAAGATTTTTATCTGTACTTTCATTGGCAATGATCTCCAAGGTTTTATTGATCCGTTCATGTTGATGTTGATTCTCTTGCATCTGTGCTTTGTGAAGAAGCTCTTCTTCTTGAAGTTGAAGTTTGAGTAGCTGATTTCTTCTATGAATAAGATAGAAGAGCAGAAAAAAGGCAAGTATCAATAGTGTGCCGGCAATTAAATATTGCTGGTACACTTTCGTTTTCTCTTTTTCTATCTCAACAATGTACTTTTGTTTCTCTTTGGCAATGATGATCTTGCTCTCATATTCGGTCTGATTTATTTTTTGTTTTGTTTGATGCTCTATTTTGCTTTTTTGGAGTTCTATCTCTTTAAGGTCTTTCTCTTTTTTGGCAGCAATTGCAGCAAGTTTTTCTTCATGTTCCGCTTTAATGGTTGTCAGAGCAATGATCCTGTCTTCTTTGGAAACAGCTGTCGTTTTTGGAGATGTTTCTTGATGCAGAGGAGCTTTTGTCTCTTGTGTATTTCTTTCTTTTTCAATGGAACTTTTATCGCGCAGTAAATGAGGCTTTTGTATTTGTTTGTGATCACTTTGGCATGCAGTAAAAGTGAGGGTTAAAGTGAGTAGAATGATTGGTATATATCTCATATAATGATCCTTGTTTGCAAGCCAAATTGTATCAAATATAGACTTTATATATGTATCATAGTGAAAATTAATTTTACAATAGAACTCAATAGCAATCTTTAACTGTTTTTGATCCTCTTCTCATCTTCAAGAATGAATTTGGAGAGTTTATTGCAAAAATCAGAATAGCACACATAATTTTTATTGCCGACTTTGTCGCTATGCTTGAGCTGTAGTCTTAAATAATCCTCTTTTTTATGATAGAGGAATATGATCCCGTCTTTGAAAAAATTTTTTGTTTTATATTTTTCATCATTGGTCTCCTTCTGCTTCAGACTATTCTTAATTATAGACCTTTTTGATCTGTAAAGTAAAATTTAGTATAGATACCCAAATCCCGTTTAAAACGCTTTACCAACTTCTAACCTCTTTTTAGCTATAATCGCCACTAATTATGCCATCACAAAAGTGATTTTAGAGGATAAATATGTTACTTTTTACACCAGGACCTACGCCAGTACCGGAGTCAGTAAGACTGGCTATGGCGACACCGACACTGCATCACAGAACACCAGAGTTTGAAGCGATTTTTGCAGAGACCCGTGAACTTCTTTTTAACCTTTTTGCTACGGATGAAGTGATCATGCTTGCCTCGTCAGGTACAGGAGCGATGGAAGCTGCGGTAACGAATCTTTGTCATGATACTTTACTCAGTATTAACTCAGGGAAGTTTGGTGAACGTTTTGGGAAGATCGCACTTGCCAGCGGATTGAAAAATGTAGAGATCAAAAATGAGTGGGATACACCAGCTTCTGTGGAAGCAGTGCTTGAGGCAGTGAAAGCAAATCCTCAGATAGATGCGCTGGCTATCCAGATTTCTGAGTCTGCGGGCGGTCTTCGTCATAATGTTGAGGAGATAGCAGCAGCAGTCAAAGCGATCAATCCGGAGATCATGGTCATTGCTGATGGTATTACAGCTGTGGGTGTTGAACGTATTGATGTCTCCAATATTGACTGTTTGATAGCGGGGAGTCAAAAAGCGTTGATGTTACCACCAGGTTTGTCTATCCTTGGTTTAAGCTCCGCAGCGATTGAGAAGATCGGTGCAGGCAAAGGGTACTATCTCAACCTTGCTTCTGAGATTAAAAAACAGTCTCAAAATACCACGGCATATACTGCAGCGACCACACTCATCATCGGACTTCGAGAAGTACTTCAGCGGATAGAAGCCAACGGTGGTATCGGGAAGCTTTACTGTGATACCGCACGTCGTGCAAAAGCAACACGCTTTGCGTTAGAGGCTCTCGGGTTGCATTCATACCCAAGCAGACCGGCACGTTCTATGACTACGATAGATGATGAGAATGCATCTGAGATCCGTACGCTGTTAAAAACAGAGTTTGGTGTGAATGTTGCAGGAGGGCAAGACCACCTCAAAGGTAAGATCTTCCGTATCAACCAGATGGGACTTATAGAGCCTTATGAGATGGTATGGGTTGTGAATGCTGTGGAGCTTGCCTTGGCTAAACTTGGTCGTAGAGAGTTTGACGGTACGGCAAGTCGTGTCTTTAATGAGACCTACTTCAAAACAATGTTGAGCAAAGAAGAGAAATGATATTTGAACACGAAATCCCTAGTGGGTCAAAACTCTATTTTGGGCAAAGTGCCAGAGTAAAAAGAGAGATAGAATTTGTTTCTAGTGAGATACTTGATAATCTTGGTTTTGAAGAGATCGTCACACCACTCTTCTCATACCATCAGCATGAGTGTTTTGATGATAAGAAGCCTTTGGTAAGGCTCAATGATGAAGAGAATCATGAAGTAACACTTCGTGCAGACTCTACAGCAGATGTAGTACGCATCGTAACAAAAAGACTTGGGCGTAGTACAGAGTCTAAAAAATGGTTTTACATCCAACCAACGGTAACATTTCCAACTAAAGAGCAGTATCAGATAGGTGCAGAAGTGATAGATGGAAGTTTTGAAGAGATAGCGAAGACAACAACCATGCTTCTAAAAGAGATAGGTGCAGAACCAGTGATGCAGATAGCAAATATCCGTATTCCTCATCTTTTAAATGAGAAATATGGTGTCTCTTTGGAGGTTTTAAAGTCTATGCATGTTGAACAGATCATGGGCGCTGATTTACCTTGGATCGAACAACTTGTAAGATTGAACGCTATAGGTGATTTAGATGACCTAAGTGCATTCCCTGATGATATTAAAGTAGAACTTGAAAAAATTAAAGAGGCAGCTTCAAAAGTAGAATACAGTAATATGGTGATCTCTCCGCTTTTTTATGCGAAGATGAGATATTATGATTCTTTGACATTTAGAATGTTCGAGGGAAATAATCTCTTAGCCATGGGCGGAATCTACACGATAGATGGTGTTGAAGCAGCAGGATTTGCACTCTATACAGATGAGTGTATTGCAAATAAAATGAACAGAGGATAGGTAGTATGTCAGTACTAACTAAGCATTTAAATATGACTAGTCATATGAGCCTGCTGCTGAAGCAGTCTCAGCGACAGCGTAGTTTTTTGGGCTTTGCTCAAAAAATGTTCAATAATAATAACAGAGGATAAGGCAAGATGAGTAAAGCAGATTTAATCGTAGGTCTCCAGTGGGGAGATGAAGGAAAAGGAAAAATCGTTGACCATATGGCACAGACACATGATTACGTGTGTCGCTTTGCCGGTGGGCACAATGCAGGACATACCATCGTCATTGGTGATAAAAAGTATGCGTTACACCTTATCCCTTCAGGTGTACTCAACCCTAAAGCTAAAAATGTGGTAGGAAACGGGGTCGTAATTTCTCCTAAAGATTTCATTAAAGAGATGGAGCAGTTCGATAACCTTGAGGGAAGACTTTTCCTTTCAGACAAAGCACATGTTTTGTTTCCGTATCATGCACTCATCGACCAAGCGAAAGAGCGTATGAAAGGTGACAAAGCCATTGGTACCACAGGTAAAGGGATCGGACCTGCTTATGGTGACAAAGTAGCACGTGTAGGACATAGACTGGGTGAGTTGCTTAACCCGGAGAAACTTACAGCTAAAATCGTAGCTTTCTTTGAAATGAATCAACCTGTTTTTGACGCGATGGGTGTTGAAGCACCAAAAGAAGCAGAACTTTTAGCAGAACTGGAAGGGTACAAAAAAGCACTTGCACCATTCATCACTGATACAACACAGCTTATGTGGGATATCATGGATGCAGACAAGAAGATCCTTCTCGAGGGTGCGCAGGGTACGATGCTGGATATCGACCATGGTACCTATCCTTATGTGACTTCATCAACGACTGTAAGTGCCGGGGCATGTTCCGGTCTTGGACTTAATCCGAAAGATATTGGAAAAGTAACAGGTATTGCTAAAGCATACTGTACAAGAGTGGGAAATGGTCCTTTCCCAAGTGAAGACTTTGGAGCAGAGGGAGACAAACTTCGTGAAAACGGACATGAATTCGGTACCACTA
The DNA here is from genome assembly GCA_913055205.1 of uncultured Sulfurovum sp. GTDB lineage: Bacteria > Campylobacterota > Campylobacteria > Campylobacterales > Sulfurovaceae > Sulfurovum. The sequence continues at coordinate 11,411 of CAJXJN010000004.1, read as the reverse complement.
CCGGACGTCCAAGAAGATGCGGATGGTTTGATGCTGTGGCTATGCGTCATGCTGTACGTGTAAATGGTGTAGATCAGGTAGCACTGATGAAACTGGATGTACTTGACGGCTTTGATGAAGTAAAGGTATGTGTAGCATACGAAGTAGAGGGCAAAGAAGTGAACTATGTACCGTATGACCTTGAGGATGCAAAACCTGTTTATAAAAGTTTTCCGGGTTGGGACAAGACAGAAGGTGTGAGAGAATTCGATGACCTCCCTGAGACAGCAAAATCATATATACTGGCACTCGAAGAGATGATAGGAACAAAAATAGGTATCATCTCTACAAGTCCGGAGCGTGAAGATACGATTATAAGATAACGTATATAGGATTTTGCCCTGTATACTACATTAATATCGGGTTTGCTTTAACAGCAGGCTCAAGCGATTCATCGCTTTTAAGAATGAATAAAAGGAGTTCATAGCAATGAGATTAAAACCACAACAGACAGGATATGTAGCAACCAAAATAGGGATTGACTTAGCCAATGCACCTTTTATTACAATGCCAAAAGGTAAAGAAGCAGTGGTTGCAGCAGCAAAAAAGATCATTGATGAAAATCTTGCCAAAGAGCATGCACTTGATGAAAAAGTGAAAAAGATTTTAGATGAGAATTATGATGAGATAGAATTTCAACATGCAGATGAGAGGCAACTTTTTTTTATGATCAAAAAGAAGATGGCTCCTGAATATGGTGTGATTATGAATTATGATGACCGCTATAATGATCTGGCTCATCTCATTTTGGATGAACTTTATGAAAATTATCTTGCAGAATACACTGTAAATGAAAATCAGGTCAAAAATGTTATCTTTAAATCATTTAAAGCATTTGCAGATGCCTATGATGAGATAGATGATATTGTTTACGAAAAGATTAAAAATATGAAAAGAGAGGTGATCCCCGGATCACAGGATTATGAGCTTTTATATGAAAGACTTTATCAAGAAGAACTTGCTAAGAGAGGAATGTTATAATGCAAAAAGTTTCTTTATATTTTGAAAATGGTTTAATACTTGAAGCGAAAAGCTTTGGGGCGGAAGGCACATCTGTAGGAGAGATCGTATTTAACACTTCTCTTACTGGTTACCAGGAGATTGTTACTGATCCTTCTTATGCAGGACAATTTGTAACATTTACTATGCCTGAGATAGGTAATGTAGGGTGTAATGCCCAAGATATGGAGAGTAAAGGTGCTCACTGTAAGGGTATCATTGTTCGCTCCTATCAGGCTCGTCCGTCTAACTTTAGATGTGAAGAGACTTTGGCTGAGCTTCTTAAAAAAGAGAATGTACTTGGTATCACTGAGATAGATACTCGGTTCTTGACAAAGATGCTTAGAAATGAAGGTGCTATGATGATGGTGGCTTCAACCGAAATTCATGAGAAAGATGAACTTAAAAAAGTGTTAGAGTCTTCACCTCGTATTGAGGAGATTAATTATATCGAGCAAGTAAGTACAAAAGAGTCTTATGTACACACAGAAGCACGTTATAATACAGATACTTTTAAGTATGATACCCCTAAAACAACAAAGAAGATCATTGCATTGGATTTTGGTATCAAAAGAAATATTTTGAATGAGCTTACACATGCAGGAATGGAAGTCACAGTAGTACCGAACTCCATGTCTGCCGAAGATATCATAGCAAAAATAGATGCTAAAGAGATAGACGGTGTATTTCTTTCCAATGGACCGGGTGATCCGCTTATCTTAAAAGAGGAGCAAGAGAAGATCAAAAAACTTATTGCACACAAAGTACCGCTTTTTGGTATCTGTCTAGGGCATCAGTTACTCTCTATTTCTCACGGGTATGATACATATAAACTTAAATTTGGACACCATGGTGGAAACCATCCTGTCAAAAATACAGTGACAGGGACAGTTGAGATCACAGCACAAAATCATAACTATAATGTACCGGACAACATTACAGAAGTAGCAACGGTTACACATATGAACCTCTTTGATAATACCATTGAAGGACTTAAGTACAACGACTCTCCAACGATCTCAGTACAGCATCACCCGGAAGCAAGTCCCGGACCACATGAAAGTGCCTATATCTTTGGTGAATTTGCCAAGATGTTGTAAATACATTCACAAATGTCACGGTGAACGCCCTTGAAAGCGAAGCGATTCGAGAGCCGTGACGCTTTTTGTTTACTTTTTCTTTTGTGAAGTGAAACGGTGACAACGTCATCACTCTCTTTGAGAAAAAAGAAAATAAGAAATCAAATTTCAAGAGCAATATTATATCTTTTGGAAAAGAGGAAAAAAAGATGAACATAGCCATTTTATTTGGTGGGTCAAGCTTTGAGCATGAGATAAGTATTGTCTCTGCTATCACCATGAAAAAAGTATTTAAAAAAAGTACTTTAACCTATATCTTTGTAGACAGTAACAGAGAATTTTATCTCATAGATACAAAAACGATCAACTCTAAACTATTCTCTTCAGGAGAGTATAAAAAGAGTAAGCAGTTGACGCTTAAAAAAGGTGGATTTTTCATTGATGGTATATTCGGCAGTAAAGTAGTCGATTTTGATGTAGCACTTAATCTTATCCATGGCAGAGACGGAGAGGATGGAAAAATGGCTTCTATGATGGAATTCTACGGTATTCCTTTTATATCACCTCGTATGGAAGCTTCGGCACTTTCGTATAACAAACTCTATACGAAGTTTTTAGCGCAAAGTTTAGGTGTGAAGACAGTAGACTATGAGTATCTTTCTAAAAATGATGAAAGAAAAATCACTATGGCATACCCTGTTATCATCAAACCGGTACGCTTGGGCAGTAGTATAGGTGTAAGTATTGTAAAAAGTGAAGCGGAACTTGATTATGCACTGGATGTAGCATTTGAATTTGATACGGATGTTATTGTTGAACCATTTATAGAAGGGGTCAAAGAATATAATCAGGCAGGTTGTTATACTCAAGAGTGGGAACTCTCTATAGTAGAAGAACCGCATAAAGAAGAGTTTTTGGATTTTGAGAAAAAATATATGGATTTCTCACGTGATTCACAGGTTTTAGCTGCAGATATTTCTGATGATTTAAAAGTTAAAATCCAAGAGACTTTCAAAAAGATTTATGATCCGCTTTTTAAAGGAAGTATTATCCGTTGTGACTTTTTTGTAGTGGATGATGAAGTACTTTTAAATGAGATAAATCCTATCCCCGGTTCTATGGCAAATTATCTCTTTGAAGATTTTGAAGGGATGATCTCTAGGCTCTCTAAGCATTTACCACGTGAACAAAATATCACTATTGATTATCAATATATTCACTCTATCCAAAGTGCAAAAGGAAAAGCATAAATGCTTTTTCAGGAGGTTCATATAGGAGTAATTTTATCCTATATAAACCTTGAATTTTTGCGACGAGAAGGCTGTTTGCGATAATTTTTTCTACATTGTTAAACATAATTTAACAAATCCTTTTTACCTCTTATTATTTTAAGCTTTATATGTGAAAAAAAAACCTATAATAAAGTCGAATGTTGTCAAATATTGTCATTTTACAACATAGAAATTTTTACAAGGGGGTATGCATGCAATCAAACGCAGCATTGGAATACGATTATTCCGTAGCAAAATTGTTTACTTATACAACGATTTTGTTTGGATTTTTAGGTATGTTAATTGGTACGCTCATCGCAGCACAACTGGCATTTCCGGAATTAAACTACTTATTGGGTGAATATGGTACTTTTTCAAGACTAAGACCAGTTCATACAAATACTGTTATATTTGGATTTACCGTAAGTGGGGTTTTCGCTACATTCTATTATGTAGGGCAGAGAGTACTTAAAGTCTCTATGGCAGAGTCTAAGTTTCTAATGTTTATCGGTAAACTTCACTTTTGGCTCTATTTTATTGGCGCACTTTTAGCTACAATAAGTCTTCTTTTAGGTTATTCCCAATCTAAAGAGTATGCACAATATGAGTGGCCAATAGATGTTGTTATTGTTGTTATATGGGTACTTTGGGGTGTCTCTGTCTTTGGGCTTATCGGTATCAGAAGAGAAAAAGCACTTTATATCTCTATATGGTATTACATTGCTACATTCTTGGGGATAGCTATGCTTTACCTTTTCAATAACATGGCAGTACCTACATACTTTGTATCTGGCGGACTTGGTAATATCATGCACTCGGTTTCTATGTACTCAGGTACAAATGATGCATTGGTGCAATGGTGGTATGGACATAATGCTGTTGCATTTGGATTTACTGTACCTATTGTTGCTATGATCTATTATTTCCTTCCAAAAGAGTCTGGTCAAGCGATCTACTCATATAAATTATCACTTCTCTCTTTCTGGGGATTGATGTTTATTTACCTTTGGGCAGGTTCTCACCACCTTTTATGGTCAACAGTTCCGGATTGGATGCAAACAATGGGATCAGTATTCTCAGTAGTACTTATTCTTCCTTCATGGGGTTCAGCGATCAACATGCTCCTTACTATGAAAGGTGAGTGGAACCAGTTAACTGAAAACCCACTGATCAAATTCATGGTACTTGCATCTACATTCTATATGCTTTCAACACTTGAAGGTCCTATTCAAGCGATCAAATCAGTGAATGCAATTGCACACTTTACAGACTGGATTCCTGGACACGTTCATGATGGTGTACTTGGTTGGGTTGTATTTATGATCATGGCTGGTCTTTTCCATATGGCTCCAAGAATGTTCAAAAGAGAGATTTACTCTAAAAAGCTTTTGGAAGCACAATTCTGGCTTCAAACAACAGCTGTTGTTCTTTACTTTACGTCTATGTGGATCGCAGGTATCACACAAGGTATGATGTGGAGAGCAGTTGATGAGTATGGTAACTTGATGTATAGTTTCATCGATACAGTTACAGTACTTCACCCTTACTATGCGATCAGAGCACTTTCAGGAGTGTTATACCTAGTTGGTTTCTTGATGTTCGCTTACAATATGTATAAAACTATGACTTCTTCCAGAGAGCTTTCTGAAGAACCACAGTTTAGATCACCTATGGCATAAGGAGGTAGGTTATGTTTCATTGGTTAGAAAAAAATCCATTCTTCTTTGCAGTAGGAGTATTCTTGGTTATCGCGTTTGCAGGTCTTATTGAGATTCTGCCTAACTTTGCTGAAGCGTCAAGACCGGTAGTAGGGCTTAAGCCTTATACGGTACTTGAACTTGCAGGTAAAGAAGTCTATAAAAAAGATGCATGTATTGCTTGTCACTCACAGCTTATCCGTCCGTTTAAAGCAGAAACTGACAGATATGGTCAGTATTCACTTTCTGGAGAATATGCCTATGACAGACCATTCCTTTGGGGTTCAAAAAGAACAGGTCCGGACCTTCACCGTATAGGTAATTACCGTACAACAGATTGGCATGAAAACCATATGTGGGATCCAAAATCTGTAGTTCCTGAGTCTATTATGCCGGCATATAAACATCAGTTTACAAATATTGCAGACCTTGAAACAGCTTATGCTGAAGCCGTAACTGTTAAAAAAGTATTTAATACACCTTATGATACACCAAATGGTGTAAAACTGGGAACATGGGATGAAGCAAAAGCTGCTGCTTTGGATGAAGCAAAAAAGATCACTGCTGATATGAAAAATCAGAATGTTAAAGATGCAGTTGCAGCAGGGAATATTCCTGAAATTGTTGCACTTATTGCTTACCTTAACAGATTAAAGTAATGAGAAAAAATGGATATTAGAGAACTTCAAGGTTATGCCAGTTTCTTTATGACCATTGTTTTAGTGATGTTGTTGTATGGGTATATTATATACCTTTATAGAAGTGAAAAAAAGGGTGAAAAGGACTATGAAAAGTTAGGAAAAATTGCTTTAGATGATGAGATCGACAGCAAACCTATCAACGATAGTTCCGCAAGCCCAAGTGAAAATAAGGAGCAAAATAAATGAATGCGTTAATGATAAAGGGACTTCTCTTTGCAGCAGTGCTTATAGCAGCTACGATTTATGTAGTGAAGTCTATGAACATTGATTTGAGTGATCCTATCAATATAATTACGATAATTGGTGCTATAGCGATTGCAGGGCTTACAGTAGGTGTAGCTATCAAATATATCAACCAGATGAAAACAGATACATCAGGTGGTAAACTTGCTGATGAGAACTGGGATGGTATCGGTGAGTATTTAAATGAACTTCCTAGTGGTTGGGCATACTCATGGTTAGGAACTGCGATTTGGGCTATGTGGTATATGATTTCAGGATATCCTGTCAATGCATTTAGCCAGATCGGACAATATAATGAAGAGGTAAAAGCTTATAATACTAAGTTTGAAGCAGTGCATAAGAATGCTGATACAGCAACACTTCAGCAAATGGGTGAGTCTATCTTCCTAGTGCAGTGTGCACCATGTCATGGTACAACAGGTGATGGTCTTTCCGGTAAAGCACATGACTTTACAACTAGAATGAGTAAAGCACAAGTACTTGATGTGATCGAAAAAGGTTCTAACCAATTGGGTTATCCGATGGGTGCAATGCCTCCAATGATGGCTACAGGTCAAGATGCTGAAGATATTGCAGCTTATGTTGCCGGTGGTATGAAAGGTGAACAGCCTGCAGCTTTTGCAGCATGTGCTAGTTGTCACGGAGCAGATGGTAAAGGTATGAATGGTATGGCAGCAAATATCGCTGACTATGATGAAGCACTTATTACAAATGTTGTTAAAAATGGTAAAAAAGGTGCACTTGGTACAATGCCGGCATTCCATGACAGAATGACTCCTGTGCAGATAAAAGCGCTTGCAACATACATTAAAACGTTAAAAGGATAAAAGATGGCAGCAACTGAAAATACAAATAGAGCCGTATTTGGTCTCAATGGTGTAACAGGTATGTTGATAGCAACTGTACTTTTGCTAAGTATCCTTGCATTCCTGACAGTATGGGGTATTGGGGTACAACAAGGCAGTGCCAGTAATTACTATGATCCAACACCTATTACCGGTAGTTTGGATAATGTAAAAGCAAATAGTAAAGAAAATGCAAACTTTGCATTTGTAGATGCTAAGTAATTCATAAAGGATAAAAAATGATTACAATTATGGATAAAGTATTGGGATGGAGTATGGTTGTTTTTGCTGTATATACAGCATGGGCAGTACTTACACCTAACCATCTTTTTATAGGATAATTATATGTTCAAAGTTCAAGTAAGGTTCGCCTTGCTTGCTTTGTTACTTCCACTTCTTCTGAACGCAACACATATTCTCAAAGATGACATTTTAAAACCTGAAGCTTCAAAACTAATTGAGCAAATGGCAGATGAGTTGCTATCTAAAACAGCTATTAACGGGTATGTAGTCGCCACTAATGAAAACTTCCCTGAGAAGTTCAATTTGGTAGCATATAGTAAGAAGTATGAAGCTAACCTAAGCAAGCCCTATGTGATGCTGATATTTGCACCCAATGCAGTGATCACCGCAAAATCTAGAACAAAAGGTAGAGTAGCACTCATTCCTTCAAGTAAAGAATTGGCGTTACTCTATGATAAAAGTGATGTCATGGATGCAACGATCGATGTAATAGCAGCAAAAGATAAAAACAGTATAGAAGATAAGTACAATATTGGCGTGGTACAAGGTTTTTCCGAATTGGCAGATCAGATTGCTGATTCAAAAAATGTTGAGATGACAACCACGCTTCCAAACGAAACACGATATATTATTACGGTGCTGAAAGTTATTGTGATCATTGGTGCACTGTTGGTATTTTGGATGTTTATTTTTAGACCGATATTTATGAGGATGAAAAATGGCAAACAATAAAGAAAAAACCTATTGGCCACATATGATACTTGGCTTTCTTATAGTTGGTATCACACTGAGCTACTGGACAGTAAAGTCTGCATCATCTCTGCCGGTGCAAGAGTCAAATGAATATATGTTAAAGTATCAGATCGCAGATATGAATATCAATGAGATCATAGAAAGAAAGATGGCATTTGATAAAAACTATGATATCAATATCATTGATGTAGAGACAATGGTTATGAAAGATAATGTGAACAGTAAGGTTCATCAGGTTGATCCTGTAAAGTTAAAACAGGGAATAAATACATTTAACTATACTATTTTAAAAAAAGACGGTACAGCAGTTTCAAATGCCAATGTGACATTTCTGCTTACAAGACCGCATACAGTTAAAGATGATAAACTGGTTGAGAATATTCCGTTTGAAGAGGGTAGATTCCATATAGGTGATATCAATATTACAAAACCGGGCAGATATACTTTACAGCTAAGAGCAAAAGTCGGTGAAACCATAGGGTACTCACAAATTCCTGCTTATTTAAAACCATGAGACCCGTTAAGCTAACGACAACTGCTTGTCGTTAGCAGGGTTGGAACCAGAGTGGTCGTAGCAAAGCGAAGCCACGACAGCTGAAACTTTAATAAGATAATCTCTTTTCATTATGAATTATCTGTCAATTTGACATATTTCCCCTTTTTGTATCGGGTTCTATGTTATACTTCTTCTCATGAATCAACTCCATATTTACCCCACATCACGAGCATTAAGAACAGTAAGTTCTCAGCATAAAGAGCAAGATGGATTTCTTCCTGCACTCATGCGTATGGATGAGTTTGAACAGCGTGCCATACTCATAGAAAACAGAATACAGATAGATCCCTTACAGCGTATTTTACTGCTTAGAGAAGCGGCAAGTTTTGAGGCTTTTGATACTTTGAATGTCAATCGGGATTTGGTACGGTTTTTTACCAAAAGTGATGCTCTTTTTAAGTTCTTTGAAGAGTTGGCAGTGGAAAATATAGGTTTTGAAACTTTAGCCCAGGCAGATGCTTATGCAGAGTTTGAAGCCCATCTGTCTATCTTGGAGAGACTTTTAAACAATTACCGAAAACTTCTTGATGACAAAGGATTTACAGATAAAGCATTCATACCAGGCTCTTACAGACTCAATGAGGCTTTTTTACAAAGTTATGAAACCATAGAGATCCATCTTGAGGGATACTTGAGTTATTTTGAGTTGGCACTTTTAGAAAAAGTATCACAGCAAACACAACTTATCATACATTATACGACAAGTAAGTTCAACAAAAAAATGCAAGAGCGTTTTGAAGCGTATGGTATGAAATTACCCAATGATGCACATGTATGTTTTGATTTTTCAAGTAAAAAGATCATAGAGCAGGAGAGTAACAGCGCAAATATCAATGCTGCAGTTTTTAGTGTGGAAGAGCGTGAAGAACAGATCGCTATTGCATTTGAAAAAATAGAAGAGATGGTACGTTTAGGCATAGAGCCGGAAAAGATTGCACTTATCTTACCGGATGAGAGTTTTAAAGAGCACTTTACTCTTTTTGATACACACAACAACCTAAACTTTGCGATGGGGTATGATTATAGTAATGGACGAATCTACAAATCACTAGAAGCCCTCTATGGATATTGGAAAAGCTTTGATACCCAGAATAAGAAGTTGCTGGAGCGTTACGGCTTCCAACTTGAGGAGGTAGAGAAGATAACCCCTTCTAAGTCAGTAGATATAAAAACATTCTTTTCATTACTCAATGGACTGGAATTGCTGGATATTCCACTGGAGCCTCTAGAGAAAAAAGAGAAAGTTAACGAACAAGTATATGAAAAGTATCTGCATCTCCTAAAGATATTTGAAATCCAAAAACTCTCCATAAAAGAGTGGCTCTTTTTATGGCTTAAAACGCTCTCAAAAATTACCTTTGATGATGTGAGAGGGGGTAAGATCACGGTGATGGGTGTACTTGAGACCAGAGGTGTGAGCTTTGAGGGTATTGTGATCGTAGATTTTAATGAGGGTGTGGTGCCTGCTACATCCAGCAAAGATCAGTTTCTCAACTCTTCTGTGCGTGCCTTTGCAAATCTTCCTACTAAAAATGACAGAGAAGCCTTACAAAAACAGTATTACAAGCGTCTGTTGGAACAAGCTTCACAAGCAGTTATACTTTACAGCAGCAGTGATAACAAACTTCCTTCAAAGTTTCTTTATGAGTTGGGATTGGACAAAGCAGAACAAACAAAAGCCCAGTTTGATCTACTCTATGCACAATCATCACAACTCGTAGATGAGAATGAGCCTGTGGTTGAAAACTTTGATGCACAAGCCATTACATGGTCAGCGTCAAGACTCAAAACTTATCTGGAGTGTAAAAGAAAGTATTACTACCGTAATATCCAAAAGATAGAAGCGAAAAAAGAGGATGAGCTCATAGAAGGCTTGTTTCTACATACACTTTTAGATCATCTCTATAGAGAGCAAAGTTGCTATGACTCAAAAGAGGAAATGACTCAAGCACTTCATAAACTGATAGACGAGCTATTGCCACAAAATGACGCGAAGATAGCCTACCAAAAACTTTTATGGAAAGAGAAATTAAAAGGGTTTATTGAGAGACAAATAGAACATTTTAAGGCTGACTGGAAAGTAGTAGAGAGAGAAAAAGAGTTCCAAGGTGATATAGGTGGTTTACGCTTCAAAGGACGCATAGACCGCATAGACCAAAATGCTACACATACACTTGTGTTAGACTACAAAAGTGGCTCAACGAAAGAGGCAAATAAATCTAAGAACTTAGAGAAACTGACAGATTTTCAGATGAGTATTTATCACCATATGCTTAGCTCAAAATACCAAAACATCACTCTGGCTTTTATAAAAATATTAGAGAACGGTGAGATGGAAGAGATAACATCTTTGGAAGAGAAGAATGCACTTTTGGCAGAACATATCATAGAGTTAAAACAGACAAAAAGTTTTGTAGCTGAAAAATGTGAAGATCTGCAGAAATGTAAGTACTGTGAGTTTACCCTAATGTGTGGAAGAGGAACGTATCTCTGATACTTAGAATGGAAGTGGAGACTTCAGTCCCACAGAAAGTTTAAACTGATAGCAAGTTATATAAAACTTCCAAAAATCTATGATTGTGAAGTGGGACTGAAGTCTCCACTTCCGAGATAATATGTCAATTTGACATATCTTTTTTGTATCTTTTTAAATAAGTGGTATCATTGTTACAATTATAATTCTAAGGATTTTTAAAATGAATTATCAAAAAAATATTACTCTTAATGAAAAATCAATAGAAATCAGGTGGACTGATGATGAACTAGAGACAATAAAAAGATTTGTAGAATATGTACAAGAACTTGAAAAAATGATAAAAAGAAATGAAGGGGCTTTTTCTCCTTTAAATATGAACATAAAATTTAAAAATAATGAACTAAAATATATTATTAATTTGCCAAATAAAGATAGCATAGGTATTTTATTGCATAAATTAAGACCAATTATTCTTCAAAATGAAAAAACATATTTAAATAAAATATTAA
>CAJXJN010000003.1 GCA_913055205.1 uncultured Sulfurovum sp. | reverse complement strand
TTTGATGTGAAGATGCCATATGCTCATGTTGTGTTGAATATTGCCCCTTATGCAGAAGTTTAGGATGGGTAGCAACTGTTTTGCCTTCATAGGTGATGGTTACAATTTTTGCACCAAACCACACTTCCACTTTTTTGCCTATAAGCTGATAGGGAACACTGTAAAAATTATGCTCTAATTGGATATGATAATCCTTGCTTACCTTGAGTAGTTTAAACTCTTTGTATTCATAACGCGAGGCAGGAAGCGGTAAGAGTGCCGGCTGGTCAAGCTCTATAAAAAGTTCTCTTCTGCTTTTGCCAAGATGTTTCATCACTTTATCAAGATAGAGCGGGATCAGTCTGCCTATCTCTTTGTTTAACTCTGCTATTGAGTAAAAGGTAAAGTGTCTCAGTCTTGCAAGTATCCACCGCTGTACAAGTTTTACAGAGAGCTCCACATGTGCCTTGTCTTTTGGCTTGTATCCCCGAGTAGGCATAACCGCACTGCCGTAGTATCTTGCCAAGCTCGCATAGTCAGGATTGACATCCGGGTCATAGTTATCCGCTTTGGTGACGGCACTTTTAAGATTATCAGGTACGAGCAGCTCTGTCACTCCCCCAAAGTATTCAAACATATCTGCATGCGCATCAATGAAGTCTCTTTTTTTCTGTGAAGCTATTGCTTTGACGAAGGGATAGCCTGATGCAGGCAGTACTGCAATAAATATTTCTGCTTTAGTGATGACACCATTTTTTGGATTAACTATATCAACGGTCTTTCCACTGAAATCGATAAAAGTTTTTTCTCCTGCTTTATGAGTCAGATGCATCGATGGGTTTATCTTTTTGGCATAGGCTTTATATTGGTTGCAGAACCAGGTAAAGCCGTATCCTTGTTTGTTGGGACAACTCTCAACATACTCTTCGTGCAGAAGTGTCAGTGTTACTATAGGACTTCTTAGTTCAATATGTATTTTTGCAAAGTCCGGAACCGGGTATTTACTGCTCTTTGTACGGGTTGATTTAAAAAGAGTGAGAATCTCTTTATCATTCAGTGAGGCAATATCCTCATATCTCTTGTTTGTAAGTTTAAACTCTTTAATGTAGTCATTGACTACACTGTGGCTTATATTTAAAGCTCTTGCTATCTTTCTGTTTGATAGTTTAGCTTCGCATTTTAGTCGTAAAATCTCTTTGATTTTCAACATGCTAATTCCTTTCATTTTTTCTCCATCTCGATTGAGATAGAGTAAGTGTAATTAGCTTGTTTGAGGGGTAGGTTATTTCGCCAAACGAAATTCTAAAACCTTTTTACTAAACCTTCAAAAAGTGGAAGGCAAAAAGTGAAACGGGTGGAAGGCAGTTTGTGAAATCAGTGGAAGGTGAAAAGTGAAAAAGGTGGAAGAATGTTTGTGAAATTTCCAATCTTGGTATCAGTCTATAGCGGAGATACCTATCTGAATAGTCCTACCATAGGCACAACAACTATTATGGGGACATCAAGAAATACCGGAGATCTATATTCAAAAACCACATGGTCTGAAGATACAAATGAAAACTATACTTTTATAATGAACGGGACCAGAGCTGCCTCACCTACAGTAGCGGCATCTGTTGCTCTGTTTTTGGAAGCGTGTCCAGCCCTCAGCTGGAGAGACATCAGGTATCTCATTGCAAAACATGCAAAACAAATTGATACAGGCAATAGTACCTGGGTTCAAAACAATGCCAGTCTCTGGCATAGTACAGATTATGGTTCTGGCTTGATCTATGCACAAGGGATGATTGATGATTGTACCTCAAGCTATATCAATCTTGCTGCAGAACAGAATCAAACTGTAACAAAAATATTTGATACCCCTATCCCTGATGATGGAAGCACTCTTTCTTTTGATATAAATATAACAGATAATATCATCAAGAATGAAACTAATGTAAAAACAGTTAAACCAAATTGGAAGAAGAAAAACATTCCAAGATAAGGAGTGTTTTTTCTCTTTTTAGTTTTTTTGTAACACTAGGAACTGTTTATCTGCCTCTTCCAGTTCATAAAGGTTGACCTCATCACTTTGCAGAAGTTCCAAACTACAGAGAGCCACTATCTCTTCTACTTTATGATAGTACTGCCTAATACTCTCTTGTGATTTACTAAAGAGATCTCCTCTTTTTTCAAACAGCGTAAATTCTGAACTGTATTCCCCTGCTTCAAAATCACTGTCAACCGTCAAAAACCGTTCTTCATCATCTACGATATATGAACCTACAGCAACATTTTCAAAACCATAAAGAGTGTTGATATCACATAAAAAATATCCACCCTCATTAAGATGTTCATTCACACAAAGTAAAAAACGTTTCAATGCTTCTTTATCCAGATAATTCAACATATCGAACACTGCCGTAATAACATCATATTTTCCATTTAGATCACACAGGTCGATACATTGTGAGGGAATACCCTGTTCAGCTGTTCTGGATACCATTACAGGGCTCAGATCGATACCCATGATTTTTTCGATGCCTAATGCACCCTGCATCTGACGCAGGAAATCACCGGAACCGCATCCTACATCCAAAAGTGTATCAAAATCCAGTGAATTTAAAAAAAGAAGGTAGTGTGCATAGAGTCTCGGGGCAGCCTCTTTTACACCAAGAAGGTCCTCTACTTTGGCGTAGAGGTCAAGTGAATCAGAACTGTTCCTAGCCACGGCTCTCTACAACAGTTTTGATTTTTTCATAAAGAGAGAGAATTTCCTCTTTTTTCGCATAAAAACTATTTTTATTGGAGATAAGATGTGCAGAAGAGTCCATGATATCTTCCGCTACTTTCAGTCCGTTTTCTCTCATGGTATTACCTGTCTCTACAATGTCAACAATGGCATCTGCCAATCCAACCAACGGAGCAAGTTCTATGGAACCGTAAAGCTTTACTACCTCTACCCCTACAGCTTTTTTGGCAAAGTAGTTTTTAGTGATATTCACCATTTTGGTTGCCACTTTTATGTTGGGGCGTGACCAGTCGAGTTCATCTTCGTTTTTAATACCAATGGCTACTTTACATTTACCAAGCTGCATATCAAGAAGTTGGATGATATCAAGTTCTTTTTCAGTGATCACATCCAAACCTACTACACCGATATCGGCTGCACCGTGTTCTACATACGTTGGTACATCCTGGTTACGGACATTTAAAAAACGGAATTCACCCATATCCAAAATGAGTTCCCTACCTTCGAACTTGAATTCTCCACCGAAGATCTCTGCAAATATTTCCAGAGTCTGCTCTGCAATTCTTCCTTTTGGAAGTGCTACTGTTAACATAGTTCACCTCCTTGAGGTGAAAGTGATGAGTGATGAGTGTTGAGTGATGAGTGTTGGTATGTATTGCTCTGCAATACTACTTCTCGTTGAACAAATTTCATTTAAAACCTTACTACTTTGTCTCTAATGCTCTAAGCATTCCGTGAAAGACCAATGTTTCATTATAGATAGCATCATCAAAAAAATTAGCAAGTAATTGACCATCTCCACCCGTAAAGTAGAGCTTTTTACCATTACTATGTTTATCTATGAGTGCTTTTATAGACGCGATTATACCATAGCTTATCCCATCTTTAGTTGTGGTAGGAAGTGTGCTGAGTGATATTTTATCATTTAAATCCATATCTAAAACAGATGAGATGGATCTGTAGCTCTCAAGATAAGCTTTCAACCCGGGCAGGATGAATCCTCCTCTATAAACTCCATCCTCCATAATATCTACTGTAATAGCCGATCCGGCATCTACGAACAGACCATCTTTATGACTTAGACACAGTGCTTTTCTATCTACACCCATAGTATCATAAGCACCCTCCAAGATCATCTCTTTGGAGATGTTTTTCCAAGACTTGATCTTTTCTATCTTCACTTCCAAATGGTGTTTCACGGAAATATAGCAAAGCTCATTTTCTCTATATTTTTCTATGGCATCATCATACGTAAGATGTTCTACTTTTTTGCCATCATAAATATGAAAATGGGTATTGCCTATGTCTGCCAGTAACATTATTTTCCCTCTACGTCATTCTGAACTTGAATCAGGATGATGAAAAATATAATTTCTAATTTTCATGCCAAGTTTTCCAACCATGCTCTTCCAACATTGCTTTTGCATGAGAGCAGAGTGGTGCTTTGATGATAATATATTTTTTAGTGATCTTGCTATCAATATACTTCTCCACTTTTTCATGCAGCTCCATAAGTTCACCTGCTTCTTTTCGAAGTACTCTACTCTTCTTTTCAACTTGCATGACCAAAGCATAATAGCCTTTCAGATCAACACCCAGATAGAGTGCAACCTTTTTACGCGAACCAAGTTCTTTGGGCATTACCTCTTTGAGTGATTTGAATATAATATGCTTTTTTTGTAAATACTCTACGATCTCTTTCATAATGATATGATACCTAAATCAGCTAAGCGGATGATAACTCTGCATTGTATCTGCCAAGTTCTGTTTTTGTATATGCGTATAGATCTGTGTGGTCTCCAGTGAACTATGTCCCAATAAATCCTGTACCACACGCAAGTCTGCACCACCAATGATAAGTGAAGAAGCAAAAGAATGACGTAATACATGGGGTGAGACACCTAAATATTTTTTTACTATCTTATAGGCAGAGATACGGCTTAATGGCTCACCTCTGTAATTGAGCCACAGATAACTACTATGCAGATCCTGTTCTTTCATGTATGCTTCCAATGCTTCCAATGCTACAGGTGCCAAAGGAACCATACGCTCTTTCTCACCTTTGGCAAACCTTATCTTTAGCCATCCCTCCACTATATCACCTCTCTCTGCACTCAATGCTTCAGAGATACGACAACCACTGGCATACAAAAAAAGTATTAGAGCATAATCACGTAAACCCATAAGCGTACTTCTGTCAATGTTATCTATGGCTTTCAGGATCTCATCATTGTTTAGATATTTAGGAAGATTTTTAGGCACTTTGGCCATAGGGATCTTTATTTTTTCATAGGTAAAGTTTTGAAGATGACAAAAGTGAAAAAAGGTATTGATAGCTGAGAGTTTTCTATTGAGGGTTCGTTTATTTTCAAATGTAGCTAAAAACTTAAGTACGTCTGCGGTTTCCAGTTTCGTAAGTTTTTTTTGTGTAAGTTCTTCAAGCTGTTTTAGATCACTTATATAAGAAGAGACCGTAAGTATATCCAGTGCCTTAGTGACACTTAGATATTCTTCAAAAGCTATGAGTAGATCACTCATAACCTAATGTAGAGAGTTCTATGATCTTTCCATCTTTATACAGTTTTGTTCCTGTAATAAATACCGGAGTATCTACAGTTCCAAGATCATAGATCTTATATTTACTTAAGTCTGCAGAGAGTACGATAAGTGAGCCTTGCTGATCTAAAGCAAAAACTCTTCCACCGAATGCTGTGGCAGCAGAGAAGTGTGCATATTTAAATTTCTTTTTTGCAAGTGGTTGAAGTACTGTATCAAGTTTCACCACTTCTCCCTCTTTCGTAAAGAGATAAATATTTCCATTCGATGTAGTTACTTCAGAAATATTGGCATGATACTCTTTTTGGCCGCCACTGCCCAGTGTAATAAGTCTCTTTGGTGTTGCTGCCACCATTATGTTATCCATACGGGACAGATAAACAACATTGTTAAAGACTTTTTCACTGCTGATATAGACCACTTTTGCATTTTCCGGATCTTTAGAATTCAAGATGATCAATTTTCCGTCAAGCATTGGCATGACTGCCAAGTCATCTATAAATATCGGACTTGCAGCTCTGGTATCGATAGCAAAAGTTCTTTCTGAACGGTTTTCTACAACTTTTCTGTTGTCTTTTATTTGATAGATACCAAAAGCATTATTGTTTAAGATATAAGCGATCACACCATTTTTAATTGTCGCAGAGACGATAGGTACATGAAGTGCTACTGCACGTACAGGCTCTCCTGTACTTTTATCAATGATCTTTAATATACCCTCGGCATTACCTGCCAACACATAAGCAGGGCTTTCACTCAAAAATCTATACCCTTCACCAAGGGTAATTTTACTTAATCCATGCTTCCCGATATACTGGCCGTTTTGTAATGTAGCACCATCCCTGCTGAGATCAACAATAGAACTGCCGTAAGAAGATGCAGCACTTGAGACCGAATAGCTTTTCTCCGGTTCAAAATATTGTTTAGAGCTGCATCCGGAAAATATCAGTGCCGCGATTGTCAGTGTAAGAAGTGATATTTGTTTCATTATTGCGCCTTTAACGTAGAGTGTCTAAGCAGTGATACCAGCATTGCAAGCGGTGAACGTTCATTAATGAGTTCCAATTTTGCTTTGGCACTTTTTGTATCACCTGCTTTGATCGCAAGATATGCCTCTTCAAGCAGTGCCAACTCTTTATAAAGTTTAGAGTCGGCAGGCTTCCTTTCAAGTGTTGCAGTTGTATATTTACTCGCATCAGCAATCACAGTGTTGCTGCTCCCTGCTAAAATACTCAATGCTTTTGCATCTTTCTTTTTAGCAGCCTGCGCATACGTGAAAAGCTCAAAAAGTGCTGGGTTTTTTGTTTTAAGTATTTGAAGTGCTTCTGTATCATCAGCTTTTGTCTGCAGTGTCAAAAATGCCTGATTTGCTTCTGCCAGCTTTGCCTCATGCATTGCATTCATCACCGCTTTGCCGGCAAAGAAAAGAAGCAGAGCAGCAACTACAGCCCAGATCTTAAACTTATGTTTTTTATAAAGTGTCTCTATCTTTAAAGCACTCTCAAGTACTTTTTCATCACCACTTAACTCTTTTTTCACGTAATTTACATTATCTTGAATGCTCACTTACTTCTCCTAAAACATTTTAATAGCTATATTATACCCTTTGGAGTTAAAAGAAGGATTACAACTCTACAACCGTTATACCCAGGTTTCCGGGCATACGATAAAATTTCTCTATTTTGGGATGATGTTTCAAATATTCTGTCACTAGCTTAGAAAGCACTCCTCCACCCGTTCCATGGATAATTTGTACTTCACTCAGTCCGTTTACCAAAGCATCTGAGATAAATTTATCTACCGTATCTATGGCTTCATCTCCATACATACCCAGGATTTTGACAGAAACACTTGCTCCGGATCTTTCTACATTGACCTTAGCTTGCTTTAGTTTGGTTGGTGCTTTGACTTGAGGTGTATCCCCTCTTTTTTTGAGTTGAGACAGAGGTACTCTCATCTTAAGTCCGTCAACAGTGATCGTGGCATCCTTACCACGTAAAGAGAGTAACTCACCTTTATGGGAACGATACTTTACCTTATCTCCCTCTTTAAGTGGTATCTCCTCTGTCAATTTCACCTCTTTTGGTTTAAACGCTTTACGTTGATGGGCTATATTGAGAAGTCTTCTTCCCTCTGTTGACTCTTTGGCCTTAATCGCTTCTCTGGCTTTTTTTGTAGCTGCATTGTAACGATTTTCAAGGGTAGCTATGGCTTTTCTGTGGCTCTCTTGAAGTTTGATCTCTTCATCCAGGAGTTTTTGCTTCTGTTTCTCAACAAACTTCAGCTCTTCATCGACCTTTGCAATCTTTTGTCTCATTTCACGTTCAAGTGATGTGGACCGCTCTATCAGTTCATTGAGGTTTTCTTTATCTTCCCCATATACCTCTTTGGCTTTCTTGACGATAGCCACAGGAACCCCGTAACGCTGTGCTGTCTCAAAAGCATAACTCTTCCCTATGCTTCCCTGTAAAAAAGTATAAGTCGGTACACGCCTCTCTTCATCATAGAGTGCGGCAATGAGTTCCACTTCATCATCACTTGCCATCAGTGAAGCCAATCGTTTATGGTGAGTTGTCACGATAAAAGTAATACCTTTTTTACGCAATTCATCCAGCATAACACGAAAGAGGCTTGCCGCTTCATCACTGTCGGTTCCAAGTTCTATCTCATCTACACCTACAATAGCATCTTCTTTGTTAAACAGTTTCGCAAACTCTTGCATACGCCCTGCAAAAGTAGAAATATCATTTTTAACCGATTGAGGGTCATCAATGACAGCTTCTATGCTTTTGTAGTGTCCTACTTCGGTTTTGGAAGCATCGCATTTAAAAGGCAAAAGGTATTTGCTCATATAAACGGCACTGAGCATGGACTTAAGCAGCATCGTTTTACCACCTGCATTCACTCCTGTCACAAGCATGATCTGTTTATTCATATCCATTGTTATAGGTACAGGGTTCTCTATGGCCGGGTGTGCAAAGTCTTGAAGTTTAATACGTTTTTGTCTGCTTGGCAAGATGAACTCATACTCTTTGGCCCTGGCAAAACTCACTCTTGCCTGGTAGTGGTCAAACCGGTCATACTCTTTGTTAATAAACGTTAGGAAACGCTCCCACTTAAAAAACACAGCCGAGATATCTTTACAGTAACGGTAGATCAACTCTTCTTTCTTACTGAGCAGTGCAGACTCTTTCTCTTTCATATGAGAGATACTTTGAGGGAGGATATAGAAAAAACCGCCGGGACTTCGTGCTGCTACTGTAGCTTTTATGGCATTATTGAACCCACCGCGCACAAGGAGCGTCTCCTCGCCACCATTAAAGTGTACTTGTGTATCAACAAGATAATCCCTTAGTTTACTGGAGTGAGTGAGTTTATAAAGTGTCTCTTTGATATCAATTTTATTTTGCTTGATCGTACGTTCGAGTTTAAAAAGTTCGGGGTCACGCTCAGGATTGATACCCCCCTCTTCTGTAAAATAGCCTATGACTTCTACTATCTCTTCAGGTATCTCGATACTTTGTATCCAAGAGATCAGCGGTTCTGTAAACCCTACTGCCTTTAAGGTATTAAAGTAGGAGAGCATCGTCACAAAAGCATAGATCTCATCTAAAGAAAGTACACCTTGTTTTTTGATAAGATTTAACTCTCTATCGAGATTTGGTACGGATTTCGGTAGTGGAAACTGAACTTTGGAGAGTGCTTGTATGTATCGATAATGCTGGTTGATATCTCCCATCATCGCTACCGGTTTTTCTCTGGCTAAAAATTGTTTGAACTGATGAATATACCCATCAAGATCTAGTTTCTGGATGATAGATTTTTCATTTGTTTGTTGTGCTGACACGTATCAGTTTCCTCTGCCTGTAATTGTTGTTTGGGTTGAAATTATACTATAATACTCTCACATAAGGAAGCATATGAAATATATAATGGTTGCAATATTTGTTGCGTTGGCACTCCTTACGTTTCCAAAGAAAAGTTCAAATATCATAACCCTCTCACCCAAAGATACTATCTTGGCTTTTGGCGACAGTCTCACTTATGGCTATGGTGTGAATCCTATAGAGAGCTACCCTTCTGTACTCTCCTCTCTCACAGGACATAAAGTGATCAATGCCGGTATAAACGGAGAAACATCTGAAGCAGGACTCAAACGTTTACCGACACTCTTACAGGACAAGTCCATCAAACTGATGATACTCTGTTTAGGAGGCAACGATATACTCAGAAAAAAATCTATGTCAAGCCTAAAAAATAATCTAAAGACTATGATACATATGGCAAAAGAAAAAAATATAGATGTATTACTTGTCTCAGTACCGAATATAAGCTTGTTTGGACTCTCACCGCTTGAACTTTATGAAGAAGTTGCCAATGAAGAAGATATTCCTCTTGTCAACGGAGTACTGACAGAGATCTTGGGAAATCCCACACTGAAAAGTGACCAGGTACACCCCAATGCTTTAGTATATAAGCAGATAGCTCATAAAATTTATGAGAGTTTAAAAGAAAATGGATGGATATAATTATGGGTACCTCTATCCATAGGTGCCCTTATGCCTCTCCACGTATCTGATAAGTAATATCTCCTGCACCGAAAGCTGTGACAAGTCCATCACTGTATTCTCTGATGACACTTCCGTCCCTAATGATCTTTACAATACCGTCTTCTTTTGTAACAGCATCAGCCATAAGCAATTTATATCGGCTGAATGCCCCTTTGAGGTCTATATCTACTTCAAGTTCTCCTGCTGACCAGATGGGAAGGATAACAAGTTCATCCAGACCTTCAAAACACTCTACAAATGCCTGAAGATTATCCATCGTTCGTGAATATTTATGAGGTTGCCAAATGACATTTAATTTGGTGAACTCACGTAAAGATTTATAGGTTTGAAGTGACTCCATCGTTACTTTGATCTCTGTAGGGTGATGTCCATAATCATCTATGACTACACAGCTTTCTTGGTTTTGTACAATGTCAAAACGTTTTTTGATGCCTTTGTAGTTCAGTAGGTTTGTACGGATATCTTCCAACGCTTCACCAAGCTCCAATGCACCCAAAATGGCCAATGCAGCGTCAAGTGCGATATGGTTACCAAAACCAAAAACTTCAAATGCACCCAAGTCTAAAAGTTCAAACTTTGTATGAGGCTCACCATTCACAAGAACGAACTCTATGTTTTTGATATCTTTTGAAGGGTAGAGCTTAATACTATCCATCTCCAGTGAAGCAAGGAATTCATCCTCTGCATTGATGACACGTACTTTAGCCAGTGATAAAAAGTTTCTATAGGCATTATAAAAACGTTCTTCATTGTACTCGTAATACTCCATATGCTCCGGTTCAACATTGGTAACAATAGCCAGGTAGGGATTTGAATTTAAAAAACTCTCATCACTCTCATCTGCTTCAAAAACCACTTTATTGTTAGGATAGTTTCGGACGTTTGAACCAAACGCTTTACTTATGGCACCGATAAGTGCATTGGACTCAGGAACGATAGAAGCGAGCATCGCGGAAGTGGTACTTTTTCCATGTGCTCCACCCACGGCATAGACCTCTTTTTCACCCAGGATAAACTTCAAAGACTCTTTACGTGAAAGCAGTTCTATACCAAGCTGCTGTGCTTTTTGGTACTCAGGATTATTTTTGCGTACCGCTGCTGAGTAGATGACCCTGTCTACACCTTCTACTGCATCTTCATGATGAGGGATGGTGATCTTCGCATCAAAGTTCGTTGCCAGGTCATTGGTAATTTCTGTTTGTTTAATATCTGAACCGGAAATCTTATGTCCGTCATTATAAAGAAATTTTGCCAATGCAGAAAGCCCTATGCCTCCAATGCCTATAAAGTGGATTTTCACTACTCTACTCCTTACTCTCTTCCAAAACTTTCAACTCTTCTTTTCCCTGTTGTACATACTTGGCGAACATGGTTAAAAGAATATCATTTGGCTGTACGAATGTCTGAATGAAAAAAGCCAGTGGATCATGTTCATCAATACCGCTTACATCGACCATATTCTCAATAAAATCATCAAAGCTGTTTCCTGCCATCACAGCACATGCATGTATCATCATTGCATCTTTAAGTTCTGCATGGTCGATGGTATGATACAACACTAAGAACATCTCTTTGGCAGCTTTTTTATCATTCTCGCTGTAGCGTTGAATGGCATGTTCATAGATCGCTCTTGCTATCGCTCTCTCTTCAATGTCATTCATATCAAATGATCTATGTGTTGAAAGATACTCTGCAAGTTTATCAAAAGCTGTGTTTACAATAAATGTAAAAACTTCATTAATGTCATCTTCAGCTGCTTCGATAACCAATTGTGCATCTAAAAGCTGATATCCTTTTGCAATACTCTCTTCTTTTTTACACTCTTCTTCGAGTCTTTTTATATTTGCTAAGAACTCCGGGTCTTTTTTTAATTCTTCTACGTGAATCTCAGGCATATCCATTTAACTATTCTCCAATGCTAATTTAATTCGTTCTAACGCTTCTCTTGTTTTGTCTGCTTCATACACAAGTGCAAGTCTTACATACCCTTTGCCTTCACCCTCTCTACCCAAAAATGAACCGGGGATCACTTTGAGGTTATACTCTTTGTAGAGTTTAGTTGTAAAGGCTATCTCATCTTCTACTTTGAGCCATATGTAAAAAGTAGCTTCAGGTGCATCTACGCCTAAAACTTCTTTGGCAACTTCAAAATTCTTTTGATACTTTTCTCTAAAACCATCTACATGTTCCTGGTCAGCCCATGCTGCTGCCGCCGCATGTTGCAGAGGCAGCGGTGAAGCACAGCCTACATACGTTCTGTAAACCATATAGTTTTTCAGTATCTCTGCATCACCTGCAATAAATCCACTTCGCAATCCAGGGGCGGAAGAGCGTTTAGAGATAGAGTTGATCACAAGTACGTTCTTAAAACGCTCATTACCCACTTCTATACTTGCATTCAAAAGTGAAGGGAGCGGCTCATCCAAATAGAGGTCAGCATAACACTCATCATTGAGCAGTACAAAGTCATGTTTCAGTGCCAACTCTACCCACTTTTTCAAATCATCCAATCCCATCACGGAAGAGGTCGGGTTGTTAGGTGAATTGAGTATAACAAAATCAGCTTTTGCCAATGCCGCTTCATCCACAACAGGCTGAAAATGATTCTGAGCATTAAGATTAAGGTAAATTACCTCAGCCCTGCATGCTTTGGCTGCACCCTCATAGATCTGATAAAAAGGGTTGGGAAAAACCATCACCGGGTTTTCAACATCATGCAGTAAGAACTGAGGAAAGTTAAAAAGTACTTCTCTTGTTCCAAAAGTAGGGATAATCTGGGTATTGTCAAGTTTTAATGCAAAACGGTTTTCAAGATAGGCAAGCATCCCTTCTCTAAGCTCAGCTTCTCCAGCCGTTTTGGGATATTTATTAAGCAGAGATGCACTCTGCTTCAAAGCATCCAGAATAAACTGCGGTGTCTCAAACTGAGGCTCACCGATGGTCAAAGAGAGCGGTGTATAAGCACTGTTGGGTACTACATTTTCAAGAAGGAGATTAAGTTTCTCAAAGGGGTAAGTTTCAAAGTTCATTGCTGCCCTAAATTTTTAAGGAATTATAGCGTAGTTGCAGTAAACTATAACTTTATCAAAAAAGCACCGCTGCTAATATGTTTGCGTACTTTTTTCAATACTGTTCTGGCACTCTGTTCATCCTTGTATGCCCCTACAAGAACTTGGTACTTGTCAGAATGACGTACCTTATAAGGCAGTCCCAAATGTTCAAGTCTAAGCAGATAATTCTGATCGGGAATTGAGTTGAAGAGACCTACCTGTACATAATATCTTTGCAAAGGGGAGGTTTTTCCCTGAGAATCAGAAGGTTCATTTGTTTCCATAGACCATAATGTATCAATTGAAGGCTGTGCTCTTTTCTCCTTATATTCTACAAGCCATTTTATAATATCATCTTGGAGCTTTGCTGCCCTCCAATTTCCTTTTTTTGTATTGACCAATATCACTACCGTATAGAGTCTGCCTGACCTGCTTTTCACATATCCGGAAATATTTTTAACTCTTTTCAGTGTTCCTGTTTTCATCCAGGCACGATTTTTCACGGCGGTTCTTCTAAAACGCTTTTTGATGGTTCCATCCACCCCTGCAATGGAAAGCGTATTCATCCATCTCTGTCCATAATATCTATAGGCA
This sequence comes from uncultured Sulfurovum sp., assembly GCA_913055205.1. GTDB lineage: Bacteria > Campylobacterota > Campylobacteria > Campylobacterales > Sulfurovaceae > Sulfurovum. The sequence continues at coordinate 78,650 of CAJXJN010000003.1, read as the reverse complement.
TTATCATACATGCTTGCCAGGATCTTTGCATTGATCTTGGCACTGCGTGAAAGTCCGCTGCCATTGTCTATTTTCATTGTACCCGCACATAAAGCACCCTTGCTTCGTAAAATATACTCCACTGCCTTTCTACCTTTTGCTACAGTAGCAGGTGCACCATACATTTTGGCACCCAGATAGAGAAGCAGATGACGCGCATACAGATTGTTTGATTTTTTAGCCGTTTTAGAGATGATCTTTTCTAAACTTTCAGAGTAATGGATGAACAAAATATGTGCATTTGCAGAAATTTTACGTAAACGCATTGTTCCGGCTACCTTTACCTCTGCTTTTTCCAATGCATCTTTTAAAGCATAATAAAAGGATTTGTAAGGCTTGGTGATCACTTTACAGATATTTCTTTTTCCACAGCGCTTTGAAATTTTACCTTTCAGTAGAACTTCGGGTATTGCTTTACTCTTGTCTATCTTCACTGCCGGCCAGGAGTACCTCCCTCTGCACGGTTTGTTGACACGTTGCAGATGATTCCGGACAATATAACTTCCATCTACATCTTTCTTGCTTACCTCATCTTTGTTCGGTATTACATAAATGGTACTGACACGTTCATTGAACATCATTGCATCCGGCATAGCATTGTACGGACTGTAAGTATACTTGTCAAATCCGGAATTGTCTTTTGTCCCTACCGCAAAATAACTTCTGTCTATGACAATATCACCTGTTACTCTTCGAATACCTTTAGCTTTGATATTTGCTACTATGTTATCCAGGTCTTTTGAAGAGAGTGTGGGATCACCAAAACCTTTTACCAGAAGATCACCATAAAGTACACCGTTTTTCACTGCACCTGTAATATAGAACTGTGTGGGCCAACGATAGTCAAATCCTAATTTTAAAACAGATGCATACGTACTCAGTACTTTTATAACCGAGGCAGGTGTATGGGTCTTACTTGCATTGAGAGATGCCAATACCCGGGTATTAACCCCTGTCTCTTTAATATAGATACTCATATCATTTTTTGGAATTTCAGATTTTTGAATCATATTCTCTATTTCGGAAGGCAATGCATATGCCCAGCAGCTGATCAGAAGATAAAGTACAAAGACCTGTTTCAAATCATTTTCCTGTACGCCTGAAATAATCTTTCCATAGCTTCTTCCAGAACTTCTTTTGAAGTTCCTACATTCAGACGCATAAACCCGCTGCCTGCTTCACCAAAACTCTCTCCGTCATTCAATCCTAATTTTGCCTGATTCACAAAAAAGTCTACTAATGCCTTGTGTTCCAGTCCTAATGCTTTACAATCAAGCCACATGAGAAAAGTTGCTTCTGTAGTGATACACTTGATAGGAATCATATGCTCTTCTATAAAAGCTTTTACAAATGCTATATTGGCAGACAGATACTCTTTTAATGCTTCAAGCCATGCCTCACCCTCATCATATGCCGCCATTAAAGCTTCTATACCGAAAGGATTGCCGTTGGTAATACCGGATCTGCGTTGCTCATGGATGTACGCTTTACGCAGTTTTCTATCCGGGATAATGGCATAAGAGCTGTTGAGCCCTGCAATGTTGAAGGTTTTGGAAGGTGCATTCAGGATGATGCATTTCTGGGCGATCCTTTCAAAAGAACCTATATTATGATGTGTTTTTTCATAAACGATATCCGCATGAATTTCATCAGAAACGATCAACACATCATGCTCCAGACAGATATCGATCACTCTTTCCAACTCTTCTTTATCCCATACCCGGCCTGTAGGGTTATGTGGAGAACAGAGTAAAAAGAGTTTTGCCATTCGTGCTTTGGCTTCAAAATCTTCAAAATCCATACTGTACTTACCCTCTTCATAACACAGAACATTATCAAGCAGTGTACGTTTCTGCCTATGTACGGAAGCGGCAAAGGGAGGGTAAAGCGGACTCTGGATGATAATACCGTCCCCCTCTTGCGTATAAGCATTAATGGCAAAGTTGATAGAGGGTACAACACCGTATGCAGGGACTATCCACTCACGTTCTACATCCCAGTCAAATCTTTTTTGTATCCAGTTTTGGATAGACCTGAAATAGTTCTCCGGGTAGATAGTATAACCATACAGAGGATGGGCCGCTCTTGCTTTTATAGCCTTCTGCACACATAAAGGTGAAGCCAGATCCATATCGGCTACCCAAAGAGGAAGCAGATCATCGGTACCGAACTTCTGTTTGGCTTCATCAAATTTAACAGAATAGGTACCCTGTCTGTCTACAGCTTCAAACATACTACCTCTTCTGCCATACTGTCATCTCTGCGATGGTATGTTGATGTTTTCTAGCCGTCTCTTGTATAACAAAAGGTATATCTTGTGTGTCTATGAGTTCAAATTGAGGTTCAAGGATCTCTTTTAATCCCTCTAATGTACTCACATTCTCACCATCTTTTTTATACCCTCCTATCCACTTCTCTTTAGGGGTAGACTCCTCTTGCCAAGTATATGGGGAGGTCATAATGAACAGTCCTCCTTCATTTAAACGTGAAGCAAGTGAATCTAAAAACTTCTTGGGGTCATAGAGTCTATCTAAAAGATTACCTGCAAATATAAGGTCAAAATCTTTAAAAACAGGTTTGAGGTTACAGGCATCTGCCTGCCAGAATGCTACTTTTTTACGTTCTTCTTCCAGATCAAATGCTGTAAGATTCACTTCATGAAAATTTTCCAGTTCACCCTCTGTCGGCATCACGTAACGAAGTATGCTGTTCTCTTTTAATGCCTGGGCTTCCTGAATGAACCTTGCTGAGAAATCCACCCCTATGACTTCATCAAACCCGCGTGCAAGTTCAAAAGAGCTTCGACCTATGGCGCAGCCTATATCAAATGCTTTTCGTTTAGGTTTGTCTTTCATATATTCCAAAGCAATGCTTGCACATTTCGCAGGGTAATTCTCGACTCCCAATGCATTTTCACCCCACCCGAAATGACAATATTGTGAGATAATACTATCGGTGGTATAGCTGTTGGTAGTCACTTTTTCCTCATAGTTGCTCTCTACATATCGAAAGCCTACATGTTGATAAAAGTGCCGCCTAAACCCATAACGGCTCTTTTGTGTTGCAAGATTTCCACAACTTATCCATGAACCTCCATTGATGAGATTATGTTTGCCATCAAAAGTAGGTACGGTAAAATCGTCGTAGACAGGATGTACTTTAAAATCCTCAAAAGGGTAGATAGGTGTACGGGACCACTGCCATACATTTCCTATGACATCATAAAATCCATTATGCTCATAACAGTCTACCGGTACAGATGAAGCAAAACCCTCCAGGTTTATATTGGCCAGTGCTTTACCTTTCCCGCTCCACTCTAAGTATGAAGGTACTTTAGTTTCATCACGTAAACGTATGTATTCATCTTCAGTAGGTAAAGTAAGCGTCAAACCCTCTTTCCCGCTCAGCCACTTACAGAAGGCCTCTGCTTCCAGGTAATTCACTTCCACAGGCCAGTTAAGCGGCAGATCGATCTCTCTGGTAAGTGTACGAAGTTTATACCCCTCTTCACTCTCTATCCAAAATAGAGGATGTTTCGCTTTGGTAAATGCTTTCCATGCTCTACCTTCACTGCACCAAAACGTATCATTCTCATACCCGCCCTCTTTTACAAAAGCAAGAAATTGGGCATTTGAAGTAAGGTACTTAGATGCCTTAAATGCAGGGATATGTGCTTGATGTCTACCATATTCATTGTCCCAACCAAAAAGTTTGGCATCTCTGTTTTTACCCAGTATCACTGTACCGTCACTTAGTTCTAAAAGTTCATTTTGAGGTGCCTCGCCATACTCTGTACACTCTTTCCAGTTCAGATCTTCTTTGATGGTTTCAAAAGGCAATTGGCGTATAAGAACAGAAGAGGTTTCAAGGTGGATATTTTCATGTTCTACTCCCATCAAGATCACCCACCATGGAGAGTCCTCAGTGACAGGAAGCTCTAAAGGAAGTCTATCGATAAGCCCAGAGACGACTTTATAGACTTTATCACGGTATGTTTGTGTTTGAGAAAGTGTTGGCCACTCATAATGTTTTTCATTGAGATCATCCCAACTCATCTCATCTACGCCTACAGCAAAAATAGACTCTAGTTTTGGATCTATACGTTCATCTATGATCTTGGCAAGCTTGAGTTTGTTTATAAAGAAAGTGGCTGTATGCCCGTAATAAAAGATGATAGGATGACGCAGTTCATCTGCTTTTTGGAAGTAGGCTTTTTCATCAGCTACGATATCAAAAAGTGATTCATAGCGTTTGTAACAGCGTTGAAAATACGTCTTTATCTCTTGACGTTTTTCTTCACTGTTTTCGCCTGTAAGTGTAGGTATTTTTATCACATGCCACTCCTTAAGAACCTCATGCAATATACCTACTCAAGGTTTAAAAATCTGCTTTTTCTTTAGAACTCTCTATCATAGAGACAATAATCGTATAAAGATTTGCAATAACTGCTCCTATAACCAATCCTACCGCCATCGTATCATTGTCATAAAATTTCATTGCAAAGAATGCAGGTATAAGGTGAAGATCAGCGACCAGGGAACCAGCCAGAAGTTCTGCTGATAATATGTTTCTTACCCCTAACTTCAAAATAGTTGAAACCACATTCACACTTCCTGCAATAAAAAGTGCTACCAATGAATTCTCATACAAAAATGCTGCTGATGTCGTGAGACTCATTAAGGTAAAAAATATATAAAAAACTTTTCCCCATTGCATCGTAGCTCCTTAAAAGTTTACTGTATTATAGCGTACCATTCTCATACATCGCACGCATTTTTTCTTTTTCTTTTTCTCTTTTTACTTTTTCTGCTTCTTTTAGTCTGAAATCAGAAACAGAGAAACCAAGCCACATCAGGATAGGAGACGCTACAAAAATCGATGAATAGGTACCCACCACTACCCCTACAAGAAGTGTAAAGCTGAAACCTCTTATGATCTCACCGCCGAACAGGAAAAGTGTCAATACAACAAAGAATGTTGTAAGGGATGTCAATGTTGTACGTGAGAGTGTCCGTGTTACCGACTCATCGATAATGGCACCGAGATCAGGATCTTTAATGGTCCTGATCCCTTCACGGATACGGTCAAATACGATAATAGTATCATTCAGGGAGTACCCGAGTATAGTCAGAAGGGCTGCCAGAGTATCCAGGTTCACTTCGATCCCAAAAAGCACCACTGCCCCCATCGCTATAGTAACATCATGCACAAGAGCCAACACTGATGCAATGGCAAAACGCCACTCAAATCTGAAAGAGACATAGATAAGAATACCAATAATAGCAAGCAACATGGACATAAGCCCTTTTTCACGAAGCTCCGAACCTACTTTTGCCCCTACCATATCGACTCTTCTTACTTTGAAGTTCCCTGTATCTTTAAGCAGTGTACGCATTTTATCGCCTATATCTTCGCCTAAAGATTTGGAACTCATCTTGGTACGGATAACCACTTCATCTTCACTTCCGAAATAGGTAACAGTAGCACCTTCGTAGTTTTTATCGTTGCCAATGGCTTCTCTTACTTTGTCGATCGGTGCCTTACCCTCATACTTCACCTGTACCAATGTACCGCCGGCAAAGTCTATACCATAATTAAAACCTTTTGTAAGGATGAGTCCCAATGAAAGGACCAATAATATCACAGAAACAAGACCAAACCGCTTGCTTTTACTCATCAGAGAAAGCGGTTTTTTATATTTAAAGACTTCCATTATTTTGCCCCCTCTGCTTTAATTCCAAACCAGAAGTTCAGTTTTTTCTTATCTATTCTGGGGAGTATCCATTGGTAGATACCATGGGTTCCCACAATAGCCGTAAGCATAGATGCCAGAATACCGATACTCATCGTAAGTGCGAATCCTTTAATAGCCCCTGTACCATAAGCATAAAGCACTACTGCAGCGATCAGTGTCGTTACATTCGCATCCAGAATAGCTGTAAAGGCATTACTGTATCCATCTTCTATGGATTTAGCCACGGATTTTCCTGCATAGAGCAACTCTCTTATACGCTCGTTAATAATCACGTTCGCATCAACAGCCATACCTACCGTAAGTACGATACCTGCCATACCAGGAAGTGTCAATGTCGCACCAAAGAGTGACATGATGGCCAGGATAAGGAAGAGGTTTCCTATAAGTGCCACATTGGCGACCACTCCTGCCATACCATAGTAAAGTATCATAAAAAGTACTACTAACACAAATCCAAGGGCAAGCGCCATCGAACTTGCTTTAATACTGTCCGCACCCAAACTTGGTCCAACAGAACGTTTCTCCATTACATATACGGGAGCAAGGAGAGCTCCTGAACGGAGGGCGATCGCAAGATCATGGGCTTCTTCCAGTTTAAAGTTACCGGATATCTGCACACGCCCACCACCGATACGTTCACGGATGCTTGGTGCAGAGTAGACCTTGTTATCTAAAACAACTGCCATACGTTTACCTATACTTTTTGCAGTAAAGTCACCAAATATTTTGGCTCCTTGTCCATTCAGTGTAAAGTTAATGACAGGTTGGTTATTTTCATCAAAACCTACTTTGGCATCAGTCAACATAGAACCATCCAACACAGGGATTTGACGAAGAAGATATCTTTCTTGTGTATTCACATCAGGCAGGATCACATCACCAAAACTTTTTGCTTCATTCACACTCATAGTCGCTACCCTGGCTGCTCTGTCTTCATCTACAGCCATAAGCTGTAAGTGTGCAGCACGAGCGATGAGTTCACGAATACGCTGTTCATCTTCCTGTGTTTTGATACCTGGTACTTCTACAAGGATCTTATCTTCACCCTGTTTTGCTACTGTAGGTTCTGCAAGTCCAAACTCATTTAGCCTGTTACGGATAGTATCTACCGCTTGTTTAATGGCATTTTGCTTCGTTCGAGTAATCTCTTCCGCAGTCATTTCAAGTGAGAATTTCAATCCGTCTTCACTCAACACTGTACCTTCAAGCTCTTTTTTCAACAACTCTTTTGCTTTAGCGACATCATCAGCGTCAAGAAGTTCGAAAGTAATTTGTTTGCCATCTACCATACGAAGATCATCAAAGATGATCTCTTCATCATCAAAAATGTATTTTACGGATGCAGCCATGGATTTTGTACGGGACTCGATCGCTATCTCGCTTTTGATCCCAAGCAGCATATGCAATCCTCCCTGGAGGTCAAGCCCCAGGGTGATCTTCTTTCCACTTTCACTTTGTGTCAAAGAAGGGATAGAGAATACTATCCCGAAAATGAGTGCAAAGGCAAAAAGTATGACTCTAAAATTAAGCGTTTTCATTACCTAACTCAACCTTTTTTGCAACAAATGCTCTATCCAGCTTCACAATAGTGTCATCATTTAGTTTGATTTTGATAAACTCTTCTTCAGGTTTAACGATCGTAACAATGAGTCCGCCACTGGTGATGATCTTGTCGCCTTTTGCAAGACTTTCAAGCATCGCTTTATGTGCTTTTTGTTGTTTCTGTTGTGGTCTGATAATCAAGAAATAGAAAATCGCGAATAGGATAATAAGTGGTAAAAATGATCCAATCATGCTGCCTTGTTCTGCTCCCATAGGAATCCTTTTGAGTAAATTTTTAAATTTTCGTAAACATTTTAGCACCTTTGTACTAACAAGAGGCTTTTTCATAGCACTTTTGAGTTCTGCCTTTATCTACCTGAATCACTGGGGCTTTTCTTATCCGCTGTTCAATACGGTTCTAGGTATCACTGCATTATATCTCCTGCTTCAGACAGAGAAAAAAGTATGGTTCTTTTCCGGTTTTTTTATAGGGTTATTCTGGTTTTGGTGGATAGGACTGAGCTTCAAACACTACAACATGCCATGGGCGATCCCTTTTGTTGTTTTCTTTGTGGCTTTAACCTATGGAATACTCTTTTGGATCATCGCTTGGATCGCAGAGCTTGCCGGGATAAGGGCAACCCGACCTGCAAACGGGACTAAAGTCCCTGCTCCTAAAACAAAAAGTGTTGCACAGCAACGCATACAATCACTCTTCACTCTTCACTCTTCACTCTTCACTTTAATCCTAAAAGCTCTCGGACTTTTCACGCTAAGCTACATTCATCCTTTTGGTTTTGACTGGCTGAAACCGGAGCTGATGTTCGTAGAGAGTTATTTAGGTATTCAAAAATGGCAGTTCGCCATCATTTTATCTGCTATTGGTTTATCTATTTGGAAACAGCAATATCTTTACCTGTTATTGGTGGTTTTAGCCTATCAACCTTTACCTTCTATACCATCGGTTAGCAGCAATACAATACAGATCGTCACTACACATACGCCTGTCAAAGACAAATGGAATGAGTTACTTCACCCTGCACAGTTCAAAGCCCTTTTTCAGACCATAGACCAAGCTATAGAGACGAACAAAACACTCATTATCCTACCGGAATCTGTCTTCCCTGTATTCATCAACCGTACACAAACTTTGATCAATAAGCTTCAGGAAAAAGCTAAAAAGATCCCTATCATTACAGGAGGCCTCTACTGGGACGGTAAAGTACCGCGAAACTCGACCTATATCTTTACAAAAGGCAAGATAACCGTAGCCAGCAAAGTCATACTTGTCCCTTTTGGCGAGAGTAACCCTTTGCCGGATTTTTTAAGTGACTGGGTCAACAAAATTTTTTATGATGGAGCAGTAGACTATAAAGCAAGCAGAGAAGTTACAGATTACAGGATCGGAGGCAAGAGTTACAGAAATGCGATCTGCTTTGAAGCTACAAGCGAAAGACTCTATGAGAGAAACCCGAAAAACATGATAGTTTTAAGCAACAATGGCTGGTTCACACCCTCCACAGAGCCTACACTCCAAAAACTTTTGTTACAATACTATAGTAAAAAGTATGGAACTACTATCTACCATGCGGTAAATATGTCGGAGTCGTATATGATAACAAACGGTACAACAAGGATACAAAAATAGATACAAGAAAATTCTGGACAGTTCCCATCAGAGGATACCAATACATTTCCAAAATGCTTCCTGCGAACTGTCGCTACTACCCTACCTGTTCAGAGTATGCCAAATGGCAGTTTGAGTTCAATGCCCCTCATAAAGCACTGATTGCCAGCTCTTTACGCATTTTACGCTGTAATCAACTTTTTGATGGCGGCATTGATTATCCTGTGGTGACTTTTGTACCGCCAAAAGTCACTACCTCACTCAAGCTTAATGATTTTTGTGGCAAAATGAAAATCATCTATTGGTTCGTACCTAAAGATGCCCGTCAATCACAATATTATATTTTAAAGGATTTTAATGCAATTAACACCTCCGGTGGTTCTTGATGCCCCACTTGATATGCACCTTCACCTTAGAGATGGAGAGATGCTGGAAAATATTGCAAAAGCAAGCGCCCATACTTTTGCAGGAGCGGTTGTCATGCCAAACCTTGTACCTCCTGTAAGCAGTAAAGAGGAAGTTGTCGCCTATAAACAGCGTATCATGGATGCTATAGGAGATGAAAAATTCACTCCGTATATGACCCTCTTTTTCAAGCCGAGCTACGACAAGGCTTTTCTGGAATCTCTACGTGATGAGATCACCGCGATCAAACTTTACCCTGCCGGTATTACAACCAACTCTGAAGGTGGCGTAAGCGGTTTTGATGTTGAAGAGTTACGTCCTGCACTCTCAGCAATGGCTGAATTGAATATACCTCTTTGTGTTCATGGTGAAACCAATGGTTTTGTGATGGATAGAGAAGCCGAATTTGTTTCCATTTACGAGGAGCTTGCAACGGCATTTCCTAAACTCAAGATTATCATGGAACATATCACTACAAAAGAGAGTGTGGCAGCCCTTGATAGATTTGACAACCTTTATGCAACGATCACCGTACATCATCTGCTTATCACCCTTGATGATGTTGCCGGCGGTATGCTTCAGCCACATCTTTTTTGCAAACCTATCGCCAAACGTCCGGAGGACAGGGAAGCATTGCTTAAAATAGCACTGGAAGCACATCCGAAAGTGATGTTCGGTTCAGACTCTGCACCACACCCGAAGCACGCAAAAGAAGCATGCGGCTGCGCTGCCGGTGTTTTCACTGCACCTATAGCTTTACAGGTACTCACAGAACTCTTTGAGAAAAACAATGCCCCCCTTGAAAACCTTCAAGCTTTCATCTCCGGGAATGCACAACATATTTATGGGGTGACCCCTATCGCTAAAAAGGTGACTTTAGAGAAAAAAAGTTTTAGGGTTCCCGCTGAATATAACGGAGTTGTACCTATGTATGCCGGTGAAGAACTGGTCTACTCTATCAAGGATGTCATAAATGGATAATCGTCTTCATGAATTTGAGAAAGGACATGAAGCCTTTCAAAAAGTTAAATTCAATCAGAGTAAAGAACGTTTTAAAAAACTGGTTTCAGAAGGACAGAACCCTAAAGCACTTTTCATCGGATGCAGTGATTCACGTGTAATGCCTGCGATGATAACAGGGAGTAATCCCGGTGATCTTTTTATTGTAAGAAATATTGGTAACTTTGTAGCACCATACAAACCAGATGCAGACTATCATGCTACTGCTTCTGCCATAGAGTATGCTGTAAGCATCTTGGAAGTTTCAGATATTATTGTTTGTGGTCATTCACACTGCGGTGCGATCGAAGCACTCTATAAAGATATCGAAGAAACCCCTGAGAACATCCACACTATCAAATGGCTTGAATTAGGGCAGGAGGCAAAAAAAGTAGCCATGCTTGCGTATAAAAAAGATGACAAAGAGACCATGCTCCGCTATACAGAAAAAATTTCTGTAGTCTATCAACTTGATAATCTATTGACCTATCCCGGCGTTAAAAAAAGAGTCGAAGAAGGGACACTTTTCCTCCATGGTTGGTACTATCACATGGAACATGGTGACATAGAATATTATGACGATGACAATTATGAATTTAAACCACTTACTCAAAAGTAATAAAATAATATAATATAAAATAAAATAATTAAATAAGGCAGAGTGAATGATTGCAAACAGTATTGAAACACTTATAGGAAATACCCCTTTAGTAAAAATAAACTCACTTTCAAATGAAACAGGTACAACCATCTTAGGTAAATGTGAATTTATGAACCCTACCTCTTCGGTCAAAGACAGAATTGCATTCAACATGATCAACGAAGCAATGCATACAGGGAAAATAACCGAAAACACCACTATCATAGAACCAACCAGTGGCAATACAGGTATAGGACTTGCTGCGATTTGTGCATCTAAAGGCCTTCAACTGATCCTTACCATGCCAGACTCAATGAGTACAGAGAGACAAAAACTGCTTACTTATCTCGGAGCAGAACTAGTACTTACTCCTGCAGTCAAAGGGATGAATGGTGCCATAGAAAAGGCAAATGCACTGGAACAGGAACTTGAGAATGCCATAGTCCTGCAACAATTCCAAAACCCGGACAATCCTGATATCCATAGAAAGACCACTGCTGTTGAGATACTTAAAGACACCAATAACAATGTAGATATTTTTATTGCGGCAGTAGGAACAGGAGGAACACTTACCGGTACTTCTGAAGCACTTAAAGAGAAACTTCCTTCCTTACTTTCTATTGCTGTAGAACCGGCTAATTCAGCAGTATTGAGTGGTCATACAGCAGGACCGCACAAAATACAGGGAATAGGTGCAGGGTTTATTCCTGATATCCTCAATACTTCTATCTATGATGAAACGATTGCTGTAAGCGATAGTGATGCTTTTACAATGGCAAGAAAAATGGCGAAAGAAGAAGGATTGCTTGTAGGTATCTCATCGGGAGCAAATCTTCATGCTGCCTATCTTGCTGCCCTGAGACCTGAGAACAAAGGTAAAACTATCGTTACTATTCTTTGTGATACCGCTGAACGATATCTCTCTACTGAACTTTTTAATACATAGGTTTATCTCTTGTCTGACAGTTCATCACTTCTATTAGAGACCATTAAAATAGAAGACGGGGAGGTTTTCAATCTCCCTTATCATCAGGCACGCTGTGATAAAAGTAGGAAATCGCTTTTTGCTTCAACCGATAGACTAGATCTCGATTCTCTTATTGAAGCACCCTCCAAGGGACTCTATCGCTGTCGTATACTCTACGATGAAGTTATGCACTCTATTGACTATATCCCCTATATACCTAAAGAAATATATCAATTAAAAATCATCGCTTCCGATATTACCTACGATTACAAATATGCAAATAGAGAGGAACTAAACATTCTGCTTCAAAAACAAAAGGGTATAGATGAGATCATTATAGAAAAAGAGGGATATCTCACCGATACTACCATCGCAAACATTGCTTTTTACGATGGTGTACAATGGGTTACACCCGCACAACCACTCCTTGAAGGTACCATGAGAGCAAAATTACTCGATGAAGGATTCCTATACAAAAAAGAGATACAAAAAAAGGATCTAAAAAACTATACTCACGTGGCTTTAATGAATGCTATGATAGGATTTAAAATTCTAAACAATGTAAATATACTATAAAAGACTCAATGCAACTCGTTGCATGAGCCGACTGCTGAGGTCAATTTTTTGGACTTTGTTCAAAAGATTCTCAATCAAATGGTGCTATGATAGGATTTAAAATTCTAAACAATTTCACTATGAAACAATAAGAGGGAAGTAATGACGATGAGCCTTTTTCAAACACCGGAATATAGAGCACTAATAGAAGAACATATAGTAAAAACAATTAACTATCTGTTTAAGAAAGAGCAAGAGTTTGCACTTGCTTGTGAAATAAAACATATCAACTTTAACCCTGAACTTCCTTCAAGCATAAAAGAGACTTTTAATGAGACTGTACTGTTTGTTTTAAGTGGGTACACCTATGAAACTGCAAAACTTGAAGAGGGATACTTCTCTTTTGAAGCGGGGTTTGGAAGTGAAAATTTTGGCTCAACAGTGACAATGCCACTGCTTGCAATCAAACAAATTTTTGTAGGTGATCATCCTCTTGTAATTAATCTTGCCAATCCTGTCATAGCACAGAATATACAGAAAACTTCCAAAAATTCAATGGAAGCCTTACTCAATAACCCTGAAAATAAAAAGCTTCTCAAGAAAAAAACATAATATGAAAAAACTCTTCTACTTATTGACTGGGAATCTCTTGGATTCCCGGAGGTCTATCTTAGCATTGTCCTGCTAAGATATAATCTACCACATTATCTACATAAGCGTTATGTTTATTCTCTTTTGAGTAAACGATATAAAACTTACGTGTCATCGTATACCCTCTCAGTCTTGCTTCAAAAAGTTCACCCGAAGCGACTTCATCTGCAATAGCATATTTGGAAATAATAGAGACTACAGGTTTCTCTTCATCTTTTTTACTTCTTTTGATCGTCTGCAATACCGCTGTCGTATTACTTACTTCAGAAAGAACATTAAAGCTTTTACATGATATACCGAGTTCTTCAAATACTTCAGAAACGACACGTCTTGTATGAGAACCCTCATCACGGCATATCCATTGATAGTCATATAACTCTTCGGTTTTTACTATTTTAGGAATAGGTACATTACTCACAAGAACAAGTTCATCTTCCAACCACTCCCTGTAGATCAGGTCATTATCCATCACCGGTGATTCTATCAATCCGACATCCAGTTTTCTGTCTTTTAGTTTCTCTACAATATTATCGCTCACATCAATACTTAAATTGATATCATTATTGATCGCTTCACCCATAGCATTAAGGCACTCACCCGGTATGACGTATGTTCCTATCGTGAATGATGCACCCAGTCTGAATGTCATCTCTTTGTTGATGATCTTCAATATATCTTTTTCTGAAGCATTGATCTCTTTTTCCAGTCTGGTCGCTATTTTGTAAAGCTCTTCCCCTTCTGAAGTAAGTTTGATACCATTCTTTTTACGCTCAATGATTTTGACCCCGAGATACTTTTCAATAAATTTGATCTGCTGTGTCACTGCAGGCTGGGAAATACCCAATTTCGCCGACGCTTTAGAAAAACTTCTTTCTCTTGCTACAGTTAAGAAAGTTTCTAATTTTACAAAATCTTTTAACATTATGTTTCCTTATTCTATTGTATATAAAAATTTTACTATTGTTATTGTATCAAATTATACTTAACTATCCATAAGGAGACCTTATTAATTTTATTCAATTCATTTTACTTATAGTATATTGGGGAGTGGATCAAATTTTTCTATTTCAGGATTTGGCTAAAGAGGTACCCTTAATAATTTTAACGATATAATATATACTATATAGGAGAGTAAAAAACTTATGGAACATATATTAAATGGACTTAATCCATCACAACGTGAGGCAGTTGAACATATTGACGGTGCAATGCTTATCCTTGCCGGTGCAGGAAGCGGAAAGACCAAAACCCTTACTGCAAGACTGGCATATCTGGTAGGTGAAGTAGGAATAGACCCTGCCAATACGTTAACACTTACTTTTACCAATAAAGCTGCTTCAGAGATGCGGGAACGTGCATTGAAACTCATGCCTGCCACAGTCTCTTATCCTCCACTTTTATGTACATTTCACAAGTTTGGCCTGCTTTTTTTAAAATTCCATATTGAAAAACTGGGACGAAGCAATACCTTTGTCATTATTGACAGTGATGATAAAAAGCGTCTTTTACGTTCCATCGCCAAAGAATTAAAAATAGACCTCAACATCTCATTTATCGCCAGTGAGATCTCAAAATACAAGAATTCATTACTTACACCTGAAGTGGTCATTCAAAAAGCTGAACTGCCTGACTACAAAAAAGTAGCAGAGATCTATGAACGTTATCAGGCAAATATCGAAGAGAACAATCTTGTCGATTTTGATGATCTTCTTATGCTGACCTATAAAATACTTGATGAAAATGATGAACTGAGAAAAGAGACCAGTAACAGATATAAGTATATCATGGTCGATGAGTACCAGGATACCAATGAATTGCAGTTCCGGCTTCTTGAACATCTCTGCAGCGAACACGAGAATCTCTGTGTCGTAGGTGATGATGACCAGAGTATTTACGGATGGAGAGGAGCAAATATTCGCAATATCCTGGAATTTGCAGACCGCTTTAAAAACACGAAAACCGTCAAACTGGAGATCAACTACCGTTCTACCGACCCCATTTTAAAAGCTGCCAATACCCTTATAGAGCATAATTCAACACGTCTGGGGAAAACACTGACTTCACACAAAGGTGAAGGTGACGAGATCAAACTGCTTCACTCACTTGATGAATCCATGGAGGCCAAAGCCATTGCCCATCAAATACACGAACTTCTGGATCAGGGAGTGGATCCTGACGAGATCGCTGTGCTTTACCGTATTAATGCACTTTCGCGTTCTCTTGAAGAAGGTTTTACCAAAGAAGGTCTGGGGTTCAAACTCATTGGCGGTATGCGTTTTTATGAACGTGCCGAGATCAAAGACATTATCTCATACTTCAGGGTATTGTCCAATCCTCATGATGATTTTTCACTTCTGCGTATTATTAACAAACCAAAACGCGGCATTGGCAAAGCATCCATAGAAAAGCTTCAAAAAGCTGCTTTTGATGCCCAGCTTTCGCTTTATGCTTATATAGAACAGAGTATAAACGGGCAACTTCCTGTGATTATCAGTAAAAAAGTATCTACTGCACTGACCGAACTTGTCGAAGATATTAAAGTGTTACAAGAAGAGATACAGAGCTCACTTGGCAACTTTATCTCGCTGTTCGAGGAACGTATTAAACTCAAAGACCATTATGCAGGTATGGTTGACGGTTTTGACCGTATTTTGAATATTGATGAATTTTACGGCTATTTCAGAGATGCTGCCATTAAAAATCCTGATCTTACACTGGATGAGTTCCTCAATGATATTTCACTCCAGAGTGACCAGGACCAGATAGAGGAAGATGCTATTACTATCATGAGTATCCATGCTGCCAAAGGATTGGAATTCGAACACCTCTTTGTGATCGGTCTGGAGGAAGAATTCTTCCCATTACTTGGAGAAGGATGCAACATGGAAGAGGAACGCCGTTTAGGCTATGTGGCTATTACCAGAGCCAAGTCAGACCTTACCCTTTGTTATGTTGACAGTCGCTTCTACAAAGGCCGTCGTAAAATGATAGATAAAAGCCGTTTCCTGGGTGAAGCAGGTCTCATTCAAGATACCAGTTTAAAGATCACCAAAAGTTCAGCCTTTAAAAAAGGTGATCTCGTGAAACACAAGATCTTTGGTATCGGACGGGTACAGGCAGCCAATAAATCCGGTAAAGAATACAAACTTCTCATTAATTTTGGTGGGAACAAGAAAGAGATCTTAAGCTCTTTTGTTCAGTCTATTTAATCGTAGGTCGGGTTGTCCTCATCCCGACATTAGTTTGCATAAAGAAAAAAGTTTTATTGCATTAAAAATTGATTGTCGGGATGAGGGCAACCCGACCTACAAGGAAATAATATTTTGAACCGTCTCTTCGTCGTAAACAAACCCATCTTCCGTACTTCAAATGGCTATATGGGCTATGTCAAACGTAAATACAATACTAAAAAAGTAGGTTTTTCCGGGACACTGGACCCTTTTGCTACAGGTTGCCTCATCGTAGCTACGGGTCAATACACCAAACTTTTTCAATATCTCAACAAAACACCTAAAAGCTACAAGGCTACCCTATGGCTTGGAGCAAACTCTCCCAGTCTTGATATAGAGAAAGTAGATAGCATAAAAGAGGTTGAGGCTTTTGATGAAAGCCACATAAAAGAAGTGCTGCATTCACTACTCGGAGAGCTCACCTACTACCCACCAAAGTTTTGTGCCAAGAAGATAAACGGTAAACGTGCCTATGAACTTGCACGTGAGGGAAAAGAGGTGGAACTAAAAACCATCACTTCTACCATCTATGACATAAAACTCCTAAACTACAACCATCCCTTTGTCCATTTTGAAGCCAAAGTGAGTGAAGGAACCTATATCAGAAGTCTAGGTGCATTGATAGCAGATAAGCTTGAAGTAGACGGTACCCTCTCCAGTCTGCATCGCATCCATGAAGGACAGTTCTACTATGATAATGAAAAAGCCCTGGATCCCTTTACACATTTGGCCCTTCCTTCCAATGTTTACACAGGTGAAGAGGATTACTTGGAGTTAGGAAAAAAACTAACCATTGATTATTTTGAGACTAAAGAGAATGGCCTTTACCTGATAGAGACTTCAAACTTTTTTTCTATTATCGAGATATCGGATAATGAAGTAAAATACAGGTTCAATAGAATACCAAAATTTGAGGATATTTAATGTACAGTATCAAAGCCCATGCCAAAGTAAACATCTTTTTAAAGATCACCGGTCATAAAGACGGTTACCATACCCTACTCTCAAGATTTATGCGGGTCGAAGAGCTCTACGACACCATTACCTTTGAGCCATGCGAATGTGACACCTTCACTATAGAAGGCTGTGAAGGTGTACCTCTTGAGTCCAACACCATCTATAAAGCCTACAAAGCACTCAATGCTCATACAGGTGACCTCGACATACTTAACTTCTTCTACAAACATAAAGTAGTCGTCACAAAACGTATCCCAAGTCAAGCTGGACTGGGTGGAGGTAGTTCAGATGCCGCAGCATTTATGCGTTTGGTTAAAGAGGCATGTAACCTGATGATAAGCACTGAAGAATTAGCCAAGATAGGAAGCACCATAGGAGCTGATCTGCCTTTCTTCATCTACAACTACCCTTCTGCAAATGTAAGTGGCTTTGGCGAAATAGTAGAACCTTTTAAAGAAGAAGCATTAAGCCTGGAACTTTTCACCCCTGATATAGGATGTGACACTGCTGTGGTGTACAAAACATTTAAAGAATATCTACTAGACAACATCACTCTATGCAGTTTCATGGGTTGGGAGAGACTGGATTCAAAAACCCTGCTTGATGCCATGGCAGATCCCATCATACTAAACGATCTTTACGCTGCTTCACTTATAGCATACCCTGAGTTGAAGAATGTAGCCAAAAATGGATGGTTCTTCTCGGGAAGCGGAAGTACATTTTTTAAAATAAAAGATCTCTTATAATATCCCACCTTTTTAAAGCCTATGATAAATGGCTAGGGTTATTCAGAGGGTTCTGTTCACTTTAATCTTTCATTGTATCTAGATATAGATTTTCAACCTTTGTTCGTGCCCAAGGTGTTTTTCTCAAAAACTTAAGGCAGGAGTTGATAGAGGGGTCATAGTTAAAACATCGAATATTAATACGTTCTCCCAACTCCCTCCAGCCATAATGTTCAACCAATTCATTCATGATCTGTTTTAAGTTTATCCCGTGTAGAGGATTATTCCTGTGTTCTTCACTCATATATATTATCCTTTGAAGTATATGGTTGGTGTGATAATATTATAACCTAATAGCGGATACCTTTCCATTTAAAATGTTCAAACAGCTTCAGAAAAGTGCTATCAATCTGTGCTTCCACAACTAACATCTTTTCTGTAACAGGATGAATAAAAGAGACTCTATGCGAGTGCAACAAAAGACGGTGAACATCAAACTTTTCTCTAAAAAGTGTGTTATGCTCTCCCCTGCCATGCTTTGTATCTCCGACAATAGGATGAAAGATATGTTTCATATGTCGTCTAAGCTGATGTTTTCTTCCTGATTTTGGAAGAAGCTTTACAAGTGAATAGCGTGCTGCAGGATAGCGACTCACCGCATATGGCAACTCAACTGTAGCCAAACACTCATAATAGGTTTGTGCCTCTTGGGCTTCTCTTGTAATTCCCTGTTTTTTCTGTTCTTTGGTATCCAACATCTGTTTAAGTGGGTAATCTATAAGCTCTTTATCTTTCGTATAACCACGTACTATTGCAATGTACTCTTTTTGCACTTCATGAGAACGAAAAAGCAGAGACATTGTTTGTGCCATTTCTGATGTAAGAGAAAAGAGTAGCACACCTGAAGTAGGCTTGTCCAAACGATGGATGGGGTAAACGTATTTTCCTATCTGATCACGAACCAACTGAAGAGCAAACTCTGTTTCATGACGATCTATAGGAGACTTGTGTACCAGTAGCCCCGAAGGTTTATTGATAGCTATCAGGTACTCATCTTGGTAAAGTATTTCTAAGGCATTTAAATTGATATTATCCATAGATGATTATATGATATAATTCTACAAAAATACAATAGAAGGAACATTTTGGCTATCAATATCGTTGCACAAAACAAAAAAGCCAGACATGAGTATGAGATACTTGAGAAGTTTGAGGCAGGCATCGTACTCACCGGTGCTGAAGTTAAAGCACTTCGGGCCAAACGTGCCAACCTTGCAGATGCGTTCTGTCGTTTTATACAGGGAGAACTCTATATTATGAATGCACATATTGCACATCTTGACACTGCACACAAACACTTCAGTCGAGATACACGTGTACCCAGAAAACTGCTTTTACACAAAAAAGAACTGGAAAAACTTCATATGAAAGTGCATAAAGACGGACTGACCATTGTGCCTTTAATGATCTATTTTAATGAGCGTAATTATGCCAAGGTAAGTATAGCCATAGCCAAAGGGAAAAAACTGCATGACAAACGTGCCGATATGAAAGCAAAGACACTTGACCGGGAAGCCCAGCAAGCAATGAAAAACAGATCTTACTAAGAGATTTGCTTTTTCCCCCGTTTCTCTTTTAGGCGCTCTCTTGCTGAGAGATAGTTTTTCTGCCTAATTCTCTTTTTTCGTTTTTCAATAACTCGTGTATAACTGTTTGGATTTAACGCTCTTCTCTCTTTCAAGCGTTTAAAAAGAGAAACACGTTCATACCCTATAAAGGCATAGATATAAGAGCGTATCTTCTTTACTGACCATTTCAGGATACGTCTGAGGGGGACATGAAATACATTTTCAATATAATACTCCATCCATCCAAAGACTGATAGTAAAAAAGTATATATTTTGCGAAGTTTTTTATTTAAGAAAGGTACCTTTTCCATCAAGGAGAGGAGCCAGGAGAAGATAAGTACTTCAATAATAGGTGCCAACCAGCTTCCCCATAGATAATCTGTAAAAAAGTAGACGATTGCTGTACTTACTTTTAAGAAGATAGCCAGTAAAAAGCTCCACACTTTGGCTACCAGGACTTTTAGTGCAAGCATACCACCCATAAATTTACCCACAAAACTTAAAGAGCCTATAAAAGCAAGAATAGCGATAACTTTTTTAACTAAGGGAAAGTTGTGAAAATTCTTTTTCGCATGCTGGATCAATCGCTTGATATCATCGCTCAGATGATCCAGAAAATGTATTTTAAAGTTATATGTCAATACACGTTCGATCATATATCGTTTTCCCAAGCCAGTAGCTAAAAGAAAGAGCATTTTTTTCAAAAAGAGTTTTAAGATAAACTTACCTTTTACCAGAAAAAAGGCAACGAAGACAGCAAGGATATTTTTTTTAACAAAAATAAACATGCGAAGAAGTAAAGCAAGCAGGAAAACACGGCTTTCCTCTATACTAAAAAGTACAATCAGACTAATAATCAATACGAAAGGGGTACCCCAAAGCCATAATCTGTTTTTCATCATCCGCTACTTCCTAAGTAACTCTTTCACAGACCTGTAATGATGTTTTATCTTGCTAATAAAAGGGCTCTCATTTGAAAAATATTTCACCCTGAAAACTTTGATACTTTTCTTGATACTCACTTTCACTATAACCAAACGCTCCATTGTTTGTACATATATCTCACGTGATTTTAACCAGTCTATCCCTTTCATAATCCACTCATAAAGCCACTTGAACCATCCAAACTGCATGAGTTTATCTTCCGTAACTCTAAAAATCCAAAAGGTAAAAGCCGCAATAGGTATTTTTGCAAGATACAAGAATAGACCGAACAGCACATGACCGCTTACAAAAAGAATACCTGCATAAATCCCCAAAGTTTCGACCATTCCAAGCAAAAGTACAAAAATAACCAGTATTACCGAAGCATTCACCTTTTGAAGCTTCTCTTCTATTTTTTGCAGGATCTTAAGCGCATGGACTGCCTCATAAATAGGCTTTGCGATCCCTTCCCAGATCAGCTCTTCAAAGATGATGTAGGTGATCACAAGTATAAGTTGCAAAAGCGAGATAAGTCTGTTTTTAATTTTGAACACTATAATAAAATATCCTTGATAATTTCGAAAGAGTATTATAGCTAGTTAAGAGTTAAGAGTTAAGAGTTAAGAGTTAAGAGTTTGACACATAACATGTCGATTGTCAAGAAAAATTACTTTCCATTTATACAACAGATTATTTTGCTTTAGATTTGGATGTTGTTGTGAAATACTAAATATATAAAAGAAAGTAAATATTTCTTTTTGATTTATTGTAGATCTGCAGGTTGTTGAGAAGGAGCTTAGGTTCAGTAAGTGACTGAATAACTCCTGCAGAGATGCAAGGAAGCAGAAAGAAAGATTACTTTCTTCTGAGTTCTTTGATTCTTGCAGCTTTACCTTTAAGTTCTCTAAGATAGAACAATTTCGCTCTTCTGATTCTACCTTTTCTAAGTACTTCGATACTTTCAATACTTTCTGAATAAAGAGGGAAGATTCTCTCAACACCGATACTGTTGGCACCGATCTTTCTTACTATGAATGTTCTACCTGTACCTTGACCTCTGATAGCGATACAAAGACCTTCATAGTTCTGAACTCTTGTTTTTTCACCTTCTTTAATTCTAACAGCTACTCTTAAAGTATCACCTGCTCTGAAATCAGGAACGCTTTTGTTTTCTAATTGTGCTTTTTCAAAGCTTTCAATATATTTATTTCTC
Organism: uncultured Sulfurovum sp.; assembly: GCA_913055205.1. GTDB lineage: Bacteria > Campylobacterota > Campylobacteria > Campylobacterales > Sulfurovaceae > Sulfurovum. The sequence goes on along the minus strand of CAJXJN010000003.1, from coordinate 56,793 downwards.
ATGTGTTATACCTTTTTTGTATAAGTCTGGCCGGAAATACTTTGTCTTACACAAAGCCAACCCTCTTTTTAAGTCCGTGATTTTACTATGATTACCCTTTAAGAACTCTGAAACAACTTCTTTATTTTCGTAAATTGTCGGTTTTGTAAATGAAGGGGCTTCTAAAAGAGAAGACTCAAAGCTCTCTATCTCCAGAGATTCTCTGTTCCCAAGTACTGTATCGACATTTCTGGCAATAGCATCACACACCACCATACTGGCTAACTCTCCACCTGTCAAGATAAAATCCCCAATAGAAAAGATTTCATCTGCCTGAGCTTCTATCACACGTTCATCTATACCTTCATACCGTCCACTGACAAACACTATATGCTCTTTTTTAGCTAAACGTTTTGCATCATTTTGGGTAAATGGTTTAGCTACAGGAGAGAGAAATATTACATGTGCTTTAGGTGAAGATCCTCTTATATGCGTCAAGGTATCCATAAGAGGCTGCGGGGTCATAAGCATACCTGCACCACCACCTATCATCGGTGCATCTACACGGTTATGTTTATCCGTGGTAAAATCACGCGGATTAAAAAAATCAATAGAGATCTTTTCATCCTCGATAGCACGTTTTAAAATACTCTCAGAGAAGTACCCTTTGATAAGATTTGGGAAAAGTGTGACAAAAGAAAAACGCACTAACTAGCCTCTAATATGTCTTTGGCATCTTTAGTATAAACTATTTTTTCTTCAGTATCTGTCTTGATGACATAACGGTCTATGTAGGGAAGTAAAAAGTTTTTAGACAATCCGGCTTCAACCAAAGCATCATCTGTCTTTATAGAGAGGTAGTCTGTATCTGCCATACGCTGGATATCTTCTATAATACCCAATACTTCATCATCCTGTTTAACTGCACAGCCAATAACTTCAAACCAGAAATGTTCACCCTCATTCAAGTCGCAATTCTCTTTGGTCTGCTCTTCAGTGGCGTAAAGTTTGGTATTTGTAAGTTTTTTCGCTGAGTCAATACTTTCATATCCTTTAAAACGAATAATACCACGCTTAAAATTGATATCGGCAATGGTAAGATCACCACGGCTGCTTTTATAGGTATTTCCTACTTTAAATTGTTCCGGAAAATCTGTATGCAGATGAAATTTGAGATCACCCCAAAGTCCAATAGTTCGCCCAATTTGAGCAATGAAAAATTGTTGTTGAGACATAAGAGATATTACGCTATAGCTTTTACATTAACACGGTAGTTTTTACCGCCTTTTGCTTTACAGCCTGAGATGACTGTTTTGATCGAGTTGATCATTCTTCCTTCTTTACCGATGAGTTTACCTATATCTTCACTGTTCGCAAAAATGGTGATCTCATCGAAACCCTCATCAATCTCATCTATCTCTACAGAGATATCTTCCGGATTGTTTACCAAGAGCTTGGTATATGAGAGTATAAATTCTTTAATCATTAAGACTATTTTTTACCAGCAAGTCTTTTTACTGTCGGGCTCATTTGTGCTCCAACACTTAACCAGTAGTTCAATCTCTCTTCATCAAGAGTAAGATCTTTGTTCACGCTTACTGGATTATAGTGACCAATTGCTTCGATCCAACCACCATCTCTTCTTTTTCTGCTGTCTGTTACTACGATTCTATAAAATGGCTTTTTCTTTCTACCCATTCTTGTCATTCTGATCATTGTCATAATGTTTCCTTTATGTGTTTCTTAATGTTTAAGTACTGACAACTGCTTTTTAATGACTAAAACACTCATCAATACTTTTGGAACGCGATTTTACCATAAATATTATAAAAATTTTATTAAAGCCACTATAGATATATAATATACCAATAAATACTAATGGCGTATATACAAAATGTCCTTACAGATCATATCTAACGTGGCATTCCTGGGAATCCACCGCCACCCTGCATCTGCTTCATCATATCCTGCATCTGTTTCATCCCACCTTTAGTTGACATTTTTTTTGCCATCTTTGCAGCATTTTTAAACTGTTTAAGCGCACGGTTTACTTGCATTTGTTCAAGACCTGCCCCTGCAGCTAAACGTCTTTTTCGTGTATTGTTGAGCAAATCCGGATTTTCTCTTTCTTTTGGTGTCATTGAAGAGACCATTGCTTTGATCGTTCTGATCTCATCAGAGTTTTCTAAGTCCATATCACCGATCTGCTTTGCCATATTTCCCATACCCGGGATCATTCCCATAATGGATTTCATACTTCCCAGTTTTTTCATCTGTTCCATCTGATCAAGGAAATCATTGAAGTTAAACTGACCTTTTTTGATCTTTTGGGTCATTCTTTTTGCTTCTTTTGGATCGATGGCTGCAGCTGCTTTCTCAGCCAGTGATTCCACATCTCCTGCACCCATTAAACGGCTTACGATCCTGTCTGAAATAAACTGCTCAAGATCAGGCATCTTTTCACCCGCACCAATGAAACGAAGTGGTGCACCTACTTGCTGCGTAAGTCCAAGTGCAACCCCACCTTTAGAATCACCATCAAATTTTGTAAGAATAACACCTGTAATACCGATCTTCTCTTTAAAAGTTTGTGCTGTTCTGACTGCATCTTGCCCCGTCATTGCATCAGCTACATAGAAAAGTTCATCCGGATCGGCTACTTTTTTAACTTCTGCAAGCTCATCCATCAGCTCATCATCGATAGCCAAACGACCGGCTGTATCGATGAGAACAACATCATAAAGTTCTTTTTCAGCTTTTTCCAGACCTTGTTTTACTATTTGCGTAGGTGTCGCATTTTCATCTGCCACAAGCTCTACTTCTATCCCGGAAGTGATCTGTCTGAGTTGCTCTACCGCTGCAAGTCTCTGTAGATCGGCTGCAACAACAAGTACTTTTTTCTTTTTTTGTTCTTTAAGGAAATAGGCAAGTTTTCCTGTTGTAGTTGTTTTACCGGATCCCTGTAAACCTATCATCAAGACAACAGTAGGAGGCTTTGATGCAAAAGTAAACCCTTTAGATGCACCTTCTATGGTAAGAATATCCGTAAGTTTATCTTGCAGTGCCTTTAAAAAGTTATCCTTTCCTACACCATTTTTCTTCGTCTCAGTCTCAACCGTAGCAATGAGATCCTTGACTACCTTATGGTGCACATCTGCTTTGAGAAGAGACTTTTTAAGTTCGGTTGTTGCTTTTTTAAGCGCCTTGTCATCATCATGAAAACGGATCTTGCCTATGGCATTTTTAAAACTGTCAGTTAAAGTATCAAACATTTTTCACCCTTATATTATTTCGGACGTTTTTTGAGCAAAGCCCAAAAATCTACGCTGACACTATGTCAACTTCAGCAGTTGGCTTATGCGACTTGTCGCATTTAATGTCAAATGATAGAACATCTCTTAAATTTTTTATTATTTATATTGACGCGATTTTACCCTACTCGGGCTTAAAATCATTATTTATATTTAGCTATATCTTTTGGCTCTCTGGCATTAAACTCATAATCAAATATCTTCATTTGTGATGAGTGTAACAGTACACGTTTAGCCTGTGTACGACTTCCATACTGCTCATCTCCTACGATAGGATGCCCTATACTTGCAAGGTGTACACGGATCTGGTGGGTTCTTCCTGTAGTGATCTCTATGCATACTTTGGATTTTTTACCCTGTATCTCTTCAGGTTTTACCTTTGTGTAGGCCTTTTTACCACGCACAGGGTCTATGACTGAAAAAGCTTTCCCTTTTTTGATGGTAAAGATAGGCTCATCTATCTCTATTTCTTCATAGAGTACACCCTCTACCCATGCCACATAGTGCTTTTCAACACGTCTGTTTTTAAACTCATTAATGGCTTGTTTGATGAACGCTTCGTTTCTTCCAAGAAGTAGAACCCCTGAAGTATCACGGTCTAGTCTATGGAGAAGTTCTGCACCCTCTATGGCATCTTGAATATCATAACTGTCTACCTGTGCAGGCTTGTTGACTGCAACGATGTTTTCATCTTGATAGAGTATCTCTATATCATCCGGGTACTCTATACGAAAATTCGTATCGGTAGAGATCTCCGCTCTTGCTATCTTAACTTTTTTATCTTCCACATAGACAAGCCCTCTGTCTATGAGTTCTTTTGCTTTCTTATTTGAAATATCTTTTGCCTGCGCTAGTACTTTATATGCTTTATCTGTAGCCATTTTCTTTTATCCATTCTTTAAATTTATCACTTAGCGGGAACTCCACTATTTTTATCTTGCTGTTTTGTCCTGTTTTAAAAAGTATATCACTTTTTGAAATTTTAAAACTTTTGGCAAGAAATTTCACCAACTCTTTATTTGCTGCACCCTCTACTGCCGGTGCCTTGATGCGTATCTTGATGGCATCATCCCCATAGATTTCGCAAAATTCATTTTTACTTGCTGCCGGTTGTGCCTTGATACGTATGCTTACACTATCTCCATCAATATTATAAAACATCTTTTAAACTCTCTACAATAAGAGTGATATCACTCTTGCTTTTTATCCTCGTAGGTTTCAGTACAGTGTACTGCAACAATCTACGAGAAAGATTAGAAGCTTCCACTATAGAGATTCCTTCTACTGCATCAAAAATATCTTTTTGATTAAAGTAGTGTTTACCTGAGATGATCTTGCATCCAAACTGCGCTGCTTCAGCTGCATTATGTCCACCTATAGGCTCAAAAGCTCCTCCAAGTATAACAATGTCTGAAATAGCATACATGTTAACCAACTCACCTAAAGTATCCACCAGGATAATATCACTTTGCATCTTGGTATTTTGTGAGTACCTCTGCCAGCTCTGCCCATGTACTTTTGCAAAGTTTTCTACCATGGTTGATACTTTGTCAAAGCGTTCAGGGTGTCGTGGCACTAAAAGCAATACTGCTTCAGGCTTCTCTTTTTTCAACTTGGCAAAGGCTTCAAGGACAAGAGACTCCTCTCCCTCATGTGTGCTTGCCCCACAGACTAGCAAAGAAGAAGGTTTTTCTAAATCCTTAGTCGTTTTTGGCAAGTGTGAAAGTTTGATATTACCTGTCACCACAACATTTTTTGCACCCAAAGACTCCAAGCGCTCTTTATCTTTAGAGGTTTGAGCATAGACTTCATCAATATGTTTAAAAATATGTCTATAGAGCCACCCTACCTTTTGGTACTTTGGAAAAGACCTGTCACTCATACGTGCATTGATAAGTAGTGTTTTGGCTCCTCTTCTTTGTGCCAAAGCAAAAAGCAGATACCAAAACTCTGCCTCCATCACAACCAATACTTTTTGTGGCTTCAACCAAGCAAAAAGTAAAGGTTCAAAAGGAAGATATCTACACTCTTTCGTATACTCACCAATAGCTTCAAAACCTGTATGTGTAGTGGTACTCATACGCAAAATATCCTTTGGTAATGCATCCACTAAAGGCTTGATGGCTTTCGCCTCACCAAAACTACAAGAGTGAAACCAAATACCATTGGGGCTTAAAGGCTTATTGTTCCATAAAAAAAACCTAGCAGGAATTGAATCTCTATATTTCGTTTTAAAAGAAAAAAGCAGCAAGAGAGGGGATGCCACCAGGTAGATAATAATGGAAGCTAATGCATAGAAGAAAAAAAACAACTGATCCACACTGCCTCCAAAATAAAGTGAGAATTCTTCTCACTCTTCTGAACGCTAAACGCTAAACGCTGAACGCTCTATTGTTTACGCCTCTTCTGTAACACTTTCGATGTAAAGAATACGACCACAGTGAGGACAATTGACGATCTCATCCGCTTTGATCACTTCTGAGTAAGTCTTGTCGTTGAGTTTCATGTAACATCCGTAACATGCCTGTTTTTTCACTGGTACTACCGCTGTATTACCAGCCCATGTACGGATCTTTTCATAAAATGAAAGTATTTTTTGTTCAATATTTCTGCTAAGCTCTTCTCTTTTTACAAAGAGTTCACCTTTACTTTTTTCTATTTCAGCTTTTTCGGCAGATACTTCCTCATTGATCTTGTCAAAATCAGCTGTAAGTGCTTTCAGCTTTTCATTTGCCTCATCAAGAAGTGCTGTTTTTGTTTCATTAATACCTTGAAGTCTCTCTATCTCTTCATTTGCAAATGTCATCTTTTCTTTAGCGATATCCTCTTCAAGAGAAAGTGCTTTCATCTCTTTTTCTGTTGTGATATCTTTGGATTTTTTTGCATTTGAAACGAGTTGCTCGTTAAGCAATACCAACTGTTCTTCAAAACTTTTTACTTTCTCTTCATTCTCCGCAATAGCAGTATTAAGATCATCCAGTTCAGCTTTTGCTGTATTGATTTTCTTTTGTACTTTTGCTACTTTTTTATCTGCAGCTTCCAGTTGTGGGTTATAGCTATCGATCGCTTGATCAATTTTTGAAAGCTCTATCAGCTCATTTAGATGTTTATTCAATCTTTGTCCTTTTGGAATTTACGGGTATTTTCTGTAGCGGTTCTACAAAACTTTTTAACCTATTTTATAGTGTTTCAATATGAAATGGGTTTTTTGAATTTGAAATTATAGCCAAAAGAGGTAAAACTTTCAACTCATCCAAAATAACCTGGGCAAAAAACTTCTCACTTTCATAATGTCCGATGTCTACCATCATCAAATCTTCACTCATTGCTTTCATCGCATCGTGGTACTTAATATCCCCCGTTAAAAAACAATCAGCCTCTACCTCATCCATAAGTGAAGCCCCTGCTCCTGTAATAAGTGCGATTGAAGTGATATTCTCTTTCTTCCCCACTACTTTGAGTGTGGATAGATTTAATTTCTCTTTAAGTAACACAAGAAGCTCTTTGTAGTGCCACTTGCCTCTTGTCGTACACACAAAGGCATTTTGTGATTCCAACTTGAAACCCAAAACTTTTTCAAATACATATTTGTTCAAATGGGTTTGGTCAAAGTTGGTATGCAGGGCAATGAGTGACTGCTTTTTCAGTATCATTTTTTCAAGTAAATTAGAAGGGTATTTGGAAAAATCAAGCTGTCTCATCTTCCCAAAGATAAGAGGATGATGGACTACAAAAAGTGTCTCTTCTTTTGTACTCTCTATCATCTCTTCATCTATATCTAATGCCACTACTATTTGTGAAACATCTCTACGCATATCACCTACAATAAGCCCCGAATTATCCCATTTTTCCTGAAGTTCGAAGGGACTGATTTTGTCCAAAAAATCATATATTTCTTGTAGTATCATTATTATTTCCCATATCTTGGGTGCCCACAAGGGGCACCCCTACATATTTTTATATCCTGTAGGGGCAACCCTTGTGGTTGCCCTTGCTCAACCTCTTACTCTTTTGTTGCGCTCTTCTTCCTGAGCTTTATACAACTGCGCACAGCCTATAGAAAGTTCACGTACTTTCAAAATATAGTTCTGTCTCTGCGCCTGAGAGATGGCTTTTCTCGCATCAAGTACATTAAAAGCATGTGAAGCCGACATACACTGATCATACGCCGGAAGAGGCAACCCTTTTTCCAAACAGAGTCTACACTCTGCACTTGCATCTTCAAAGTGTTGAAACAGTTTTTCTACTGTTGCTACTTCAAAGTGATACTTGGAAAACTCATACTCACTCTCTTTGTGTACATCTGCATACGTTGTCACTTCGTCACCGTTTCTGTTCCAGACAATATCAAATACCGACTCAACACCCTGCAGATACATTGCAAGTCTCTCTGTACCATAGGTGATCTCCACCGCTACAGGATCACAGGCGATACCGCCTACCTGTTGAAAGTAGGTGAACTGTGTGACTTCCATACCGTCAAGCCATACTTCCCAGCCAAGCCCCCATGCACCAAGTGTCGGAGATTCCCAGTTGTCTTCAACAAAGCGAATATCATGTTCTTGCAGATTCAGTCCCAAGTACTCCAACGACTTCAAATAAAGCTCTTGGATATTATCCGGGCTTGGTTTAATCAGTGCCTGAAACTGATAATACGCACCAAGTCTATTTGGGTTCTCACCATAACGTCCATCTGTTGGACGACGTGACGGTGCCACATATGCAGCAGACCAAGGTTTAGAGTCTAAACTTCTAAGCAGTGTTGCAGGATGAAATGTCCCTGCTCCAGAAGGGATATCATACGGTTGTACAATATTGCACCCCTGATCTGCCCAATATTGTTGAAGTTTTAGTAGTAGTTCACTAAATGTTATACTGTCTTTATTCATTCATATTCTCTTTATTAAAGGATTGTTTCTATCTCACTAGAGTCTAATTCCACTTTTTTGGCTTTGCTGATACGGTCTTCCTGAAGTTTCACTTTCAATTCATCATCACTAAGTGCCATGATCTGTATCGCTAAGTATGCAGCATTGACAGCTCCTGCCTTACCTATGGCGAGTGTACCTACCGGCATACCGCCAGGCATCATCACTGTACTAAGCAAAGCATCTTCTCCTCTAAGTTCCCCGGAAGCCATAGGCACGCCAAGAACCGGCTTAGTTGTACTTGCTGCAAGTGCACCTGCAAGGTGTGCTGCCATACCTGCTGCTGCTATAAATACCTGTGCACCTTTTTTTTCAGCTTCTTTGATATAGTTCTTTGTTCTTTCCGGACTTCTATGTGCAGAAGAGATGATAAGTTCATAAGGTACACCAAACTTTTTTAATGTCTCTCCACACTCTTTCATCACGCTATAGTCACTTTTACTTCCAATTACAATCGATACAAATTTCATATTTTTTCCTTTAAATTACCATAAGCATCTCGTTCCACCTCTCCCAAGGCGGTATGCATACTTCAATTCAATAAACAAATTACTTTTTCAGCCTAGTGAACTCAAATATGCATTCCCAAGCTGGAGCTTGGGAACAAGTATCTATTTTTTCTCTTGAAACATTTGTTTCATCTCTTCATCTGACTCTACAAGTCCCTTTTTCTCCAATGCCTCATCTATACCACGTCTAAGGATGGTATATCCCGGTAAAGTCGTTGGTAAAATGATGTCATTAAGATCACCGCTGTGAATACACTCAAACTCTTTGCCTGTTGTTGAGATGATCTTTTTAAAGGTAAGCCAATAACGCCCTGCTACCTCATCTATCTTCCCATACTCATTGTCAAGTTCTTCAACACTTGCACCTACGGGTAGAACGATCTCCACTGAGTCACCCACACAGGTTTTGTCTTTACAACGCCATGTCTTGCCATCTTCACCTACCAGCCCTGCGACTTGATGGGTACCATTCTGAATCGTAAAACCATGTGACTCTGTATCATTTTTCTCAAAAGGACGAGAGATAAGATAGGCATCGGTAAATCCACGGTTTTGTGTAGTGTTCAACTCTGCCTGATAACGTTTTGCATCAAAGTCACCTGCATAGAAGTCGTCTATTGCATGACGATACGCTTTTGTTACCACACCTGCATAGTAAGGTGACTTTGTACGTCCTTCTATTTTAAGTGAGTCTATCACACCTGAACGCAAGATCTCATCTACATGTGACGCCATGTTCATATCTTTTGCATTCATGATATAGGTACCTAGTTCACCCTCTTCTTCAAGCTTAAAGGTCGTACCACTCTCAGGATTATGGGCATAGATCTCATAAGGGAAACGGCAGTCATTGGCACAGCTTCCGCGGTTAGGCACACGCCCTGTTTGAAGCGTAGAGATAAGACAACGTCCGCTATAGGCAAAACACATGGAACCGTGAACAAATATTTCCAACTCCAAGTCCGGGATTACAGACTTGATCGCTTCACAATCTTTCAAACTGATCTCACGTGCTGCGATGATACGCTTTACGCCCAAGTCATAATAGACCTGTGCATCAAGCGCATTCATCACATTTGCCTGGGTAGAAAGGTGCAGAGGAATATCCGGTGCTATTTTAGAAGCCATTTTTACGATTCCCGGGCTGGAAATAATGAGTGCATCAGGCTTGAGCTCTGCCATTTTAGCAATGTGTTTTTCATAGAGTTTCAGTTGTGAGTTAAAAGGAAAACTGTTGATGGTACAGTAAACTTTTTTCCCTAACTTATGTGCATATTCAATCCCTTCAGCATAAGAGTCCATATCGAACTCTTTACCGGAACGAATACGCAACGAAAAGGTGCTCGTACCACCATAAACAGCATCTGCACCATAGTTCAGAGCAATTTTCATCTTCTCCAAATTACCTGCAGGTGCTAAAAGTTCTACTCTGTTTTGATTTGTCATCTTTTTCCTAGAATATAATTTCGCGTCATTCTCGGACTTGCACCCCAAGGGCATTTCCTTGGGCACACTAGCATCCATAATTCAAACTGTAACTTCAGCTTTGGACACCCGTATCAAGTACGAGGATGACGAATCTCATTATAATTTTGCTCTTATTTTACCCTATTAGTAGTAAAAAACAGGTTTTATGTTAAAATAGACATAAAAAATTAACAAATAAGAATAATAAAATGAGAATAGACTTACACAACCATACCGCACGTTGTAACCATGCAGAAGGTACTGTAGATGAATACGTCCAAAGAGCCATTGACCTTGGCATAGACATCTATGGTTTTTCTGAACATGCACCTATGGATTTTGACCCCGAGTATCGTTTGGCTTTTTCCGAGATGCAAGCATATACAAATGATGTTTTGCATGCTAAAAAGAAGTATAAAAATGATATCCGCATCCTTTTAGGTTATGAAGTAGATTACCTGCCGGGACATATGGATGAACGTGTACTTGGCGCGAATGTAGATTACCTTATAGGTTCTGTGCACTTCATAGACAAATGGAGCTTTGACAATCCGGAATTCATCGGTGGATATAAAAATAGAGATATCGATGAAATATGGAAAGCCTATTTTGAGGCCACAGAAGCAATGGCAAAAAGTGGGAAGTTTGACATAGCAGGACATTTGGATCTTATCAAAGTATTTAAATTCATGCCAAAACAGGATACACGTATTTTAGCAAAAGATGCACTGCAAGCCATTAAAAAATCCAACATGGTGCTCGAACTCAACTCAGCAGGTCTTCGCAAACCTGTAGCAGAGATCTACCCTTCCAAGTTGTTACTGCAGGAAGCTTATGCTCTTGACATACCTATTACTTTCTCTTCAGATGCCCATTCGGTAGACCAGATCGGCTTTGGATATGACAAGGTCATTAGCCTTGCAAAAGAGGTAGGTTACACTAAAGCTGTTACTTTTCAAGATAGAGATAAGGAATTGATTACTTTTTAGGCAAAAATGCTGAAAATATTTATCTTATAATGGTTATAATCTGTGGATAAAATTTAATTAGGAGAATTACAACATGGGTAAATTCGTAAACAATGTAGCAGAATTTAATAAATATTGTGAAGAAAATGAAGTTGAGTTTATTGACTTTAGATTTACAGATATTAAAGGGGCATGGCACCATATTTCATACAGAGCGAGCGCTGTAGATGATGGTATGCTTGAAGCCGGTCTTCCGTTTGATGGTTCCTCTATCGAAAACTGGCAGCCGATCAATGAATCCGATATGCTTCTTAAGCCAGATGTAGAGTCTGCATTTTTGGACCCTTTTACAGCAGACAGCACTGTATGTGTGATCTGTGATGTATATGACATTTACAAAAATGAGCTTTATGCTAAATGTCCAAGATCTATCGCTAAAAAAGCCCTCAAAGCACTGGATGAAGCAGGTATTGCAGATGCTGCATACTTCGGTCCTGAAAATGAATTCTTTGTCTTTGATGATGTAAAGATCGTAGACAAAGACAACCACCAGTCATTCAAAGTAGAAACAGACGAAGGTCACTGGGCAGATGCTGAAGATTACGGTGAGTATGGAAACATGGGTCACCGACCTAGAATCAAAGGTGGTTACTTCCCAGTAATGCCTACTGACTCTGCTGTAGATCTTAGAGCTGAGATGATGATGCTTCTTGAAGAAGTAGGTCTTGAAGTAGTACTTGGTCACCATGAAGTGGCACAAGGGCAGCATGAGATCGGTATTGTATTCTCTGACATCATCACTGCTGCAGATAATGTTCAAAAATACAAATATGTTGTTAAAATGGTAGCCCATCTTAACGGTAAAACTGCAACATTCATGCCTAAGCCTATTTATAATGACAACGGAAACGGTATGCACGTACACCAGTCACTCTGGAAAGACGGTGTTAACCTGTTCTACGAAGAAGGTGCATATGCAAACCTTTCTAAAACAGCACTTGACTACCTTTCAGGTATCTTTGCACACAAAGAAGCGGTTGCAGCATTTACAAACCCAAGTACAAACTCTTATAAAAGACTTTTACCAGGGTTTGAAGCTCCAAGAATTCTTACTTACTCTAGCCAAAACCGTTCAGCTGCTTGTCGTATCCCTTATGGTGCAGGTGAAAAAGCTGTTAGAATTGAGACAAGATTCCCAGACTCTACTGCATGTCCATACCTTGCATTCTCAGTATTAATGATGGCAGGTCTTGACGGTATCAAAAAAGGCGGTTACCCATTGGTCGGTCCTGTAAATGAAGATCTTTTTGAAATTTCAAGAAGAGAGCTTGCTGAAAGAGGTATCCCTGAATTACCAAGTACATTTAGAGATTCATTAGAAGGACTTGAAAAAGATCACGATTTCCTAGCTCCTATTATGAGTTCTGACTATGTTATGGAATATTCTCAATATATGTTTGACAGACATGTTTACCCAGTAGAGGGTCGTCCAACAGCATTTGAGTACATTGCTACGTATTCTTGCTAGAACCTTTCGGGCTTCTGCCCGAAAACTCTTATACTTATCTCACTTTCATCATCTAATCAATTGTTAATTTAGTTTTACCGAACATCCCGGAAAAAGTTACTTCATTTATATTTATCGTTTTACTCTATAATGCATTTAATAAAATCAAATCTATCATAGGGAAGTTTTGCTATTTTCTCTACTTTTAATATTTAGAGGTGCCCTTTAAATATCGAAGCTTCCGTTTTAGGCTTAAATGTGAAATACACCCACAATACCGTACCATATACAAAGATAGAAAGTACCACTACACCTACTGTTACCGCTTCAAAAAGTTCTTTATACGCGAAGCTGTCCGGGATCATATGTACAAGTATAATGGAAAGTGCTCCTTTCATACCTGAGAAGGTCAATATAAACCAACCCTCTACGCCTACAGGTGCGATGTGTCTCACTTTATCACCGATAAATGCAAATTTTGCCATAGAGACAGCTCTTATAAGTGTCGTAATACCGAACATAATCAGTATCTCTGTTTTGTACTCCCAAAGCTTCTGAGGATGCACCATCTCTGCCAACACAAAAAATATCATGACCGCTGCAATGTATCCAAACTCTTTTGCCATTTCATAGATGTATTCCAGTCTCTCTTTTGTCGTAGCACCTATATTTCCTAAACGCAATGTACGCATAAAACTTTTGTTTTTATGCGCGTCAGCATCTTCCATAGCTTTTATATCCATATCGATCCAGGCGTTGGTTGCAATAATCGCTGTAATAAGTGTCAAGATCCCACTCACATGCATCTCTTCAGCAATAACATATGCAAGATAGGCTTCTACAATAAAAGCAAAGAATTCACCTCTTTTATCAGAAAAGAGTTTCATCAGCATATAAAAAGAAAAGCCTATAGCAATACCAATACCCAGACTCACTATAAATACACGCAGTGCGTCCATGGCAGCATGGCCTGCGTCTATCTCTCCGCTCATCATCCATGGTAATCCTATGAAGAAAAAAGCAATAACAGCCGTAGCATCATTACCTAAAGATTCACCTTCTATAAGCACTTTGATATGGTGAGAAATACCCTTAAATCTGGATAGTATTGACTGTACACTGACGGCATCTGTGGCCATATTGATCGCAAAGAGCGATACATAGGCACCCAAAGTCAAGCCTTCAAATACTCCAAAATAATACAAACTTGCACCTATAGAGATGGAGAGTGCTACAGCTACAACCGCTAAATAAAAGATATCCAAACCATACTTTTTGATATCAGAGAAATGCAAATGCAGCGCATCACCCATAAAAATAAGAGGAATACAGAATAAAATGATCGTATCAAAATAGTGTTTTAAATCTATGGGCACAGCTATCGGTACATATGTGTAGACTATATATGAGCCTATAAGAAGTAAAAAGACTGAAGGAATTTTCAGTTTATTGGCAACAGCATCTGAAAAGACAACCAATCCCAATATAGTAATCAGTATGATCTCCGGTGCAAAACTATGCATCATATTCCTTCAATATTTTTTTTCATTTCAAGTAGACTTCTATAGCCTTTTTGGCATACCATATGTCCCTCTTCATCTATAATGACAACTGAAGGAAATGCATTAGCTCCCATGGATCGTGCTTTCGCAAAATCATGTTGCATAAGAAGCTCAGCTCTCTCGCTTTGAAAAAATGTTTTAAACAATGTGCTGTCTAATCCTGTCTCTTTTAATACAGTGATTAAAACATCTACATTTGTAACGTCTTCACCTCTGGTATAAAATGCTTCTTGTATTGTATGCAAATAATCAAATGCACTTTTCATTCCAAAAAGTTCACGTACTGTCACAATCGCTTTGCAAGAAGGATAGGTATCATACTCAAATTCTTCTTTTTCAAATAAACTATAGCGGAAAGTTTGCCCTGTTCTTTTTTCCACCTCTTCCCAATGTCCTTTGAGATACTCTTTGGATGATGCATCCCAAATCATTTCACCTTTTGTACGCAATCCGCCCATCACCAATGAAAGATCATAGCTATCAGACAGTGTAGCACGTAACTCTTCCATGACAGGTGCAAATCCCCAACACCATGAGCACATAGGATCTACAACGAATATAAGCTCTTTTTTTGACATTAGAACAGTGTTCCGCTATCTTCTGAAACTGGTGTTTTAGGTACATTTCTTTTTGGATGTAAAGGATCATCTTCTTCTTGAATTTCCTCCTCAGGGTCTTCATCTATATTAATCGTTTCTGCCAATCCCATATCTTCTTCCGGACTGATATCTTCCACATTCTCATCTCCAGCCAACATATATTCATCTCCATTTTGAGATTTTTTATGTGTTGGAAGTGGTGAATTTACAGTATATAATTCACTCTTCCCCTCATACTCTCCCCTAAAGACTCCTTGAGGTATGTCAAAGGTTCGTTTTGTATCAGGATAGAGTTCGATCAGTTTCTTGAAATAGTAAGCAAATGCCGGTGCTGCTAAAGCACCCCCTGTTGCTCCTCTGCGTCCTATGGGTTTGTTATTGTCACGTCCGAACCATGAAATCACCTCAACAGTAGGTGAATATCCGCAGAACCAAGCATCAACACCATTGTTGGTTGTACCTGTTTTTCCTGCAAGTTCTAACCCTTCTACACGTGCATTTCTACCTGTACCTCTTTTTACTACATCTTTCAGTATATCCGTCATAAGATATGCCTGTTCAGGCGTTGTGAAATCAGCTATCTCTTTAGGACGTGTCTCATACAGGACAGCTCCCTCTTTGGAGATGATCTTACTGACCAGCCTTGGCTCGATCATATGTCCTGCATTGGCAAATACGGAAAAGATCTGTGCCATTTTAAGAGGACTTAGCCCAAGATTACCCAAAGCAATAGACATATCTCTGGGGATGTGGGGGACATCCAGAAATGCCAACCGTTTACGGATCGTATTCACCCCTATATCCGCTACAAGATTAATAGTCGCAAGATTTCTTGAATGGACCAGTGCTTCTCTTAGACTAATAAAGCCTTTAAAGTCACGTTCATAATTCTTGGGTGACCAGATTTTTGGCTTACCCTTATAGTAATACTGAAATGTTCGTGCCAGATCGGTCAAAGGACTTGCAGGATTATAACCCATATCCAATGCTGTCTGATAGATGAACGGTTTAAATGCAGAACCAGGCTGTCGTACAGACTGTGTCACACGGTTGAATGCGGACCTCTTATAATCTGCGCCACCCACCATTGCCAAGATATCACCTGTCTTGCTCTCTACTGCCACAAATGCTGTATTGAGAGTAGAAGTTTCCGGTTTTTCTTTATATTTTTTCAATGCTTTTTTATAGGCAAAAGAGACCGCTTCTCTTGCAATGGCTTGCTGTTTCATATCAATGGTAGTATAGATCTGATACCCGCCTGTACGTATATCCCCAAGTTTTCCCTTAAAACGTCTCAATACTTCATCCACAATGTAAGGTGCAACATTTTGTGTGAGTGATGTTTTGTAGATTTTAGGTGACTCTTTCACCGCTTTCAGATAAGCATCTTGAGTGATCCACCCTATACTTTTCATACGATAAAGTACATTATTGGCACGGTTCAAAGCACGTTTATAATGCTTAAGCGGATTATAATAACTTGGAGCATTGGGTAGGCCAACTAAAATAGCTGCTTCTTTGAGTGTCAGCTCATTCAGCTCTTTATGAAAGTACCCATTGGCAGCTGTTTTTACCCCAAAATAATTATTTCCATAGGAGATCTCATTAAGATAGCGTTCAATAATATCTTCTTTACTTAATTCATGCTCTATCTTCAGTGCCAGTATCGCCTCTTTGATCTTACGTGCCAGTTTCTTTTCATTGGAAAGAATTTTATTTTTGATAAGCTGCTGGGTTAAAGTACTTCCCCCTTCTACAAACTTCCCTGCCTGAATATCTTTTACTATAGCTCTTAAAATTGCATCGAGATTCACACCATTGTGTTCGAAGAACTTTGTATCTTCCATAGCGATAAGTCCTTCAACCAGGAAGCTCGGGAGTTCATCATAACGGGCATAAAGACGATGTTGTTTTTTAAAAACATACGCAAGCTTTTCACCATTTCTATCCAATATGACAGAAGAGGTTTCAGGCTTGTAATTGATAAGTTTATCAGCATCCAAAGAGATCTCTTCATAGGCATAGATAAATGCCGCAGTAAGTGCCACAGCAAAGATCATCGCTAAGATAATGGAACCTTTAACTAGACTATTAAACACATAGACCTTTCATTTTAAAATAATTCTATTATTGTACCGTGTTATGACTAATGAGTGCTAATACATGCTGAAGCTTTTTGCTAGATACACCCAGGCTGAGTATCACTCTGAGTATAGGTATTTTTACGGTTGGTTGACGTATCGCTCCCACCAAATAGCCTTGAGACATCAATCCTTTTTGCATATACAGAGCATACTCATTACTTGGCATAACAATAGGCAGGATCAAACTATGACAAGGAACACCCATCATTTTTCTTACAACAGTTTGCCTCTCCTGGATCTTTTTTCGGTATTTTTTTGCATTTTTACGGATATGCTTTACATTCACCAGTGCCAATGCTGTATCAAAAACAGAAGGTGCCGTGGAGTAGATAATAGGTTTTGCTCTATTGACTAAAAAACTTATGATCTCAGACGAAGCCAGGATATATGCACCATATGACCCATAGGCTTTACCCAATGTACCCATTTTAATATGTAGTTCATTGACAGTAATACCGTAATACTCAAAGATACCCAAAAGTTTTTTTCCTAAAACACCTGCACTGTGGGCTTCATCGACAATGAGCAATGCACCCGCTTCATCTGCCAGATCAAATATCTCTTTTGGGCAGAGATCACCACTCATAGAGTAAACACCTTCTACAGCAATGATCTGTCTTTTTGCCGGATATTGGACTAATTTCTGCTTTAGATCATCTACATCATTATGCTTGAAGGTCACGACCCTGTCACCCAGAAGCTGTGCTGCCATCACACCCGAAGCATGATACTCCTCATCCATGAATAACCTATCACCTTTTCGCACCAGTGCCTCTATGAGTGACATATTGGCAAGAAATCCGCTTCCTACCACCAACCCCTCTTCAAAACCGTTCTGCTCTGCCATGGTCACTTCAAAGATACGATGAATTGGATGATAACCATTGACCAACATACTGGCTTTAGAACTTAAAGTCTGATACTCTTTTACAAGCTTTACTGCTTTGGTGAACTGCTTTTTATTCTGCGACAATCCCAAATAATCATTGGATGCCAGATCATCCAATCTGTCATCAAAAAGCTTACGCTCTCTAAAGCGTCCGGCTTTTTTCAGGGCTTTTAATTCATTTTCATACATAGGTTACCTTCTTATGTAGGGGCAATCCCTTGTGGTTGCCCTTTATCTCAAATCTCCAAGAGTACCCACAAGGGGCACCCCTACGGATTATCTTATCCATGGCAAAAGTACTTCAACCTGTAAACCCATTGCTGTGCTCTCATATCCGTCTACAGACTTAATGTACTTTTTACAAAACCCCTCAACCATACAACCTCCGGCTTTACCTTGCCAAAGTCCACTTTGCAGATAAGCTTCAAGATCATCTTCTTCGAACTTTTCAAAATGATAATGTGTTGCTGAAATATCTGTAAAAAGCAGTTTTTTTGATCTGAAATGCAGTGAAGAGATGATGGAAATGGTTGAGCCACTTTGGATGTTTAAAATGCGTCTTGCATCCTCTATATCTTTTGCTTTACGTAAGATAGTCCCATCTGAAGCTGCAATAACTGTATCTGCACATAGAAGCGGTATTTCCAATCCAAACTCTTGAATAGCAGCTTCAAGTTTTCCTTTACTTGCAGTATAGACAAAATCTTTGGCGATACCTGTTGTGATCTGCTCTTCATCATACTGTGGAGACTTTTGAATGAAATCCACACCAAAATGGTTTAAAAGTAAAGCTCTTGACTCAGAAGATGAACATAAACAGATCACTATAAACCTCTAAGGCTCACACCCAGATAGAGAGCCAACAGACCCAAACCGATATTAACAGGCAGCAACACATTTGGAATAAGCTTCACCTTCGCTTTAGCCTCAGGTAGTTTACCTGCCTCAAACAGTTTCCATGCCACTCTTCGTCGCATGTACATATAACTAAAATTCAGTGACATCACCGTCCAGAGGATCTCTTTGGAGAGAAAGAGTGATTTTAGATCACCGTGATGTCCTTTGGTGGCGATAGCCATCATCAATCCCGTTACCAAAAGCATTATGATAAAGGGGATCACCAGATGAAAAAGTCTTCCGGTGATCTCCAGAGTCTTACCCAGCTTGATCTTTGGCTCTTCTATGCTTTGCAGTACCGGATGAACTGCCACACGAATGGCGATCATCCCCCCTACCCAGATAAAAGCAGAGAGCACATGCAAAAAAACGATCGTATGGCTATACATCGTTAGTTCCCGCCTTCAAGTACCTCTGCAAGGTAGGTTTTTGCTTCTTCAAGCGCTGTAGTGATCTTGCTTGGGTCTTTCCCCCCTGCCTGTGCAAAGTCAGGACGTCCGCCACCGCCTCCGCCGACGATCGGTGCGATAGATTTGATCCAGTCACCCGCTTTTACAGATGTACCTTTAGCACCCGCAGCAAGCATGACTTTGTCACCTTTTTTCTGGAAGAGCATAATGGCAATGTTCTCATACTTATTCTTCGCCTCATCGATAAGCTCTTTGATATCTCCGGCTTCTACCTCTTCTACGATGACCGTCACACCATTGACCTCAAATGCGGTCAACTCTTTTTTTGTACTGCTAAGTGCACTTTGAAGTTCACTTTTAAGTGTTTTGATCTGCTCTTTGAGTTTAGAGATACCGGCTATCGGATTTTGATTTTTCACTTCTTCTTTGATCTGTGTGATCTCATCTCTAAGTGCTTTTACCTTCTCTACGGCTGCTCTGCCGCAGATCGCTTCAATACGGCGGACACCTGCACTCACACCACTCTCTTTAGTGATCATAAAAAGACCTATTTGAGAGACATTACTTACGTGTGTACCCCCACAAAGTTCCACTGAAGCATCACCAAAACTTACCACTCTTACCTCATCACCGTATTTTTCACCAAAAAGTGCCATTGCACCGGAGTTTTTTGCCTCATCAATACTCATAAGCTTTGTTTCTCTTGGTATCGCTCGGCTTATCCTGTCATTGACCCAATCCTCTACTTTTTGAAGCTCTTCATTACTCATTGCCTGAGGATGAGAGAAGTCAAAACGAAGTCTTTTGTCATCATTGAGTGAACCTGCCTGAGAGATATGATCCCCCAGAATCTCTCTGAGTGCTGCATGGAGCAAGTGTGTCGCAGAGTGATGTTTTTCTATCTCAACACGGCTGTTATCCACCACAACCTCCACCTCATCACCCACGCTTAGTTTCCCTTCCACTTCAGAAAGATTCATATCTAGGAATTTCTTGGTATCTTTCACTGCTACCTGCTCACTGCTACCTGCTACCTTGATCGTCCCACGATCACCCACTTGTCCGCCTGACTCGGCATAGAACGGTGTTTTATCCAACAGTACCCAGCCTTTACCGTCAATACTGTCTACTTGTTTAAAATCCTCATCCAGCAGTGCCAGTACTTTGGCTTGAGCTGCAGTACTTTCATAGCCTGTGAACTCATTCACACCGAACATCTCTTTAAGTGCTTTAAAATCACCGGTCGCTGCAGCATCCCCTGTACCTTTCCAGTTTGCTTTGGATTGTGCTTTTTGGGCTTCCATTTTTGCATTGAATGCATCAATATCAAGCTTGATGTTCTTTTCTCTAAGCATATCCTCAGTGAGGTCAAGCGGGAAGCCGTAAGTGTCGTAAAGTTTAAAGGCTACTTCACCATTGAACACGTCAGAAGTATTTTTAAGCTCTTCATTAAAGAGTTTGATCCCTGCTTCAATGGTAGCAAAGAAACGCTCTTCTTCAAGTTTCATAGAAGTTTTGATCGCTTCTGCTTTGCTGTTCAGATAGTCATACTGTTTCCCCATAAGTGCTACCAGCGTATCTACAAGTTTATACATGAACGGCTCGCGCAGTCCAAGCAGATATCCGTGACGAATGGCACGGCGCATAATACGGCGAAGTACATACCCGCGCCCCTCTTTATCAAAGTTTACACCTTGGGCAAGTAAAAAAGAACAGGAACGTAAATGGTCTGCAATAACACGGTAACTGGCACTGTTATCTGCTTCATAATCATAAGGCATACCTACAAGTTCACCTATCTTCTCTAAAAATGGCATAAAAAGTGAAGAGTGGTAGTTGTTTAATTTACCTTCTTTAATGGCAACTACACGCTCCAGTCCCATACCGGTATCAATGCTGGGTTTAGGGAGTGGGTTCAGTGTACCGTTCTCATCTCTTTCATACTGCATGAAAACCAGATTCCAAATTTCAAGGAAGCGATCCCCCTCTCCACCCATCACATCTTCAGAACTGTTAAAATTCTCTTCACCCTGATCATAGAAAATCTCGGAACAGGGACCACAGGGACCGGTATCACCCATTTGCCAGAAGTTGTCTTTGTCTCCAAAACGCATAATGCGATCTTCGGCAACGTATTTTTTCCAAATATCATATGCTTCATCATCACTGTCATGTACCGTGACCCACAGTTTTTCTACAGGAAGGTTCAAATACTTCTCATCCGTAATGAACTCCCATGCATAGGCGATAGCCTCTTCTTTGAAGTAGTCAGCAAAAGAGAAGTTCCCCAGCATTTCAAAAAGAGTGTGATGCCTTGCTGTGTAACCGACATTATCAAGGTCGTTATGTTTTCCACCCGCTCTTAGACAGGTTTGTGAAGAAGTAGCTCTTGGCGGATTTGGGATAGGTGCATCCCCTGTAAAGATGTTCTTAAACTGTACCATCCCTGCGTTGGTAAACATCAATGTCGGATCATCCGGTACAAGCGGAGAACTTGGTACAAGCTGATGTCCTTTACTTTGAAAATAGTCTAAAAAGGATTGTCTGATATCCATGAAATGTCCCTAAAATTGTATATCAACCTCATTTATGAGATCTTATTGTATATTGAAAGATATTTTAGCTAAATTGTGGTTATTGGGAGATAAAGGGTATGTGTAATGATATGAATGTTTCAGCATATGTTACGCCTTGGGAGAGGCATAACAAGCAAAAAATCAAAATTCAAATGTACAGGCATCTCCTTGAGGAAACGAAAATGGATCAAAAATAAACTGTCCGTCAATATCTGTGACGCCATCTATTGAAGAGTCACAATAATAATAAATATCAGCTATTCCAACTTCTCCTCCTGCTGTTCCACTGATATAAAGTTCATCTTCATTGGCAGAAAGCGACAATGTATCATCTAGGTCATAAAAGGTACAATCATCACCGGGAACAAAAGTAAACGCACCATCAATATCCGTAATACCTGCATCTGGACCACAACTGTAATCTATCCCTGCTACACCAACATAAATATCATTTATATCATCATAAGTCAGCAAAAAATTTGTCACTGCTGAAGGAGTATCATCACCACTACCGCCACATCCATTTAACATAAATACAGCTACTCCGGCAGATACTAGACGGATTAACTTTTTCATCATTTCTCCTTTGTCTAAAAATATATTTATATTATTCCGCTAAATTGTGTCATATTTGTGTAAATGATTCAAGCTATTCTGTTATTGATTCCACTTTCTGATTTTATTATGACAAGAGATACACTGATCTAAGACTTTGGTATAGTTTGTAGCTGCAGCATGTTTATGTCCTGCCTTTATATTTGCTTTGACTTTATCTGCAAATTTCATGATGTTGCTTGCTTTTTTGCAAAGGTAGCACTGTAGTCCATATCAGTTTTCTGGGATACCTCTACTTTACTTGATGCCTGTTTTAGATTTTCTACACCCCGGAGTACCATTTTTTTATTGTTATACAGTATCCCTTTTTGTATCTGTGCCATCGATGCTTCCATAGTCTGCATATCCTGTATTCTATCTGCTTTATCATAGGCATGAAGGCTTAACGTTAATAAAGCTAAAATAAATAAACCTGTTATTATCTTTTTCATCAATTCTCCTTATAAAATTAATTTAATTTAATAAATTTATTGTATCAGAATTTTTTATCATTTTTTTAAAAGTGCTGCAATCTTCTTACTACCCTCTTTTTCAACGATCTCCATAAGCCCTTTACTCTTTGCTTCCAAGTTTTCATCAAGAAGTACCAATACTTTTTCTATGTCTATTTCATTTTCTCTCATCAACCATCCAAGATCTTTTTTAACCAGGAACTGTGCATTATAATACTGATGATCACCGGCTGCATAAGGATAGGGGATGAAAAGTGTCGGAAGTGCGGTTGCCGAAAGCTCCCACAAAGTTGAAGCCCCTGCTCTTGCTATGGCGATATCTGCTTTTTTCATGTACTCTGCCAACTTTGTAGTAAAACCAAATACCTCTGCCTTTACACCCAGATTGTCATACGCTTTTTGTACTTCTTCTATATTTTTCTCACCTGCCTGATGAATGATACTGATACCTTTTTTCCGGAGTTCCTCTGCCATTTCAAGTGCCAGGGTATTGATGGCTTTTGCTCCTTGTGAACCACCGAGAAAAATAATGGTTTTTACTTCATGACGAATGCGTGCATTCTCAAAGAAGATCTGTTTTATGGGATAAGCTTTAACAGGACTCTCTTCCAGATAAGAGGAGATGAATGCTGTTGCATAAGGCTTCAATAGTCTATTGAGTGAACCAAGTGCTGCATTTTGTTCATGTATCACCAAAGGGATACGTAGGATCTTTGCTGCAAATGCTGTTGCTGCGGAAGAAAATCCTCCTACAGAAAAGACAACTTTTGCCTGATGCTTTTTCAAAAGTTTGATCGCTTGCAATGTTGCTTTGAACATCATAAAGAGTGATCTGATCTTACCCAAGCCTCCCTGGTTCACTACACCACGCGTTTCAAAAAAATATTTATGTGTAAAGTCATCATCATTTTCAAACCACTGTTTGTCCTGCCCTTTTGTTGAACCGATATAGATAAGTTCGTCATCTTTCAGATACTCTTTTACTGCTTTAATAATGGCAAGGTGTCCACCTGTACCCCCACCTGTCATAACAATACTCATAATATTCTCCCTTGACTGTCTCTTGGTACTTTTTTTGAGATCATCAACACCATACCTATGGCAATGCACGAAGCCAAAATATGTGATCCTCCATAACTTAAAAATGGTACTGCGATCCCTTTAACAGGTGTAATACCGGAGATTCCATAGGAGTTAAGGATAAAGGAAAAAGCGATCAGCAATCCTATACCTATACTAAAAAGATAATACATGGGATCTTTCACTTTAGAGGCAATTTTAAAAATACGGAAGACAATAAAAAGAATCGTTGCTACCACTAAAAAAAGCCCTAAAAATCCAAACTCTTCAGTAATACCTGCCAATATAAAGTCTGTATGCACCTCTGAAAGATACCCAAGTTTGAACTGTCCGTTCCCCAAACCCTGACCTAAGAATCCGCCATTATGGATGGCGTTGAGTGAATTGGATATCTGGTAAGGCTCTTTACCTACTTCAATACGAAGATTTTGTACCGATTCAAAAGGAAGCACAGAAAGTATATTGTCCTGTACGGTTCCCCACCAACTCTTTATCCGTGCCATACGGTGGGGGGCGAAAAGAATAAGTCCTACTACAGCAATGAAAGCACCCGACATAAGTGTAATAAAAAATTTTATAGAACTGCCGATAAATAAAAAGAGTACCAAAAGGGTCGCACCCAGTACTACTACCTGACCCAGATCTTTTTGAAACACGGCAATGATCACAACAGCTAAAAAAAACACTGCAAGATAAGGAGAAAATGCACGTATCTCTTCCATAAAACCCATTTTTGTTTTATAGAGAAGTTTGCGGGAAAAACTCCATGCTAAAAAAAAGACAAATCCTACTTTGAAAAACTCTACCGGTGCAATAGACATAGGGCCAAGATGAATCCATCTTTTTGCACCGCCTACAGCATTAACCAATGAAGAGGGTAAGAACTGCATTACGATCATAAGGAGAAAAAAGAGAATAAAAAGCAATAATCCAACGATAGAAAACCATCTGTCCGGATCCATTTTACTCAGTATTACCATTATAACAAAACCGATAAAAACAGCAATACCTTGTCTAATAAAAAAATGAAAGTCTGTATAATGAAAATGTAACACTGTATAGGTAGAGAGAGAATAACTCATTACCAATGAAAGTGTTAAAAGTGTTATTACTGCAGCTAAAAGGGGTTTATCTATCATCTTGTATTCTCTTTGAATAATATTAATTAGTATTTTATCAGATTTAATAGATAACTTTGATAAAATTCTACATCAGATGAGGGATATATGAATAAAAAAATACAGAATAATGCAATTCACAAAAGAAAATATAAAATTTTAGGTCTTTTTCTCTTTTTAGTAGTTGCTATGGGAATCTTTTTATCATCTGTTTTAAAAACGGTTACTTCAGACAGACGTATCCCCAATCATAACACTATTATCCATGACAGATCTTTTCGCGGGTCTATCATCTCTGCAGATAATTATACGCTCAGCAGCTCCCAAAAAACCTATCAGGCAGTCATACGCGGTGCAAGTATCGTACCGGAAAAAAAAGAAGTCTTTATTAAACTCTTCAGTATTTACAGCGGTATCCCCGAGACGGACATACGTAAACGATTTAAGAACCGTAAAGGAAAAGAGATAAAAAGTAATATCATTCTTTCAAACAGTATTACTTCAAGACATGCTATGCAACTCAAGTCTCTTGCATATAAACTCAGAAAACTGGGTGTATTTCGTTCCATCAAAAACCGTAACGGTATTGAAGTGCTTTACGGACTGGACATCATTGAAAATGGTGAAACCAGACGCTTTCCGCTGGGTGATGTCATGAGTCCTGTCCTCGGATATGTGGGTAAAAAAAGTGATGGACGATACACTAGACCTGAAGGGAAAAAAGGACTTGAACGAAAGTATGAAAAACATATTACTTCAAAGAAAAATGGCTATTTCAAAGGTAAAAGAGATGTTGTAGGTGCTGTGATACATGATAAGAACAGTGTAGAAATCCAACGTGTGGATGGTATGGATCTGCATCTCAATATCCCGTTGGCACTTCAACGCAGGATAGAGCTGATGATTGATGCTATGAAAAGACGTATCGATGCCGATGAGATCCTCGTAGGTGTGATGGAGAGCAAAACAGGAAAAGTACTTAGCCTGGCAAGCTCAGAACGTTATGATCCTGCACACATTACCCAAAAAGACATCCCCGCACTGAACCCTAAATTCTCTGAATACCCTTATGAAGCAGGCTCTGTACTTAAACCTATCACTTTGGCAATAGCATTGGATCATAAAGTCGTTCAGCCCATGACTGTATTCAACACCTATAACGGACGTATGAAGATAGGTAAAAGAAGAACGATTACGGATGATGAAAAGTTTGACTCACTCACTGCTACAGACATCATTGTACATTCCTCCAATGTAGGGATCTCCCAGATCTCGTGGGAACTGACCGGGCAGGAGTTCAGGGAGGGACTGCTCAAATTCGGAATAGCAAGACCTTCAGGTATTGACCTGTCACGCGATCTGCCTGGCCAACTCAAGCCGCTCCGTCTGCTTAACAACAATATGCACAGAGCCAACAGTGCATACGGATATGGTATGCTTGTAACCTTTGCACAGCTCTTCAAAGCCTACAGTGCTTTTAACAATAACGGTATAGCAGTAACCCCCCGCATCGTAGATTACCTTCAGGATGCAAAAGGAAACCACTATACACTGGAACCGAAAGTAGGAGATATGAATGCGGTCAGTAAAAAAGCTGCCGAGCAGATACACGATATCCTTTTGGAAGTAGTCAAACGCGGAACAGGAGTAAAAGCCCGGTACCCGGGGTTAGAGATAGGCGGTAAAACCGGAACTGCCCACATTGCAAAACATGGTCGTTATGTCAGGGAATACCATAGCAGCTTTTACGGCTTTGCCAACGATAAAGAGGGTCATAAATATACCATTGGTGTACTTGTTATCCGTGCCAAAGGCTATCACAAATACTTTGCTTCACAATCGGCTGTACCTACCTTTAAAAATATCGTGAGGATCTTGGTAGAACAGGGCTATTTGAAAGTCGATCCCAAAGAGGTATTGGAAGCCCAAAAAGAGGAGCCTCTGTATGGAAATGAAGAGAGTGTCACAGAGCAGACTGTACCTACCCCACCTGATATACCCGAACCAAAACGAAAAGAGCCTGCAAAAAAAAGATCGGCAAAAGAGCTATTTCATATAGAAAAAAAACCGAAGATCAAAAAAGAACCAAAAATAAAACACGACCTGAAACCACAACCCAAACCTAAAACCACGGTGAACAGGTCAACCCATGAACTTTTTGAGGATCTGTTTTAGATCAGATCCATATATTATCGATCAGTCTGGGCTTTCCTACCCATGCAGCTACCAATATAATGGTATTGCCTATCTCCACTTCTTCCAAGGCATTAAAGGCTCTGTCGACAATGGCGACATACTCCACCTTATCAGCATCTTTAAGTACATTGAACATCTCTCTTTTGATGGTTTCCACGTTCAATTCTCCTGCCATGACCATCTTTGTGGCTCTTTTCAAAGAACGTGACAGACAAAGGGCTCTCTCTTTTTCATCACCCTGCAAGTACACATTACGGGAACTCAAAGCCAGTCCTCTTTCATCACGTACGATCTCACAGGGTATAATATTGACATCCATGAAATAGTTCCTGACCATTTGTGTAATAAGGGCTAACTGCTGGGCATCTTTTTTACCGAAATAGGCATTGGTCGCCCCACTGAGGTTAAGCAGTTTCATCACCACTTGCAGCATACCGTCAAAATGACCCGGACGCTTTTCCCCCTCAAGAATGTAACCACGAATTGCCGGGGCACCGATACAGAGTTCATCCGCTTCATACATAGCATCTATGTTCGGCATGAAAAGAATATCTACGCCTGCAAGTTCGCATATCTTGGTATCTGCTTCATTTTTACGTGGGTAGGAATCCAGATCTTCACCTTCCAGGAACTGTGTAGGATTTACAAAAATAGAGACGATAAGGTGTTCATTTTCTTTTCTGGCTTGCTGTATAAGAGAAAGATGTCCTTGATGCAGGGCACCCATGGTCGGCACAAACCCTATGCTGCCTTTACGTTCTCTCTTTGCCTCCTGAAGTTCATCTATTGTTCTGGCTATTATCATCCCTAACCTCATATTTCGCTATATTTTGGTAAAATCATACCAAAAAAGTAGTGAATAAAGAATGGATGCATACGAATACAGTGAACTTTTAAAATCTCTTTCTGTCAAGATGGAAAACATTACCAATATTGTCAAACCTAACCTTTTGGAAAAAAGGCTCAAAGAGATAGAACAGATGCAGCAAGATCCCAACTTTTGGAATGATGCGGCCAATGCAGGGAAGATATCCCAGGAAAAAACAAAAACAGAACGTATATTGGAGACGTACAACAGTGCCAATGATGCTGTACATGATGCCATAGAATATTTTGAAATGGCTAAAGCTGAAAAAGATGAAGATACGTTGGAGATGCTGTACGAAGATGCGGATTCTCTTCAGGAAAGTACGAATGCTCTTGAAGTACAAATGATGCTCAGCGGAGAACATGACGGGAACAACGCCATTGTTTCCATCCATCCGGGTGCCGGAGGTACTGAGTCCCAGGACTGGGCAAGTATGCTCTACCGAATGTATCTGCGCTGGGCTGAACGTCATGACTTTAAAGTCGAAGTACTTGACTATCAGGCAGGAGAAGAGGCGGGGATCAAAGATGTAAGCTTCATCATCAAAGGTGAGAATGCCTATGGATACCTTAAAGTAGAGAACGGTATCCACAGACTTGTACGCATCAGCCCGTTTGATTCCAATGCCAAACGTCATACCTCATTCTCTTCCGTGATGGTCTCACCGGAGATCGATGATGATATTGACATTGATATTGAAGATAAAGATATACGAATAGACACTTACCGTGCATCCGGAGCGGGAGGACAGCACGTCAACAAAACTGAATCAGCCATACGTATTACCCATGAACCTACAGGTATAGTTGTACAGTGCCAAAATGACCGAAGCCAGCATAAGAACAAAGCTGCTGCCATGAAAATGCTTAAATCACGCCTTTATGAGTATGAGATGGCTAAGAAACAGGCTGCCATAGACGGTGTAGAGAAATCAGACATCGGCTGGGGACACCAGATACGCTCCTATGTCATGCAGCCCTATCAGCAGGTCAAAGATACCAGAAGCAACCAGGCTTTTACAAATGTGGATGCTATTTTGGATGGGGACATAGACAAACTTTTAGAGGGTGTACTTATCACCCAGGCAAAATAAAAAATAGAATTACAAGGGGTTTGGGTGTATCAATATTTTCCATACAAAGAGATGGACCACCGTAAGATCCTCTTGTATGGTTTTCATTTCAGTTTTTTGTTCATTTTTGCTCTTGCCACACTGAGGGACATTGGATTTGGAAACTTTTTTAATGCCACCATTAATCTTTCTGCATTTTTATTCACAGCATTAAGCTACTATCTCCTGCATTTCAGATCAAAAATAGAACTTCTCATCCGCTTTTTTCACCCCTTTTCATTTCCGGAAAGTTCACGACGATGACTGCCGTTACCCCGACCAGAAAAAGGGCAACGATACTCTTTTGCACCGCATGCCATGAGGAGCTAAGAGGTTTCACTCTATCGCCTTAAGACTCTCTGGGCGGAGGTGTAACAGCTTTTCTTGAAGGCGATGTACTCTCTTCAGTTTCTGAAGATGCAGCACCCTCTTCTCTATCGGGAGCTGTGACCGTATCTTCTCTTTGTGGCGGAGTGGTATCTCTTTGTGGCGGCGGAGTACTTTCAGGCCTTGCTGGAGGTGTTGAAGCAGTTGCTGTTGCAGCCTGTGGCGATGTTGATGGAACTTTTTTCTTACCGAACTTCGCAAGTAGTACAGCTAGTGCGATCCCTATCCCAATGATCCCCAAAGAGAGCATTGGACGCGAACCAAACCATGCCAGTGCGATGATGACAGAACCCAAGATCAATGTCAATACGGCGGCAACGATACTTGTCACACCGCTTGCAAGTGAACCGAGTACAGGAATCACTTTTGCCAATGCCGCGATCGGTCCCATGATCATCGTAAAGCCAAAGAACATTACCAACAGTCCTACCCCTCTGAGTATCCATGTCAGTGCCGCATTGGCATCCAGCTCCTCTTTGAAAATGGTTTTTGCAGAGACTCTGCCGCTACGTACAAAAACAAACTCTTTCCCATTCTCTGTTACATAATGGGTCAATTTTTTTCCCTCTTCTTTAGCAGCAAATGTATACTCTCCTGCCGGTGCGTAGGTATAGGTGATCTTGATATCCCCGACCATAGGTGTTTGAGGATTCATACCGATATAGAGATAGCTTTTATAATTTCTTGCCACTCCCGCCTGATTGGGCATACTGTTCAACCCCGCATAGGTTGTTGAAGCACGCACATAACCCACCATGCTTCTGTCAAGGTAGAAGTCACCCAGCATGGCATCAGTGTTAAAACTTTCACTCTTGTAGTTCATCATCGGATTCTCATGATTCATCGGATGCTGAAAAGAGGAGGAATCGATGCGATAAGGGGACCATGTTCTGACATACTCATAGGTTGTTGTTGTCTCTGTTCCTCCGCCGAGCTTGTCTTTTGTGGTGCTCTCTTTATTCTCTTTCCACTGATACATCTCAACCTGTCGTCTCAAGACCAATCCGTCTGTCTTCACATTGAACTCAGGATCCACCACTTCACTCATCGGTTTCACTGCTCCCTGTACCAGCACCGCTTTCCCATCAACGGCAGCATCATACTTGGGTGCAGGAAGTGTTATGATCTTCTCCTCCATCTCTTTAAGTGCGGTAGCCTGCTCTACACTTCTTCCCTCATTCCACCACAACAGTACAATGGAACCGATAATAAATACAATACCAAAAAAAATCCCCTTAAAGGAGTTCCCTATATTTTGTCCGTAACTGGTATAGGTCGTCTCTGTAAATTTATCCATCTCTCTTCTCCTCTTTAAAAGTTAAATCTGTCGCCCATAGCAAGATCACCTAACATACCAAGAGCTGAACCTTCCCCTTTGTCACTTCCTCCACCCTGCGGTGCGGCAGAGAGCATTCTTCCGGCAAGTCTGGAGAACGGCAAAGACTGTATCCATCACAATATGATTGTTTTTGTACATCATCGCACCCGCTTCAGAAATGGCACTCTCTCCCGGGTCAAGCTCTATCTCTACATACTGGATATCTTCTCCAAAAATGGTGTAGTCGATCTCATCTGCTCTGTTAAGGCTGCTTCCTGCCATTCTTGAAGGAGGGCCGGAATGCAAAGAGAGAAAATTGCCTGCTTCTGTCAGCTCCACCACCTCAGCCATAGGTTTCCATGCACTGAATCCCTCTGTCCACGCATACCCATGGGCATTCTGACTGACGTACCCTCTTGCCTCTTCTGTAGATACCGGACCATATTTTTGACCATTGTCATACTCTAAAAACCATTGTGTTGCCATGGCTACCTCCTTAAAATTTATTTTGTGCCAGGAATTTTTTTGCGTCTGAATCTCCCTGTTTCGCACACTTCATCATCCATTTTTTTGCTTTTTTTCTGTCTTTTGTAATGCCTCTGCCGTTATAATACATCATAGCCAGATAGTATTGAGCATAGGAACTTCCTTTTTTTGCAGCTTGGGTATAGAGACTAACTGCTTTTTTAAGATCTTTTTTGGTACCTCTTCCTGTTTCATAGAGTCTTGCCAGATTTTCCTGAGCAAGAATATGCTGTTCTTTTACCGCCTTTTTATACCAAAACTGTGCATCTTTAAACTCTTTTGCATTATCATATATCTGTCCGAGAGAATACATAGAATCACTATTTCCCTGCGAAGCAGCCTTTTTAAACCAATCAACGGCTTTATTAAGATCTCTTTTTACCCCAAGTCCATCTTTGTATATCACTCCAAGATTCTTTTGGGCATCTGCATTTGATGAGGCAGTAAAATGCTGTATTGCTTTATAGATATCCTTCTTGAGCCCACCCTGACCTGTAGCATAGAAAAAACCCACAATCAATTGTGCTTCATCATTTCCGTTGTTTGCGGATCTAATGTACCATTGTGTGGATTCTGGAATATCCTGCTCGACACCCTCTCCTTTCTCAAACATGTTGGCTACTTTAAACTGTGCATCGGCATCACCACCCTGTGCTGCTTCCAAGTAGTATACTCTTGCTGTGACTATATCTTTAGGTACTCCTGCACCGGCTTCATACATCTGCCCTAAATTATGCTTTGCCATTGCATGCCCCTGCTTGGATGCTTTTTTATACCACTCTACAGCCTTGGTGTAATCTTGTTTGACCACAATACAATTGCGATACATAAAGGCAAGATTGTTTTGACAATCTGCATCACCAAGCTCTGCTCCTTTTGTATACAGTTTCAATGCCTCCGCTTTGTTCTCGGCTACACCTATGGCATGATAATTCAACAGTGCCATATTATAAAAAGCATGGGCGTAGTTTTGAGATGCAGCTTTTTCATACCACTTTATTGCCTCAGCTATATCTTGCTTGACACCTTTACCAAATCGATAAAGTATCCCGATATTGTTCAGTGCGGCTGTACTTCCTTTATTAGCTGCTTCTCTATATAATTTCATGGCTTTTTGATAATCTTTTTCTACACCATTCCCCTCTTCATACATGGTTCCAAGATTCAATAAAGCAGATCTATAACCCATTTGTGCTGCTTTTTGGTAATATTCCAATCCTTTTTTCAGATCTTTTTTAACACAGATACCCTGTGCATTCATGACACCAAGATTATATATTGCATTTGCATTCCCTTCATCTGCAGCTTTCTGATAATACACAATAGCCTGTTTAATATCACCTTTATTATAAGTATCATCCCCATCTTCTAATGCTCCTGTATAGACACCACTCAACAATAAACCGGATAATATGATTGATCTTAACATGTTTCTTCCCCTTTTTATAAATAGACACGTTTATATTATACTTATGTAGTATGTCAAAAACATGTCAAAAAAAGGGAAAATAGAGATAAAAGAAATATTTAGGTCAACATTTATTAGAGTAAGAGGTAAAAGGTTTATATGAAGTATATTTGAGGAATATAATAAAAATCATTATTCATCATCTTTAGATGATCCTTTCTTCTTTTCAATATATTTAGAGATGGTTTTTGTTACAACAAGCGCTGTAACAAAAGCAAGTATGATCATAGTCGTGGTATAAAGTACATTCATAATATCTATCTTCATACTTCTTCCTTTAAAACCTTATCTTCCAGCCTATACATCATATCACAGCGTACAGCCATGCTTTCATCATGTGTTACAAGGACTAATGCCGCAGCATTCTCCCTGATATAATCCAACAACACATCCATAACAAGCTCAGCGGTTTCTTTGTCAAGATTTCCTGTAGGCTCATCTGCAAAGATGATCCTGGGTTTTTTACTCAACACTCTGGCAATAGAAAACCTTTGCTGCTCTCCTCCTGACAGCTCTGATGTCTTATGCTCTATTAAATGTTCTATCTCCAGTTTTTTCAGAATACTGTAATCTATCTCTTCACCGGAAAGTATCGTAGCTACACTGATGTTCTCTAGAGCACTCATCCCTTTAAAAAGATAATGGAACTGAAAAATGATCCCTACATCATAACGACGCACTGACTCTATGGCTTCATCACTCAGTGTGTAAAGATCATGGTTCAAGAGCGTTACTTCCCCCTCGTTGGGTTTCATAAAAGTAGAAAATATATGTAAAAGTGTTGATTTCCCGGATCCACTTCGCCCTACAATGGCTACACTCTGGGCAGGGTTTATGCTAAAGTCTATATGTGTAAAAAGAGGATAATCAAAACTATGAGAAAGATTTCTAGCTACCAATAGGGGTTGAGACATGCATAGAGCCTTTAAAATATTTTGCATATTTTAACATAAAAAAGATAGGAAGAGGGGAATAAAAGATTTTAATTCAAAAAGACTCCAAAAGGAGCTTCCTGCACAGCTTTACTTTGTTCCGGCTGTTTAGGTTTCAAAGCTACAAACAACAGGCAGTTGTTGTTTGCTTTACGCTTCTTGTTTATGCCATTTGTTTGGCAACTTCAGCAGCGAAGTCTTCTTCTTCAACTTCGATACCTTCACCCACTTCGAGTCTTACAAAAGTGATGATCTCAGCTGATCCACCAGCTGCTTTGGCTTTCTCCTGGATATATTCAGCAACTGTTTTGCTGTCATCCATTACGAATTTTTGGTCAAGGAGACATTGCTCTTGATCCAGTGTTGTGTTGTCAGAAATAAATCTAGCGATCTTACCCGGAAGAATTCTGTCCCAGATCTTCTCAGGTTTACCTTCAGCTTTAAGCTCTTCTTTGAGTACAGCTTCAGCTTCAGCCATAACCTCTTCAGTCAATTGGCTCATAGAGATGTACTGAGGAATATTTTTAAGTGTCTTGCCAAGTCTGCTAAGTTCTTCGTTCTCTTTTTCAATAGCAACGATTCTTCCTTTAGTTTCTTCTGCTACATAAGCAGGATCAAAATCTTTATAAGAAAGAGTTGACGGTGCCATTGCTGCTGCGTGCATTGCAACTTCTCTAAGTACAGGTGTCATTGCATCAGCTGTTTTTTCAGAATCACATTTTGCAGCGATGATCACACCGTTTTGACCGTTTGAATGCACATAACCGTTTACCGCTGTTGTTTCATCACCTACGATCAATGCTGCTCTTCTTACTACAAGGTTCTCACCGATAGTAGCGATCTGCAAAGAGAGATAATCTGAAAATGATTGACCATTGATCTCTGATGCGTTAATTGCTTCTGCATCAGCCAGCTCATTATCAAATGCATGATTTACAACTTCATCCATCACTGCTTTGAATTTGTCATTCTGTGCAACGAAGTCTGTTTGTGAATTGATCTCAACGATCATTGCTTTATGACCTTCAACTTTAACAGCGATAGCACCTTCCGCTGCTACTTTACCGGCTTTTTTGGCAGCTGCTCCAAGACCTTGGTCTCTGAGCCACTCAACAGCTTTGTCCATATCTCCATCAGCTGCAGTGAGTGCTTTTTTACAGTCCATCATTCCTGCATCAGTCATCTCTCTGAGTTTTTTAATGTCTTTAGGTCCAAAGTTTGCCATGATTACGCCTCCGCCAATTCTTTTGCAGATGCTACAACGTCTTTAAAGTCACCTTTAAAACTATACTTCTCTTCCATCACTTGGATTTGAGCTTCAGTCATGTTTGCTACGTCTGCATAAGTATAGAAACCTTCATCGTTGAGTTTTCCCTGGTATACTTTACCAACACCTGCAATTTTAGTAAGATCATCACCTTTTTTAGCTTCAGTTTTAGGAGCAGGAGCTGCTTTTTCTTCTGCAAGTGCTGCTACTTCTTCTTCAGATGCTGCTTCAGCCATAACTTCTGCCACTTCCTCGCTTGTCACAACCTCTTCTACCTCTTTCCCTTGTGTTTCATCATATGCTGCTTTACCTTCAATGATCGCTTCAGCCATCTCTTTACAGAAAAGGTTGATTGAACGGATAGCATCATCATTTCCCGGGATTGGGTAGTCGATTACATCCGGATCACAGTTTGTATCAAGTGGTGCAACTACTTTCATACCAAGTCTTCTTGCTTCTTTAACAGCGATATGCTCTTTAACAGCATCGACAACAAACATCATATCCGGAAGTTTTTTCATGTGTCTGAAACCTTCAAGATATGAGCTTAATTTCTCTTTTTTTCTTAAAAGCATCAATGCTTCTTTTTTTGTAAGCATATCAAGTTGACCAGTCTCTTCCATTTGCTCGATGATTTCAAGTTTTCTGATAGATTTTTTCATTGTTGGGTAGTTTGTTAACATACCGCCTAACCATCTTGTAGCAACGTAAGGCATACCACATCTCTCTGCATGCTCTTTCACTGCTGATCTAGCTTGTTTTTTAGTACCTACGAAAAGTACTGTTTGTCCTTCAGCTGCTGCATCTCTTACTACATTGTATGTATACTTGAAATATCTAAGCGTTTTTTGAAGGTCGATAATATATATGTTTTTTCTTGCACCGAAAATGAATTTCTTCATTTTTGGATTCCATCTTCTTGTTTGGTGCCCGAAGTGTACACCACATTCGAGTAAGTCTTTCATTGTTACCATTTTGTCTCCTTGGTATAAGTCATTTATATATTGGAAGTTTTCACTTCAACTAGGTTTGGTCCTCTGTAGCCCTAAACACACAACGTGCAACCTTTCAAGGAATAACTACATGAGTATTTCCGGATTTCAAATAGAAATAAGGAACGCGATTATACCGAAGTGATGTTTAAAAATAGATAAAATAGATATCTCTAGGAAACAGAAAAAAGCGTATCAAGCACACGCACACATCTATAAATGTAAAAAGTTAACGCTTATAATATTTTTGACGCTTTTTTATTTTATTGTATCGTGATAAGGAAGAAGTAACAAAGAAATATATTGCTGCAAGGCAAACCAGTATAGTTAAAAGCAAAATATGTAAAAAAGAGACAAACCAGCACAAACTTACCAATATAATACCTTCTATCAGAAGATAAAAAAGCGGTTTCACAACTGAGGCTCTCCTTCTGTTAGACAATTTACTGTGATATTCCATAAAAAAACCTCCTTCATAATCTTCTCTTTCATTATACTCTTATTTCAGATTGTTAATCAACTGGTTCAATTTATAATGGAGGGTAATTACTCTCCCCCCTGGATCGTATTATCCTTGTAACTCTTCAAGTTTAGATTTCACCTCATCCACATGACCTTTTACTCTCACTTTTTGCCATACAGCAGCCACTTTTCCATCCGGGTCAATAATAAAGGTACTTCTGACTACCCCCATATACTCTTTGCCCATAAACTTTTTAAGTTGCCATACACCAAAAGCATTACACAGTGACTTATCTTCATCTGCAAGCAGTGTGATTTTAAGGTCTTTTTTCTCTATGAAATTTCTATGTTTTTGAGGGCTGTCCGGACTGACACCCAAAACAATAGCATTCAGATCTTCAAAATTTGGAAGTGCTGCTGTAAAATCACAAGCCTCTGTGGTACATCCTGGAGTATTGTCTTTTGGATAAAAATAAAGCACTATCCAGCGTCCTTTTATATCTCTAAGACAGATCTCTTCTTCATCTTGGTTTGGCAGACAAAAATCCGGTGCCTGTGCTCCTACTTCTAGCATGGGTATCCTTTATTATTTCTTTTTAATTCGGAATCGGGAACTTCCGAAGATTTTATTTCTTTTTCGCTAGTATAACAGAATGAATAAAGAAAATGAACATTCAAAAGAAGAATTACTTGCAGATATTGAAAAACTTATCTCTTATGGCAGGGAAGAACCGACAATCAATCCTGCCCTTTTAGCATACTTGGAAATAGATGACCTCATCTCTACAAAGAAAAAACTGCTTGAAAAAGTAGGAAAGCTCAGTGAAGAAGACAAGGCATGGCTGGAGCAGTTTAAAAAGTATGAATAAGCTGTCAAAAGGAACAAATAGCCAATACTGACCGCACAGACTCAAATAGAGTAATTTAAAAATGTTGTATTTAACTTCTTTTTTGATAGAAAAGGCATATTATAACATTTTTTTATAAAATTATTATAGTCAAAGAAATAATTTAGATTGTATATGTTACTATGGATATTGTAATTAAACAGTAAAAAAGGAGTTAATTATGAAAAAGTTTAGTCTTTCAGTAACAGCGGTTTTGGCAATGAGTGCATTCGCAATGGCAGGTGGGGATATAGAACCAATAGTCGAGCCGGTAGCTGAAGTCGTAATTGCTCCGGTGGCAGATGCGTGGGCCGGACCTTATGTAGGTCTACAGGCAGGATATATCTGGGGAGATGCAGATGTAAGTTCTTATTGGAGAGATGGAAGCGAAGCATATTCTCTCAATGGCTTTAATGTAGATGGATTCACAGGCGGTATCTTTGCCGGCTATAACTGGCGGGTCAATAATGATATTATTCTCGGTATAGAGGGAGAATGGAACTATGTATCAGCAGATGACACCATTACAGAAAATGAGGGAATAGATGGAGAGCAATGGTCATGGGGAGCAAAAGTTGAACAAAAATGGGATGCTTCACTCAGGCTGAGAGCAGGAAAGGATATGGGGGATTATATGCCTTATATCACCGGAGGTGTCGCATGGGCAAGAGTTGAGTCACATGGATTTACTAGTTGGGGTTCATCAGATGACCATGATGCAACCCTTACAGGCTGGACACTTGGAGCAGGGGTTGAAAAGAAGATCGATGATAACCTCCATGCCCGCATCCAGTACCGCTATAGTGACTATGGAGACGACACTTGGCAGTTGGACCCGAATAATGACCCTGATACAGGAAAAATCGAATACAACGCTCACATGCTTACTGTGGGTCTGAGCTATCGTTTCTAATCTTCAAAACACTCATATGGCCGAAAGGCCGGAGTGTTTACTTTTCTTTACGTAAAATTTAATTTTAATTTCTTAAGGAAGAAGATAAGAAATGGCTGGAACAGTTCAGAAAGTATGAATGATCTATTTATCATCCCAAAGTACATGTTTCATCACATTGATGCTTTTTAAATAATTCTCATCTTTCTCCAATTCCGGAAAACCAGGTAGTGCTGAAAGTTTTTGGTAAAGCGCTTCTTCTGACAATGCTTCCAAAGTGATCTTCACGTTTAAATAGAGTTTTGACAAAAACCATAACATCACAAAACCACTGCTGAGTGGATTTAAACAGTTCTGACTAAAACATTCGAAATCTCTCTCACCACTTACTTCAAACTCCTCTATGATCACTTCGATCAAACCTTTTAGATGCACGAGCGGTACAGCGGGAAAGATCAGTCTGGCGGTACACTCACCTTTACTGTAGTTCCCACCCAGAAAAACTCTGGCAGCTTTTTGTGTCTCTCCGAAAAGATTGGTACGAAGACCCACCAGGCCGATATCCACATGATGGTGTCTGCCGCAGCCTTTCAGACAGCCACTGAAACCCACTTGTATATGATCTGCTTCGATCTTCTCTAAAGGCAGATATGCAGTTTCTGCTTTGATATCCCAAAGAGAGAGTGCACAGTAGTGACTTCCCGCACATGCAGTGATATGTGAAGCACCGTTGATACGCTTGAAAGGGTTATTCTTCTCCTTAAATCCTAAAAAATAGAGGTTTTGGTCGATCCCGACTCTTATCTCAATGTTCTGCTCCTTTGCATAGTGGACAACTTTCAGTAGTGAAGCAGCGTCTATTTTGCCGAAGTTGCTTTGATAACAGTAACCGAATATCTGCTTTTTAAGTTCCTGAAAATCTGAAAAAGGTGCCTTGATTATCTGAAACTCACCCTTTTTTACAATCTCTTTCGGATAAAATTCGGCTATTTTTTCCACAAATGCATCCATACCGATTTCTGTTAGCAGATGAAAAAGCCGCGTCTTTGACCTGCTTCCCCTCAGCCCATATTTCATATATGCCCTTCCGACTGCTTCAAACATTGCAGGTACTTCACCAGGTGTTACAAAGATATCCGCATCTTTTGCTACTTCTGAATTTTTCCCTCCAAGGTAGAGATTGAATCCCCATACATCTTCTTTACGGGCAAGACCAAAAAAGAGATCATTTCCAAAAAAGTGTACATGACTCAACCCGGTACCGCAGATCGCTGTATTGAACTTTCGAGGAAGCATCCCCATCCACTCTTTGTGTCCCAGAAAAATATTCTGCATCTGGACAATAAGCGGATAGACTTCTATTTGACTGCGTTCATCCCTGCCATCATAAGGATCGGTAACGATATTACGAAAATTATCCGTCAGTGTCTGAAGTGTACTGATCCCCTCCTCCAGTAAAAGTTCCCACACTTCCAGAATATTTTTGGCACTTAGTGCATGTAACTCTATCTGAGCACGTGCGGTAAGGAGCAGTTCTAAATGATATTTTCGGGTGATCTCTGCAATAAAGTGGAGTTTATCTGTATCTATCCTTCCACCTGCGATACGGATACGAAGCATAAACCTTTCAGGCTGCAGTTTGCTATTGTAGATACCGTAGTTTTTAAGGTAAAAACGCTCCTCTTCACTCAAATCCGTAAAGTCAAGTAACTTTAATTTACTACGAAAATCATAAGGAGAGAAGGCAGTTTTGACTCTTTCAATCTTGTTTAGTTTCATTTAAAACCTGTTATAAATCACTTACAGACTATTTACTTTTTCTCAAATCAATTGACTTGTCAAACTCAATATTATACTTTTTAAGTATCCCACTCTGTTTTTCCTGAGCCTCTTTTTTATCGATCACCACTTTCACCCCATCCTTATCTTCCAAAACAATATATTGCCCCTGAAAATCTTCTATCTTTTGAAAAAAAGTTTGAAAATCAGTAAAGGTTTCACCATTGATCTTTTCTATAGGCCACATAGCAAAACTGTTATTTCCTCTACTCATATCTGAAGCCAGGACCTTAAGCAGGACAACGACCTCTTTCTTTTTTTCTGTTGGCCATTGTGATGCAAAATAACTCAAAGTCAGTCTATTGCGATTGGTTGATAAGAGTAAATTTCTGCTCAATGGAGAAAATACATATCCACCCTCGATAAAATACGTTGGCATTCTGTCGTATTGTATTGTTTTTACCAATAAAATATCATCTGCAGTATGTGACAGGTTTGCATCTACACTTATCTTCTTTCTATCCCGGACAATATCCAGTTTGATACTTTCATACATCTGATGTTTATCTACATAATAGTTAAAATCTGTATATTCATGGGCTCTAAATGCCACGGTACCATCATTTTCTATTTTATGCCCATCTATAGCTATAAGGATATCTCCTTCTTGAAGTACCCCCTTTAGAGAAGAGTTATAAACAATATCGTCTACAAGTTTTCCTGTCGTATTTTCATCAAGATGATAGTAGTGTCTTAATGTCGGATTTTCCATATTCTGTGTAGTCAGCCCAAGATCGGCAAACCCGTCATATTTTCCATCTTTCATATCTTCCAGAAAATGTCTCACCATTGAAACAGGTACCAGATATCCTATATTCTGAGAC
This sequence comes from uncultured Sulfurovum sp., assembly GCA_913055205.1. Classification (GTDB taxonomy): domain Bacteria; phylum Campylobacterota; class Campylobacteria; order Campylobacterales; family Sulfurovaceae; genus Sulfurovum. Next base: position 15,814 of record CAJXJN010000003.1, on the reverse strand, counting down.
TTTTGGATAACCTGCATCACTACACCTACTATCTTGCCATCAGAAAGTGCCGGTCCTCCACTGTTGCCGGGATTGACTGCTGCATCGACCTGTATCGCTAAAAATGCTTCTCCACTGTGCGCATAACGATGGTGTTCTATACGTGAGACAACACCTATGGTTGCAGAAAGTGTACTCCCCCCCATCGGATAACCGTAAACAACGATCTTTTGCTCTATGTTGGGAAGAGAACCAAAGGTCAAAGGCTTTACATTTGAAAAGAATGTCTTATCTTCCACCTTTAAAAGGGCCAGATCCGCCTGATGGGAAACAGAGATCACTTTTGCAATATAGCGTTTTCGTTGTCCGTAGCGTTCTACTTCTATAAAAGTATGGTTGGCTACTACATGTGCATTGGTAAGTATCCTATCTCCTTCTATAATGGCACCCGAACCTGTAGAACGGCGCATGGAACTGTTCCACGGTTCCTGATAGTTCGGTACTTTGGAGACTGTATATATCTTGACTATAGCTTGTTTCGTCAGATCTTCCTGCTGTATATCTGCACTCAGCAAAAGTGTACTTAAACATACAATAAATAATAATCTCATAAACGGTTATCCTTTTAATTTAATGCATCAGGGAAGCAATACCTTGAAACTTCCCCTGAAGCTCTCTTCAGTGTTAAAGCATTGTTTCCGGACAGATAAATACTTCTGCATCGAAAGATCTGATACCTCGTATTTTAGCCTCTTTTGCCATGAGCCCTGCTTCTTTGGTATTGATAAGATTCTTCTCTTTATCATAAAGTCTGGCAGAACAGACACCGCAGCTTGGGCTTCTGTCTTTGCCTATGAACAGATCGATATCCGAATGTTTGTCAAAAAATACCGTAGCATATTGTTTTATCGGATCAGACAGATCTGCTCCCGTCCCATTTGAGATGGCTTTTTGTCCTTCTTTCGTCTGTATCAGATCCATCGTAGGACGAGGAGAACCAAAGGCATGATCTTCTGGACAAAAAGGGACAAGCTCACAATTTTCCAACTTTGCTAAAAGTTTCACATTTTTATTGTCTGTCGCATCATAACGACACTTTTCACCCAGCAGACAGGCAGAAATAGCAATTTTTTTCTTTTTCATTTAAAACACAAACAGGAGCAGATAGACCCATATTCCCGTAAGTGATGTGAGTACAATACCTGTGAAAGTACGTAAACCTGCTTTTTTATGTGATATCGAATGAGTACCGGGCAAAATACCTCCTCTTTTGGCATCTTTTCTTGCATGGAGCAGCGTATTTGTCCATATACCAAGCGTAAGTACCGAGATGATGATATGCACCACCAGTACAATAAACAGATAAGAATGGGAAACATGTGTATTTTGTACAAATGCTTCGTATCCTCCTCCCAAACGTACACCATATTCAAAATATCCTACCACTACTACAGAAACAATAAAGATCGATGTTTGCATAAACGCATGCAGTGTATAATTTTTCTTTTTGGCAAAGGTGATCGCAATCCCGACCAACAAAGGCAAAACTGCAACGATAAGCGTAACAAAATCCATAAAAAAGGGTGCTTTTGTCCCTAAAAAACCTGCTTGAAACATATAGTTCATTTAAAATCCTGATTTATTTTTAATAAAGCTAGCATATCACAATCGACTTAATCTCTGTAAACTCTTCCAGTGCCCACTTAGGACCTTCTCTTCCCACACCTGAAAGTTTAGAACCCCCATAGGGCTGCACATCAAAACGTAAAGTTGGAATATCATTGATCACCACCCCGCCACACTGTGCATCTTCTATAAAGCTTTGTGTTTGTCGTAAATCATTCGTAAAGATAGAGAACTGTAAACCGTAAGGAGAGTCATTCATCTTCTCTACTGCTGTTTCATAGTTAGGAACAGAGACCAAACTTACGATAGGAGCAAAGACCTCTTCACAGATGATCTTCATCTCATCAGTCACATCTGCCATCACTGTTGGAGGGAAGATACCCTCTACCTCTTCACCACCGGCCACCACTTTTGCACCTTCATTTTTAGCTGATGCTATCCATGACTTGGCACGGTGCCTTGACTCATCATCAATGAGCGGTCCCATAAAAGTATCATCCTCGTATGGTGAACCTACTTTAAGTGTTTTAGTCTCTTCTGCAATAAGTGCTGCAAACTTCTCATACACCTCTTCATTCACATAGATACGTTGAAGTGAGATACAGACTTGCCCGGAGTTATAAAATGCCCCAAAAGCACAACGTTTTGCAGCCATTTCCAGATCTGCACTTTTGTCGATATACGTTGCGGCATTACCACCCAGTTCAAGACTTACTTTTTTGATACCTGCCTGTTTTGTGATAATATTTCCCACAGGAACAGAACCTGTAAAACTGATGACTCTTGGGATATTACTTTTTACCAATGTAGAACCTACCTCAGCATCACCATAAACCACGGAGAGTGCATCTTGAACAGCATACTCTGACTCCACAAAAAGTTTAGCCAGCATATAGGCTGTCATAGGTGCTTCAGGTGTGGGCTTAAGCACCACAGCATTCCCTGCACCAAGAGCTGGTGCTATCTTATGGGCAACCAGGTTAAGAGGGAAATTAAACGGAGTGATACATGCTACTACTCCCACTGGTTCACGTCTATAATACGCCAACGTTTTCTTGCCGCTTGGCATAATATCTGTAGGAATGGTCTCTCCATGAAGGTTGGAAAGTTCCATTGCCGTAAGCTTAATGGTCTCTACACATCTATCTACCTCTATACGAGAAAAAGTGATCGGTTTTGCTACCTCTTTTGCCAACATCGTCGCAAATGTTTCTTTATTCTCTTGCAACTTACCGGCTACATCTTCAAGCCATGAAATACGTTGAGACAGTGGTGTTTTAGCTGCAACTTTCGCTGCCTCTTTAGCGATAGAGAGTGCTTTTTTTGTATCTTCAGCATCACACAGCGGTGCAATACTCACCACTATTCCATTATAAGGACTGCATCGTTCTACTTTCTCTTCTTTAGTCTCTTCGGTAGAACCAAAAAATATCTTTGCTTCTACTTCATCATCAAATATTCTAAACATAATATATACCTTGTATATGAAATTGTTTGATTATAGCAAATTGGGGATAAAAGGTTGTGGTAAAGGAGTGAAATGGAAGTTTAAAGATGCTCTTTATTTTTTTTGGCTGTATGACTACATGAGTTACTATCACAATAACGCTTTTTCAATACAAATTTATAGATAATATCTTTGGTCATCAGTGCCAAACAATAAACCCATAAAAGATCCATAATGATGTTAGGTTTATACTCAAGACCATAGAGAAGCAGAGGCCAGCCTATGAGGATGATATACTTCATGTAATAGAAAAAAAGTATCCCAACACCATAGATCTCTTTAAAAACTTTGGACACCTTTAGCCTTGAAAGTTTGGTGTGCCGTCTGCCAGATGGCTGTCACCCTCTTTTTTTGCTTCCTGTTCTGCTTCGTAGGCATTCATCTGCATACGCACTTCATTGATCTGTTCCGGGGTTACATTGTCATCACTTGACCAGATCACTTCAACTACACCATCATACTCTTTGCCCATCTCTTCTATCTTGTCTGCATACTCATAGATATCCATACAAAATTCTTGGCTATCCTCTTTCATTGTATCGCTTAGTTCAATATACCATCGTCCCAAAGGACTGTTTTTAATTACTGATTCAATTACTCCTGCCATAAAACTCTCCTAAAATCCAAAATCTTTCTTTTTCAAGTCACCATTATAGACAATATCTCTTGCATCTAAAGTATCATCATTAAGCATTTCAGGAACAGGTCCCTCTGCTTCTAATTTTTTGATCTCTTCATCAAGCTGATCCTCTTGATAGGTCATCATCATATCAGCTGCTATCACATGAGGAAGTTGCTGTATCTTAACGAGTTTTTCTATCTCTTCTTCTACACCCTTGCCTTCAACTGTAACGATGATCTTTCCTTTTTCTTTATCATGAAGATGGTAATCACAAATTTCTGAACTCTTAAAAGTCTCAATCAACCCATCTATATACTCTGGCAGTGCTTGTACTACAATACTTGATATATTCATTTTATTCTCCTATTTTAATTTAATTCTTTAAATCCCATACCATGATGGTATTGTCATCACTTGCTGAAAAAATCCTGTTTTCATCTTTAAAAATAATGACATTAAGTGTACTCTTTTGCCCCTTAAGCAAGGCTATTTTTGACTTGCTTGATGTACTGTAGACAGAGATATTGTTCTTTTCATCCATAGCAAATGCTACTTTGGACGCTGATGGGCTCAGAGCAGTTGCATAGATAAGGAATTCTCCCTCTATATACTCCCCTTTCCCACTCTTGGCATCATAAAGTGCTCCTCTTCTATCTTGACCTGCTGCAGAAACCATACCATGTTTAAAATCAACTTTATAGACATTGTCAACATTTTGTCCTTTGAGTTCCCCCAGTATCTTTCCACTCTTAACCTCTACCACATTCAATACACCACTCTCACAGGAAAAGACAACTTGACTCTTATCTTCATTAAGTGCAAAATCGGAAAATTTCGATTCACTCAACTGAACCCTGTAAAGCTCTTTTTTACTTTGAATATCCAAAAGTGAAACTTCATTGCTCAGGTAACCTAAAAGTATATGCGTTTTATCTATAAAACGAGCTTTTATAATCGCTTTTTTATCTTCAGGACCGATAAGCTGTTTGATACTATTGTTCTCATAAAGGAAAAGATTCGCATAACCTCCTTTTCCACTGTCACTAAGTAGGAGATACATACTATCTATCACATCTGTACTCATCACTCTCGCGGGCATTATGTCACCCATGAAATCTTTAACATCCGGGATGGAAATTTCTTTGATCTTTTGCTTTTTGGCAATATCATACACCTCTATATGTCCCATATCTGTAGCGATGATAAGATTATTACCTGCCAAAATCATATCTTTTGCTGTTCCATTGATCTCTATAGATTCAACAGGAGTAAACGTAGGTACTGCCCAAATCGAAAGAGTCAATAGACATAAGAGAATTAACTTTTTCATATGATCTCTTCCGTCTGATTTAACACAAGAGCAACAATCTGCTCTTCATTAAGTGTTGTTTTTATCCCATAAAGATCCGACTCTGTAGGTAAAAAGTTCTCAAACTCTTCCTTTTCGTTAAGTTTGACCATCAACTCTTGCATTTTTTCTTCACCCAATGCCTGTTGAATAGGTTCAGCTACATAAATAACAAAGTTATACTCATCTACTTCAAACTCATACTCTTCTGAGTCAAAATCCTCATAATTCTCATCAACACTTAAAAGGTGTCTTAACTCCAGCTCTTTATCTTCTAATTTTTCAAAAAGTTTAGGGTATTGCTCTTCTAAATTCATTCTATATCCTCTCTATTAGTATCATTGTTGATCTCATGTGTACTATAACTAATCGCCTGTGTGGGGCATCTTGACATGCAGAAACCACATCCTGTGCATTTATCCTCATCTATTACGGGAGCGAACATTCCGTTAAAGAGTATGGCATCATCGATACATGGCTCTTTACATGAGGAACATATGACACCATGATGTGCCACACACCCCTCTAACGAGATACGAAAAGTAGCATTAAGTTGCTCTGCCGTATGACTGTTTTCAAGGGACAGCACCCCCTCATCACAGGCATTGGCACACTCATCACAGAAGGTACATCCATTCTGCTTAAAACTTAGTGTGGGCGTACCATCATCCGCAATAAAAATAATCTTCTCATCACAAGAAGTGACACAACTCTTACTCTCACAAGAGGGACACTTGTTCTGAAAAAGAGATTCATCTTTTCCATAAGGCGGTCTCACTAAGAGGAGGGACTCCTCTTTAGTTTGACTTAATGGTTTTGTAAAAGATTTAAAAAAATCCCTTCTGCTTGCCACTATTGTACACCTTCATTCATCGCATCTGCCAAGCTTGAGTGTGATTTCATTTCATTACCTTCACCAAAATCAGGTGTAAACGTATTTCCTACAACTGTATCAATCTTTGCTTGCGGTGCATGACACTGAGAACAGTTGAATCTACCTTGGTAGAGTTTATCAGACTTTTTAGCTTTGGCAATTTTAATATCACCAACATTTCCAATATCTCCCTTAAGACCAACCACTTTGCCCTCTTTAACCAACTCACCACCTTTAAGTACCGTCTTCGGTCTGTAGTTCGTAAAGTGAGATACCGGGATCGGCGTTGCTTTCACAGCCGCAGCCATTTCAGGCATATGACATCCAAGACACTGGTTGTTGTTTTGTTTAATAGGAAGCAATCCTTCTACTGAGTGAGGGATCATCGGTGGTGCATTGACATATGCTCTCTCAAATTTTGTAGAACTACCAGGAGCTGGTCTGCTGTAATCCGCTTTCACACCTTCTGTCTCACCTCCTTCTGCATAAAGATTCGTTTTTCTAAGTCCCAGTGCCTCTTCAGTCACTACTTTTTTATTACCCAAATCTTCTTTGTTGATCCTTGCAGTATCACATACTTTTGCATTGATATCAATAACCTTTGCTTCTGCTACTGCCGCAGCTGCCGCATGAGCTGTTGCCTTATCTGTCGCGACACCTGCTCCGCCTTTGATAGATGCTGCGATAGATTCCATATCTGCATCAGACAAATTAGCAACCTGTCCTGTCATCAATCCTTTCATCGCACCACCGTAAGTACCCTTTTTATAGCCTTTAAGTGCCACAAGGATATCTGCTTTACTCATATCTTTTACGATTTTGGATTTGCCCATTGCCACTTTTTCAAAATGCTGCCCGTGGCACCCTGCACATGCAGCTGTACTTGCTGCATAAAGTGCTGAGGATGCAAGCAGTGAACCTAGTGCAATTACCTTTATAACTTTTGTCATTTCTTCTCCTTTTTTATTATATCTTCTTCTTGAAGATGAACACGTCTATCTTCAATTCATCTCTCTAGCTTAGCCTTCGCTCAAAAATTTTACTTTTTTATAAAACTTCTAATACTGAATCTTAAAGCATCATCATCACAGACATCAATACAGCGACCACAGTTGGTACACTCTCCATCCGTCACCATAATACTTTCTTTGTTTACCATATACAATACATGATTCTCTGGACAAACTACTTTACATTTCATACAGTTTGTACAAGCTTCATGATCATGATCTACCCTGATAAAACTTGCTTTACCGATGAGTGAATAGCTTGCTCCCAAAGGACATAAATGTCCACACCAACCATTTTTAACCCCAAAGAGATCAAAAAGGAATATCGCAACGATCACCGCGATCCCTGCACCAAAACCAAAGATAATTCCTCTTTGCATAATGGTGATAGGGCTCAACACTTCAAACGCAGCAACGCCCACTATGGCAGAGACAATAAGACCCAGCACCATGATCCAATAACGTGCTCTTCTCTTAATAAAACGATAGTTCACTTCCTCTTTATCTAAGTTGAGTTTGCGTCTAAGCCAGTTGGCCAAGTCTGTCACCATGTTAATAGGACACACCCAGCTGCAAAAAGCTCTACCGCCTACTACAAAATAGAAAAGTGTAATGATCAATGCCCCTAAAAGCACATCTGCACCTAAAACAAACCCGGTTGCAAGTACTTGCAGAGTTGTATAAGGGTCAGCCAATGGAATGATACCAAAGAGAAGAGAGGAACCAAAAGTACCTTCTAAAATATGCCATCCATAAGCATTGGCACCAAAGTAAAGCACTAAAAGTGTAATCTGTGTTACTCTTCTAAGGAGTAGATACTTTATGTTTTTCATTAGTACTCTACCTCCACATTAAGATAATCAGCAGCCTCTTTTTCGCTTCGCACATTCTTGGTTTTTATCTCTTCGGCATCTTTGACACGCTCTTGATCTTTTATATCCCAACCTTTTACATAGTGTGAACCTGCTCTTCCTGTAGAATGCTCTATAGGAAGTACAAAGATAGCAGGTTTTTCTGTTACACACGCTTTTTCACAAAGTCCACACCCTGTACAAACATCAGAGTGAACGATAGGAAGTAAAAATGCATGTTTCCCTGTACGTTCATTTTTTTGATACTCCAGAGTGATCGCTTCATCCAAAAGAGGACACGCTCTGTAGCAAGCATCGCACTGTATGCCCCAAAAGGCGATACACGACTCTTTGTGTACAACTGCCAGTCCCATTCGTGCTTTGTTAATCTCAAGCTCCTCTTTTTCATTGAGAAGGCTTGGCATATCTAAAGCACCCGACGGACACACCGGTACACATGGAATATCCTCACACATATAACAGGGAACATCCGTAGGTATAAAAAATGGTGTACCTATCATACGATGGTCACCACCCTTCGCCATCTGGAGTGTTCCCGGTCTTGCTTTTCCTGTATCTCTGTCTATGTTGCTCTCACGGTTTTGACACGCCTCAGCACAGAGTCCACACTTGATACATGCCTTAAGAAAATCTTCCTCTGGAAGTGCACCTGGTGGTCTAAGAACCAATGGTGATGCTTTCACTTCATCACTATAACCACTCCACAACAATCCACCAAGAGCCGTTAGGCCTACACTTTGAAGGGTTGTCGCCATGAACTTTCGTCTATTGTTGCCGGAGTTTGCCATCTAGTTACGCCTTATAGATCTTAACTGCACACTTCTTGTAGTCTGTCTGTTTAGACATCGGACAAGTAGCATCGAGACATACTTTGTTGATAAATACTTTTTCATCAAACCAAGGTACAAATACCAAGCCTTGAGCAGGTCTGTTTCTACCTCTGGTCTCAACTCTTGCTTTGACTTTGCCTCTTCTTGATTCTACCCAACAGAGTTCACCTCTTTTGAGACCTTTTGCTTTTGCATCTGCCGGATGCATATAACAGAGTGCTTCAGGAACCGCTCTAAATAGTTCAGGAACTCTCATCGTCATCGTACCACTATGCCAATGTTCAAGTACACGACCTGTACATAACCAAGTATCGTAGTTTGCATCTGGCATTTCCGGTGGATCCATGTAAGGTCTAGCAAAGATCTTCGCTTTGTTTTTCAATGCTTTTTTACCTAGTTTTTTATCCGGACCAGTCAAGGTACCTTGGAGAAGGTTTTTCGCCAATGGACCATAGAATGCATGTGTACTTCCGCTACCGGATGCTTTAACTGCTTTTGCTGCATACGGATCGTATTTTGCATTAAATCTCCACTGTGTCTCTTTACCGTCAACTACAGGCCACTTAAGTCCTCTTACTTTGTGATACACTTCAAATGGTGCCAAGTCATGTCCATGACCTCTACCAAAGAATGCATACTCTTCAAAGAGGTATTCATGAATCATAAATCCATACCCTTTAAAGACTTTTCCGTCTGAACCTTTCACATTTCTGCTGTCACCTATACACTCTGAATTGTCATAGCCTTTTTGAGGGAACTTGGTTAAATCAACTTTATATTTTTTTGCTCTATCATTAGCATATAAAATCTCATACATAGTTGTATTTTCATTGTAACCCATTTTCTTAGCATCAGCAATAACATTTGGAAGTTTTTTACCATTTCTAAGTGTGTACTCTCCCCAAAGATCTTTAACTGTAAATCTTTTAGAGAACTCAACCCACTGCCATGTATCTGACATCGCATCACCTACAGGAAGTACTTGTTGTCTCCAGTGTTGTGTTCTTCTCTCTGCATTTCCGTATGCACCCCATTTTTCATAGATCATCGCTGATGGAAGTACAAGGTCAGACACTTTTGCTGAGATACCTGGGTAACCATCTGAAGTTACAATGAAGTTATCCATCTCTCTTGCAGCCTTGATCCAGTGAGAAGCACTCGCAGAATCTTGGTAAGCGTTACATACATTGACCCATGCAAACTTCACCACACCATCTTCGATATCTCTATGAATCTTCATAATGTGCTGATTTCCTACCGGATTCAGTGTACCTGCTGGAACTTTCCATTTTTTCTCAACAATAGCTCTATGCTTAGGGTTTTTCACCATCATATCTGCTGGAAGTCTGTGACAGAATGTACCAACCTCTCTTGCTGTACCACATGCAGATGGCTGTCCTGTAAGGGAGAACGCACCATTTCCTGGAAGTGCTTGTTTGTTAAGCAGGAAGTGAACATTATATGAAAGTGTATTTACCCAAGTACCTCTAGTGTGTTGGTTCATACCCATTGTCCAGAATGAAACTACTTTTCTTCCTTTTTCAACATAAAGATCTGCTAAACCTTGAAGTTTTTTCTTAAACTCTTCGATATCCTCATTTGGATCACCTTTAGCGATCTTGGCTACATAGTCAAGTGTAAATGGTGCAAGAGATTTTTTGTACTCTTCAAATGAGATGTGCCAGTGCTTAAGTGTACCAGGAGTGTGTTTCATCTTGTCACCCTCTTTATACCCGTATGGTGCAAGTGCCGGTGCTTCTTTAGCTGAAACTGTCGTTTCCATCTCTTTAGAGATAGTCTCCATTTCTTTCGCTGAATATTTACCATCTTTAAGTGATTTCTCACCTGCTCTTCTCATACCGTAACCGATGTTTACCGGTCCTGCTGTAAAGACGATGTTCTTTTTAATGAAATCCCAATCAATAGCTTCTGGATGATTATAAACGATCTCATGAGCGACATAGTTCCAGATAGCAAGGTCTGTACTTGGAGAGAAGATAATATTGATATCACCAATATCACACGTTCTATGTGTATAGGTTTGGATGTTAACAATTTTTACTTTATCTGGATTTGAGAGTTTTCTATCTGATACTCTTGACCAGAGGATTGGGTGCATTTCTGCCATATTTGAACCCCAAGTAACAATCGTATCTGTAATCTCGATATCATCATAACAACCTGATGGCTCATCCACACCAAACGTTTGGTAGAAACCAACAACCGCAGATGCCATACAGTGTCTAGCATTTGGATCGATAGCGTTTGATCTGAATCCACCCTTCATCATTTTCTGAGCTGCATACCCTTCCATAACGGTATATTGACCCGATGCAAATACTGCTACTCCTTCAGGACCACTTGCCTTAAGTGCTTTTTTAGCATGTTTTTCCATCTCATCGAAAGCTCTTTCCCAACTTACAGGTTTAAATTTACCGTGTTTATCGAACTCACCTTTGTCATTCATTCTTAGAAGTGGTGTTTTAAGTCTATCCGCACCATACATGATCTTCGCGTTAAAGTAACCCTTAATACAGTTAAGACCTCTGTTTACCGGTGCTGCAGGGTCACCCTTAACCGCTACGATCTTACCACCTTTAGTTGCAAGCATGATCCCACAACCCGTACCACAGAAACGACAAGCTGCTTTATCCCATCTCCAATCTTTCTGTGCATCAGTTGCTGCTGCATTCAGACTAGATGGAACAGCAATTCCCACTGCACTAGCTGCAGATGCTGCCGCTGCACTTTTAAGAAATTCTCTTCTATTTAAAGCCATATTACTTCCTCCGTAAATTAATTTTTTTAGTTATACAATATATAACAACGTATATAGTTTAGCATAGTGATACCTATATAAAAAATGATTTGCATCAAGAAAAGTGAATAATGTTATAAATCTAACAAATATGTAACATTTTAATTTGGAGTAAAAAAGTCTTAGATAAACTATAAAAATGAACTAGGATCAATGATTAAATTATGTTGATGAAAAGAGGAGCTTTTGACTCCTATTTAGTGTATATCATAGATTGGAAATCTACATTCCGCCTAAAGCTTTTTTTACATTATCATCTGCCATTGAAATATTCCAAGCCGGCTCCCACACTACTTCTACTTCAATGGTACCAACACCATCGAGTTTTTCTACTGCTTCATAAACCCACTGTTTAATCATCTGATGCAGAGGGCAGCCTTGTGTTGAGAGTGTCATGATGACATGTACATTACATGCTTCATCGACGATTGCATCATAGATAAGCCCCATTTCAACCAGGTTAAATCCTACTTCCGGATCGATGACTGTACTTATAGCTTCAAATACTTTTTCTTTACTTATATCACACATTATTTTATTTCCTTTTTTTATTAAATAAATGGTGTGTTGGAACACGCACCCTGCAAATTTTAATTTTCACTTCCGTATGCTAACATTTTCTTCATCGTAATATAGAGGAATATTGCTCCTGCAAACAGAAAACTTCCTCCTGCCTTAAACATGATATTGCTCTCAAAAAGCAATCCAAAACCACCCGATATAACACCTAAAGCAGTAAAGTTAAACATCATTGCGGCACCCTCTTTTGAGTACATTTCATGTAACATGGGCACTTTCTCTTTACCTACCAATGGAGCAAAGCGTTCAAACCATACCAAAAATGGAACAATTTTATAAAGATGTCCTGTGATCATTGACGATACAAATCCCAAAAGAAAAAACCATACTGTGGTATGCAGCATCACTTCGGAATTGCTTAAAAGAAATACCACTCCTGTCATCATAGAAAATATCAATGTTCCAAAAGCAAATATCATAGATTTTGCCCAAACATCCAACTCTTTTCTTACTGTTAATTTTGCAATAATATAAATTTGCCAAAGGTAGAATGCCACTCCGCCAAACGTAATAAGATATCCAAGCAGCATGAACCATTCAAAACCGAGCAATGCACCTGCAAAAACAGTACCTACTCCGGCAACAACCAACTTAAATGCTATTTGAATTGCCTTTTCATCAAAACCGTGTGCCAGTGAAAACATAGGAATCAGTGTTAAAGACAAACCCATAATGGTCAATAGAACATAACCGCCAAGTACTGCATAGACATGTGCCTTCAACATGAGTGAAATATTTACGTTCAAACTTCCTGCAAATCCCAATGCAATAGAGAAACCTGTTAAAATACCAAGCAATAAATATGCATTACTCCACTTTACTGTACTGACTGTCAGGTTATTCAGTGTACTCTTTTTCAGTGTAGCAATATTTTCAAAAGCAAAAATGATCATTGCGACAAGTACCAGCAACCCTCCATAGGGAAGCAGGGATGGCATCATCCAAAAACCAAAGATCATTACTATGGTCCCTACACCCAAAAGTGGAAGAATGATATAATAGACATCCACCACTACATGCCCTACTTCAAGCACTACAGGGATGAGCTGTGCCATCGCTCCAAAGATGATCATCATGACAAAACCTAGCAAAAAGAGGTGTATCCACCCTGCTACATCCATCTGTTGATAACTAAATGTAGGTTCAAAAAAGAGCAGAGCTAACATCGAAAGTAGATAAAAGATCACCCCTAACCGAAAGAATGGGGCGATAAGTTTAAGAGGTGGGGCAAAATCTTTAGAGATAGAGAACATTATTCATTATCCATGACAAGAATTTTGAGTAAGATCAGCTTGCTCACTCTCACCTGATTTGTAGGAAAAAGTAAGTTTTACACGACCATCTTCAAGTTGTTCAATTTCTGTATCATAATTCTCACCGATCTTCTCCAATAATCCACCCGGTTTTTTATGGTTGATCATAACAAGCTTTTTATTAGGACTGTCAATAAGCTTCAATCCTGCCATTGCATTGACCATTGGATCCGGTGGTCCACATTTTGAAGTATCAAATTCAAGAACCTGATCTTCTCCTAATGTATATGTAAAAAATGGAACTGTCGCTCCCATTACTTCAATTTCTTCTTTGTTTAATTCAGACATTTTATCTCCTATTTAGTTTTTGTTATTGTAATGACTTATATTTAAAATAATCTTGATTTATATCAAGATTATGTCAAATTTTGTCAAAATCATTTAAAATATTTTTTAAAATATTCTTCCACCAATGCATCAAAATACTTCATGCGCTCTTTGCCTTTGGGCATCTCTGAGCGTAAAGACTTCATCTTTTGTAGAAACTCCCCTACACTGTCCGGGATAATATTTTCAAAATGACGGCGTATCTGTTTCGCAAATGCCGGTGAAGCTCCTCCTGTAGAAAAAGCAATGGTCAGATCTCCCTTTTGTACATAGGAAGGGAATATAAAATCACAATAGTCTGTATTGTCGACACTATTGACTAAAATCCTACTTCCTCTTGACTCTTCATAAATCGATTTATGAAGTTCTACTGTGTCTGTTGCAACAATAACAATATCAAAACCTTCTATATCTCCTACCTTGTAAGCTCTTTGATAAAGCGTTAAACAGTGTTCTTTAATAAGCATATGAGCTTCTGAACTTACTTCGCTTGCAATAACAGTGATCTCTTTGGTAAAATCAAGCAGTTTTTCAAGTTTTTCAGTAGCAATAGTCCCACCGCCAACTACTAAAACTTTAAGATTTTGCATATCCATATACATAGGAAAAAAAGACATTCTGTTCCTTTATGTCGATTGTCATTACGCCACTATGCAAACACCTGAATCTTTAATGCAGTGATCTCATTCATAATCAAGACAGATTTTTGAAGGACCCGCCTTAGCGGATTCAAGAAAATCTAACGCAGAGTATGGGTGAAAACACTACACCCTTCGGAAAAACGAGAAGAGGTGATCTGCAAGCGAAAAAATATCTGAATTACCTGCGGGTAGTCCTTCATCTTTTTTCACCCACTTATTGCCTCTTCTCGTTCTTTTAACGGTTTAAGTGTTTACATATTGGCGTAATAGATTTAATATAACAAAAGTTTAACATAATAGCTTTGATATGTATCAATCTTTGATAAACTATGATTAACTATAATCTAAAATCACTAAATTTCTTTCAAAACGGAGTCAAAAAATAAATCGTTTAGAAAGAAGTCTACTATATTTAACTGGAGCTATACTATATGGAAAACGAACTACTCTTTCAAATGCAAAATGCCTTTCCTATGACACAAAGACCTTTTGAAATTTTAGCCAAAGAACTGGATACGACAGAAGATGAAATACTCTCTGTGGTACAAAAACTCAAGGATGAAAAAATCATCCGACAAACTTCTGCCATCTTTGATACTAAAAGATTAGGCTACAAATCCTCATTGGTTGCATTTAAAGTGGCTGAAGACAAAGTAGATCAAGCAGCCGATATCATCAACCAACATCCAGGGGTGAGCCATAACTACTTACGTAACCATGACTACAACATCTGGTTTACGATGGCTGTGGCTCCAGACTCCAAGCTTGGACTGGAAAAAACCATTGAGATACTCAAAGAAAGAACAGGTGCTGATGATGCCATCACACTACCTACACTTAAGATGTTCAAGATCTCCGTAAAGATGGATACCACTGGTAAAAGAGCTAAAAAAGAGAAAGTCAAAAAGGTAGCCCATAAAGAGATAGAACTTACTCCTTTACATATCTCTGTAATTAAAGAGTTACAAAAAGATATAGATATAACTCCAGAACCATTTAAGGCAGCAACTGAAAAATTGGGACTCTCTTATGAACAGTTTTTTGAGATAGCCAACACACTTAAAGAGAGTGGTGTCATGCGCCGTTTCGCAACTATCTTAAACCACAGAAAAGCCGGTTTTGGTGCCAATGCTATGAGTGTTTGGGCTGTACCGGAGGATAAAGGTGAAGAGATAGGTCAAGAGATGGCAAGCTTCTCGGCTGTAAGCCACTGCTACCTTAGACCAAGCTACCCTAACTGGCCCTATAATCTCTTTGCCATGGTGCATGCCAAAACCCAAGAAGAGTGTGATACCCTCATCGAAGAGATGGCAAAAGAGAGCGGTTTGACAGAGTATGGAAAACTCTATTCTACTGTTGAATTTAAAAAACAAAGACTGGTTTATTTTGATGATGCGTTTGAAGTGTGGGAAGAGCAGGTAGCAGGTAGCAGGTAGCAGGTAGCAGGTAGCAGGTAGCAGGTAGCAGG
>CAJXJN010000002.1 GCA_913055205.1 uncultured Sulfurovum sp. | reverse complement strand
ATAACATATAACATATAACATATAACATATAACATATAACATATAACATATAACATATAACATTTAACATTTAACATTTAACATTCAATATTCAATATTCAACATTACTCAATGCTCAACACTCAACGCTCAACGCTCAACACTGTTGCCAAGCAACTCTGAACTCTAACTCCTTATTCGATATAATGCAATCAATATATATATAGAGAGGAAAAAATTTGAAGATATTAGTAACAGGTGGAGCAGGATATATCGGTAGCCATGTGGTAAAATTATTGCTTGAGAACAGTGAACATGAGATCACTGTTCTTGATAATCTTGTAACAGGATTTCAGGAAACGATCGATGCACTTACCGTCATTGCAAATGAAAACAGTAAAACCCTGAATTTTATCGAGGAAGATCTTTCTTGTTTCGATAAAATTGAAGTGATCATGACTGAAGATCATTTTGATGCCATTATCCATTTTGCTGCTTCTCTCGTAGTACCGGAAAGTGTAGAAAATCCACTCAAATACTATCTTAACAATACAGCCAATACAGCCAATCTCATAAAATGTGCCACGCAGAATGATGTGAAAAAATTCATCTTCTCTTCTACGGCTGCAACCTATGGAGAACCTGACCCTGCTCTTGTCAACTTGGAAACAGGGCTTAAAGAGAGTGATCCGACCGAGCCTATCAACCCTTACGGTATGAGTAAACTGATGAGTGAGCGTATCCTTCAAGATACGGCATGTGCATACCCCGCATTCAAATATGCAGCATTACGCTATTTTAACGTAGCAGGATCTGATCCGGATGGTCGTATCGGACAGTCTACCGAAAATGCCACACTTCTTATTAAAGTAGCGGCAGAAGCAGCGACGGGGAAACGTGAGAAGATGTATATCTTCGGAGAGGATTATCCTACTCCGGACGGTACAGGTATTCGTGATTATATCCATGTGGTAGACCTGGCACAGGCACATATTGAAGCATTGGATTATCTTGAAGATCATGAAAGTGATGTATTCAACGTAGGGTACAGTCGGGGTTTCTCTGTCAAAGAGGTGATCGATACCATGAAAAAGGTAAGCAGTGTTGATTTTACTGTCGAGATAAAAGAACGACGTGCAGGTGACCCGGCTATCCTCATTTCTGACAATACAAAGATCAAAAATGCTATGAACTGGGAACCAAAGTATGATGACCTGGAAGTGATCTGTCAAACCACTTTAGCGTGGGAAAAAAGGTTAAAATGATCATACGCACTTGAGCTCTTTCGTAATAACACTCAACACTTTTAGATCCAAAGGATTTTCAGCTATAATCGCATCAATACTTAGCAAGCAATGAGATAAAAAACTACCTACTTCTCGCTATATACTTAACACTGGATCCAAAGGATTTTTATATGATCAACAAATGTTTATTCCCCGCTGCCGGCTACGGGACACGTTTCCTTCCTGCAACCAAAGCGACGCCCAAAGAGATGCTGCCTATCTTGACCAAACCGCTTATTCAGTATGGCGTGGAGGAAGCTCTGGAGGCGGGTATCCACACTATGGCGATCGTTACGGGTCGTGGTAAACGTGCCATAGAAGATCATTTCGATATCTCCTATGAGCTTGAACATCAGATCAAGGGAGCTTCCAAGGAGTCTCTTCTTGATGAGATTCGTTCTCTCATCAGCCAATGTACCTTCTCTTACACCAGACAAATAGAGATGAAGGGATTGGGGCATGCTATCCTCACCGGTGAAACACTCATAGGAAATGAACCTTTTGCGGTTGTATTGGCAGATGACCTCTGCACCAACAACCTACCAATAACCAATAACCATCCAAGCAAAGCGACAATCCCTCAGGAACGGGGACAATTACCAATGACGGATGCCAAAGGTATCTTATCCCAAATGATCGAAGTCTATGAAAAGTACCAATGTTCAGTGGTAGCCATCGAAGAGGTCCCTATGGATCAGACTGACAAATACGGTATCATTGCAGGAAATCTGGTAGATGGCACGGATGATACCTATCGGGTAACCGACATGGTGGAAAAACCGGATCCCAAAGATGCCCCTACCAACATGGCGATCATCGGACGCTACATCCTTACACCGGATATCTTCGATATCCTCAGAGAGACCAAACCGGGAAAAGGCGGAGAGATCCAGATCACCGATGCCCTTCTCGAACAAGCCAAACAGGGCAGAGTCATTGCCTATAAATTTAAAGGTACACGTTTTGACTGCGGTTCAGTAGACGGCTTCGTCAAAGCAACCAACCACTTTTATGAATTGAGCCAAAACTAACACAGGAGACTTGACAAGTCCCAAAGGACTATGTCAAAGTTTACCCACATAGTACATAGCATTGTTGCAAAGCTGCTCTTAACTCTTTTCGATATAATCATTAAATTAATTTTAAATTTTAAATTGGGGGGATTGATGAAAACAGAAAATCATACCGTAGGTAAATCATTTGATTTTGCTGTTCGGATCGTCAATTTATCTAAGTATCATGAAAACAACGCAGGACAGAAATAAAAAATGAGTAAAACTAATTCAAAATTCAAAATTCAAAATCCAAAATTAGCGATCATCGGACTCGGTTACGTAGGTCTGCCTCTGGCGCATGCTTTCAGTGAGAAGTATGAGGTGGTAGGTTTTGACATTGCGCAGTGGCGTATAGATGAACTGAATAATGCTTATGATCGTACTCTTGAACTGGACGAAGCTCAGATGAAAGAGGCTATCGATAACGGCATGAAGTTCTCTTGCAACTTAGAAGATATCGCCGATTGCAATATCTACATTGTTACGGTTCCAACACCTATAGACAGTTCCAACCGTCCTGACCTTACTCCGCTTATTAAATCTTCTGAGTCGGTGGGAAAAGTGCTGAAAGAGGGTGACATTGTCATCTACGAATCTACGGTCTATCCTGGTGTGACTGAAGAGGTCTGTGTTCCTGTCCTTGAAAAAGTCTCCGGCCTCAAATATATCTCTTCAGACAATAATTCAACACTCAACACTCAACACTCAACACGGGAAGAAACCAAAGGTTTCTTCTGCGGATATTCTCCTGAGCGTATCAACCCGGGTGACAAAGAGCATACAGTAACTAAGATCTTAAAAGTTACGGCCGGTTCAACTCCCGAAATTGCTACTATAGTGGATGATCTTTATGCGAGTATCATCACTGCCGGTACGCATCTGGCTTCTTCTATCAAAGTAGCAGAGGCTTCCAAGGTTATTGAAAATACTCAACGTGACGTTAACATCGCACTCATCAATGAACTTGCTCTTATTTTTGACACGATGGGCATAGATACTACGGAGGTCATAGATGCTGCCGCAACAAAATGGAACTTCATCAAGCTGACTCCCGGCCTGGTAGGCGGCCACTGCATAGGCGTGGACCCTTACTATCTTACACACAAAGCACAGGAGCTTGGCTACAAACCAAACCTTATTTTAGGTGCTCGTCAGATCAACAATGGTATGAGTAAGTACATAGCCGAACGTGCTATCAAAGAGATGATCTCACATGACAAGAAGATCAAAGATTCTAATGTACTTGTGATGGGTTTGACGTTCAAAGAGGACTGTCCGGACATTCGTAACTCCAAAGTGTTCGACATCATCGATGAACTGGCTGACTATGGTTGTAACGTTGATGCTTATGAACCATGGATTGATGAGAAAGATGTAGATCAGAAGAACTTCACGTTCATAACGGATCCTTTTAAAGCAGATAAAAAGTACGATGCAGTCATTGTCGCTGTAGGGCATAAGGAGTTTAAAGCGTTGGAACGCAGTGCATATGAAGGTATCAGTACAGGTGAGCCGGTACTCATAGATATTAAAGGGATCGTTGAGTCTCCTACGTGGAGATTGTAGGGGAATGCAAGAACGGGTATCTCATATCTGACATAAAAATGGGAAGCAAATGTGAGTTGATCATAAAAGAGGCATAAGAGTGGATAATATCAATGATCTCTATGGTAGAATGTCAAGAATATATGAGTGTAGGGTATATAAATGGGGATCTGTCTGGAAATCGTTGGTTTTCTTTTGGAAATCGATGGTCTACGGTAAATAGGGGGGGGAGAATTGATGACGAATATTATATTATGCGGAGGCTCAGGTACGCGTTTATGGCCGCTCAGCCGTACGCTTATGCCGAAGCAGTTCGTAAAACTCTTTGAGGGTGAGTCTCTTTTTCAAAAGACTGTAGCAAGAAACCAAAAATCCTGTGATTCGCAGTTTATTGTCTCAAATGCAGAACAGTATTTTTTAGCAGTAGATCAGCTCGAAGAGCTTACGCATAACTCAACACCCAACACCCAACACCCAACACAATATCTTTTAGAGCCTGTAGGCAGAAATACTGCACCTGCTATTGCTCTTGCCTGTCTTGCCCTCGATCCGGAAGAGATCGTTCTTGTCACTCCTTCCGATCATCTCATTAAAGATGAAGAAGCCTATCTGGAAGCCGTAGAAAAAGCAAAGAATCTTGCAGAAGAGTGTAATCTTGTGACTTTTGGCATCACTCCACAATTTGCTGAAACAGGCTTTGGATATATTGAAGCGATTGCTTCAGTGATAGTTGAGAGTGATAGTGATTGTGGGATGGATGTTATTCATTTTCATGAAAAGCCTGATCTTCAAACGGCACAGCAATATATTCATAAGAACCAAGAGGATCAATCACTATCACAATCCACTATCACTAAATTCTTCTGGAACTCCGGAATGTTCTGCTTCAAAGCAGGCGTGTTTTTGGAAGAATTAGAAAAATATGCACCTGAGATCTATGAAGCTTCAAAAAAAGCGATAGAAAAACTCAAAACCCGTCTGAGCGAAGCGACAATCCCACAGGAACGAGGACAAAACTCAACACTCAACACTCCGGAATTGCTCCGAATCGATCACTCATCGATGGCAGAGATTCCGGAAGAATCCATAGACTATGCCGTCATGGAAAAAAGCGACAAGGTAAAGGTCGTTCCCTCAGATATTGACTGGAGCGATCTTGGAAGCTTCGATGCACTTTACGAAGAATTACCTCATGATAACAATGGCAATGCTACAACTTCAATTCAAAATTCAGCATTAATCATTCAAAATTCGAATAACAACTTGATCCTCTCTGAGAAACAAGTTGCTATGATAGACGTAGATGACCTTATTATCATTGATACGGCAGATGCACTTTTGGTTTCTAAAAAAGGGAGCAGTCAAAAGATTAAAGAGGTAGTCAAAAGACTCAAAGAGAAAAAATCTGAACTGCCAAACATTCATGTTACGGCACACAGACCATGGGGTACCTATACCATACTGGATGAGTCAGAGGGCTATAAAGTAAAGCGTATCGTTGTTAAACCCGGTAAACGTCTCTCTTTACAAAAGCACCATCACCGTTCTGAGCACTGGGTTGTGGTCAGTGGGACAGCATTGGTCACAAGAGGAGCAGATGAGTATCCTGTAAGAGCAAACGAATCAACCTATATCTCTATGGGTGAAGTCCACCGCCTTGAAAATATAGGGAAGATCCCTCTTGTGATGATCGAAGCACAGGTGGGTGAATATGTCGGGGAAGATGACATCATTCGTGTAGAGGATGACTTTGAAAGAAACTAATCCGGGCTATATAGAGGGAGATCTTTTTAAAACGCTTATTGAGAACACACCACTTGTCTCAGTTGATCTTATTGTTAAACAAAAAGGTAAGGTATTACTCGGAAAAAGAGTCAATAAACCTGCTCAAGGATATTATTTTACACTGGGTGGTAGAGTATTTAAAAACGAGCGCATCAAGGATGCCATCAAACGTATCAGCAAGCTAGAATTAGGTATAATTATTGATAATAATCCAAAGTTCATCGGTGTTTTCGAGCATCTCTATGACGATAGTATTTTTGAGACTGTTTCGACCCATTATCTTAATCTTGGGTATGAGATAGAAGTATCAGATCTTGAGGATCTGCCTAGGGATCAGCATGATGATTACCGATGGTTCGATCTTGAAGAGCTGATGCAGAGTGATGAAGTACATGCCTATGTAAAAGACTATTTTACAAAAGAGAAGGGAAAGGTCCCACAAAATAGTGATAGTGACGTGTGATAGTGATAGAGGGGGAGGATGATATCGTCAGATTCTCTGATGATTTTCAGAGAGAGTAGAGTTAAGTGCTACGTGTTATGTGTTACGAAAAGGTATTAAATGAAATGTGAAAAATTGGATGTGTGGAAGAAGAGTGCTAGACTCTCTGCTAATGTCTATAAAGCTTTTAAAGAGTGTAAAGACTTTGGGTTTAAAGATCAAATCACCCGTGCAGGGCTTTCTATCCCCAGTAATATTGCTGAAGGAATGGAAAAAGAATCTTTTAAAGAACAGGCTCGATTTCTTGATATTGCAAAAGGTTCAGCAGCTGAATTCGCTACACAAACATACATTGGAATGGATATAGATTATATAGATAAACAAGAAGGAAAAAGATGGATAGAAGAGTCAGATCATATACTCTCTATGTTGTCAAATCTACAGAAATCAATAAGAGAAAAAATCGTAACACGTAATCCGTAGCACGTAACACAAATAAAAAGGAAATAAAATGGCAAAGCAAAAAGTAGCACTGATAACTGGGATAACCGGCCAGGACGGAAGTTATTTGGCTGAATTTTTATTAAAGAAAGGCTACATCGTTCACGGTATTAAACGTCGTGCATCTCTTTTTAACACGGACCGTATCGACCATCTCTACCAGGATCCGCATGTAGAGAACAGGAATTTCATCCTCCATTATGGAGACATGACAGACTCTATGAACCTGACCCGTATTATCCAGGAGGTGCAACCGGATGAGATCTACAATCTGGCAGCCATGAGCCATGTTGCTGTCTCTTTTGAAACACCGGAGTATGTTGCCAATGCTGACGGTACAGGAACACTTCGTATCCTTGAAGCAGTTAAACTTCTGGGGCTTACAAAAAAGACACGTATTTATCAGGCTTCCACCTCTGAGCTCTACGGGAAAGTACAGGAGACACCTCAATCTGAAACAACACCGTTCTATCCGCGTTCTCCTTATGCTGTAGCAAAGATGTATGCCTATTGGATCACGATTAACTATAGAGAAGCCTACGGCATGTTCGCCTGTAATGGTATTTTGTTCAACCACGAATCACCGGTAAGAGGTGAAACCTTTGTAACCAGAAAGATCACGCGTGCAGCTTCCAAGATCGCTTTGGGACTTCAGGACAAGCTCTATCTGGGTAACCTCAATGCAAAACGCGACTGGGGCCATGCAAAAGACTATGTTAAAATGATGTGGCTCATCCTGCAGGCAGAGGAACCCGAAGACTGGGTCATTGCTACAGGACAGACAACCACAGTACGTGATTTTGTAAGAATGGCATTTGCTTATGCAGGGATCGAGCTTGAATTCAAAGGGGAAGGTGTTGATGAAGTAGGTATTGTCAAATCCATCGATGAAGACCGTATTCATTCCCTGTCACTATCACTCTCCACTATCACTGATCTAATTGGAAAAGAAGTGGTTGCTGTTGATCCCAAATACTTCAGACCTACAGAGGTTGATCTTCTTTTAGGTGACCCGACCAAAGCAGAGACCAAACTTGGCTGGAGCAGAGAGTATCAGCTTGAAGAACTTGTGAACGACATGATGCAGTCTGACCTTCATCTTATGACAAAAGACCAGTATCTCAAAGAAGGTGGCTACACCATCATGAATTACTTCGAGTAGTGCATGATCAATGTTGAATTTTAAATTTTAAATTTTGAATGGAGGGGAAGTGAAAGATAATGTTATTTTAGATAAATCGCTTGAATTTGCTATTAGGGTTGTGAAACTCTATAAGTATCTGTGTGATGAAAAGAAAGAATATATATTATCTAAGCAACTGCTAAGAAGCGGTACTTCCATTGGTGCTAATATTAATGAAGCACAAGCAGGTCAAAGTAAAGCTGACTTCATAGCTAAAATGGCAATAGCGAGCAAAGAAGCCAGAGAAAGCAAATACTGGATCAATCTATTGATAAAAACGGATTATCTTAATAAACATGATGTGCATGTTCGAACATTGGTAAACGAAATAGATGAAATAGTGAAGTTGTTAACTTCAATAGTAAAAAGTTCACAAGGTAATAATTAATATGGATAATTCAAAATTAAACATTAAACATTCACCATTACAAAAATCTTCAAAGATTTTTGTAGCGGGTGGTACAGGTCTTGTAGGCTCTGCTATTATTCAAAACTTGTTGGAAAAAGGCTACACAAACATAGTAGCAAACTACCATAAGCGCATCCCAAACAATTCAAAATTAAACATTAAACATTCAACATTAAATACGAACCCCGTCAAATATGTTAAACTAGACTTATTAGATGCAACAGCTACAGATGAGTTTTTCAAATCAGAGCTTCCAGAGTTCGTATTTCTAGCTGCAGCAAAAGTAGGTGGTATTGTGGCGAACAACACCTACCGTGCGGACTTCATCTATGAGAACTTGCAGATACAGAACAACATTATCCACCAAAGCTATAAGAACAATGTCAAAAAACTGATGTTCCTGGGATCTACCTGTATTTACCCAAAGAATGCGCCACAACCTATGCCAGAGGACTGCCTGCTTACAGATACACTCGAATACACCAATGAACCTTATGCCATAGCAAAAATCGCAGGTATCAAGATGTGTGAAAGTTACAACCTGCAGTACGGCACCAACTACATCTCAGTGATGCCAACAAACCTCTACGGTCCCAATGACAACTTTGACCTGGAAAAATCACATGTACTTCCGGCACTCATCAGAAAGATCCACCTGGGAAAAGTATTAGAAGAGAACAACTGGGATGCCATCAGAAAAGATCTTAACAAACTCCCCATCGAAGGCATCGACGGATCATCTTCGAAAGAAGAGATCATTGGAGTACTTGAAAAGTATGGAATTGCTATCCACTATCACAATCCACTATCACAACCCCAAATTTCAATAGAAATTTGGGGTTCCGGTAAGCCACGCCGCGAATTTTTATGGAGCCACGATATGGCCGATGCCTGCGTATTCCTCATGGAAAACAGAGACTTCTCTGATGTCATCAATAGTGAAAAAGATAATTCAAAATTCAACATTAAGCATTCAACATTAACAAATGAGATCCGAAACACCCATATAAATATTGGAACTGGAGTAGATGTTAGTATAAAGGAGCTAGCCTACATGATAAAAGATCTTATTTGTTTTAAGGGCGAGCTTTACTTCAACACCGACAAACCGGACGGTACGATGAAGAAGCTTACGGATGTTTCTAAGCTTCATTCTTTAGGTTGGCATCATAAGATAGATCTTGAAGAAGGTATAATGCGTATGTATGATTGGTACAAGGGAAATAGTTAATGAACATTATACAACAACAAATTACGAATTCCAAAGGAATTAAATGAAAATAGCAATAGCAGGTACAGGTTACGTTGGTCTATCCAACGGTATTCTTTTAGCACAAAACAATGAAGTTGTAGCACTTGATATCATCCCTGAGAAGGTTGAAATGATCAATGCTAAGAAGTCACCTATTGAAGATAAAGAGATAGAAGAGTATCTTTTGCGTACTGATCTAAATTTCAAAGCGACTTTAGATAAAGCGGAAGCGTATAGAGATGCAGACTTTGTTATCATCGCGACACCGACTGACTATGATCCAGAGACTAACTATTTTAACACTAAGAGTATAGAATATGTCATTGCAGATGTGTTGGAATACAATCCTGATGCTGTTATGGTCATAAAGTCTACTATTCCTGTAGGTTATGTAGAACGAGTTAAACAAGAGTTCAACACGGAGAATATCATCTTCTCTCCAGAGTTTTTACGGGAAGGTTCTGCTCTTTATGACAACTTGCATCCTTCACGCATCATCGTAGGTGAAAAGAGTGAACGTGCAGAAATTTTTGCCAACCTTCTTAAGGAAGGTGCTATCAAAGAAGATATTTCTGTACTGTTTACCGATTCAACAGAGGCAGAAGCCATTAAACTCTTTGCTAACACTTACTTAGCAATGCGTGTTGCTTATTTTAACGAATTAGACACTTATGCACAGACTCATGGACTCAACACCAAAGAGATCATCGATGGTGTAGGCTTAGACCCTCGCATTGGTACACACTACAATAATCCTTCGTTTGGCTATGGTGGCTACTGTTTGCCAAAAGATACAAAGCAACTTCTGGCAAACTACAAGGATGTTCCAAGCAAGATGATCCAGGCGATTGTTGAAGCGAACACTACCCGTAAAGACTTCATTGCAGATAGTGTTGTCAAAATGCTCAACGATCAAAATAACTCAAAACTAAAAACTAAAAACTCAAAACTAAATTCCCAAGTAGTGGGAATTTATAGACTTGTTATGAAAAGTGGATCAGACAACTTTAGAAGTTCAGCTATTCAGGGGGTTATGAAACGTCTTAAAGCTAAAGGGATTGAAGTTGTTGTATATGAACCTGTACTATATGAAGAAGAGTTTTTTCACTCAAGAGTAATCAAAGACTTGGATGAGTTTAAAAAGATATCAGATGTTATTGTAGCAAATAGACTTTCAGAAGATCTCAAAGATGTAGAAGAAAAAGTTTATACTCGTGATTTGTTTGGGAGTGATTAGGTGAAGATCTTAGTAACAGGAACAGCAGGGTTTATAGGTTTTCATTTAGCAAAAAAGTTACTAGAACGTGGTGATGAAGTTGTGGGGTTAGATAATATTAATGATTATTATGATGTAAATTTAAAATATGGTCGTCTTAGAGAACTTGGTGTAGAAAAAGAGGCAATTGTAGATAATGGGTTTACCACATCGATTTTATATCCAAAACATAAGTTTATAAAACTTGATCTTTCAAACCGTAGAGGAATGGAAAAACTTTTTAAAGAAGAAAAGTTTGATGCGGTTATGCATTTGGCAGCACAGGCAGGGGTTCGTTACTCTATTGATAATCCTCATACATATATAGACAGTAACATTGTAGGTTTTATGAATATTCTTGAGGGGTGTCGTCATCATGATGTAAAAAATCTTTCTTATGCTTCAAGTTCATCGGTATATGGACTCAATAAGTCACAACCTTTTAAAACTTCTGATCATACAGATCATCCAGTAAGCCTATATGCAGCTACAAAAAAATCAAATGAAATGATGGCACATACTTATGCACATCTCTATGGGTTACAAGTTACTGGTTTACGTTTTTTTACAGTTTATGGACCATGGGGGAGACCAGATATGGCACCTATGCTTTTTACAGATGCCATTTTAAATGACAGACCTATCAAAGTGTTTAATCATGGAAAGATGAGCCGAGATTTTACTTATGTTGACGATATTGTTGATGGTATTATAAAAGTAATTGATAACCCGGCAAATCCTAATCCTAATTGGGATGCTGAAAATCCTACACCGGAGTGTTCATCTGTCCCTTACCGGGTCTATAATATTGGAAATAATGCTCCGATTGCTTTGATGGAATTCATAGAAACTATAGAAAACACGTTAGGTAAAGTTGCAGAGAAAGAGATGTTGCCAATGCAGGATGGAGATGTGGTTTCTACTTATGCAGATGTTAATGGATTAATTAATAAGTTTGATTATAAACCAAATACAAATTTAGCTGATGGTATTAGTAAGTTTGTATTGTGGTTTAAAGAATTTTATAATATTAAGAATTAGTAGATGAAAGCAATATTTTTAGATAGAGATGGAGTTATAAATAAAGAAAAAGAATATTTATATAGAATAAATGA
Organism: uncultured Sulfurovum sp.; assembly: GCA_913055205.1. Taxonomy (GTDB): domain Bacteria; phylum Campylobacterota; class Campylobacteria; order Campylobacterales; family Sulfurovaceae; genus Sulfurovum. The sequence continues at coordinate 84,220 of CAJXJN010000002.1, read as the reverse complement.
TTTTGAATTTATTGATGGAGTGTTCCCAACGTTGAAGTACTTTCAAAAAAAAGGATATTTACTTTTTATTATTACAAATCAATCAGGCATTAATCGTGGCTTTTATACAATAGACGATTTTATAGCATTGAATAGATGGATGATTCATGAGTTTAATAAAATGGATATACAAATAGCTGAGGTATATTTTTGTCCACATACTCCTGAAGAAAAATGTAAATGTCGAAAACCAAAACCAAAAATGATACTTGATGCAAAAAAAGAGTTTGATTTGGATTTAGAAAATTCAATTTTGATTGGAGATAAAAATAGTGATATAGAGACAGGCATAAAGGCAGGTGTGCATAATCTATTTTTGGTTACAACAGGACATTTAATTAATGAAAATAAGTTTAATGTTAAAATAATACAAAATTTAAAAGAGTTAAAGGATTTATTTTGAAATATACAGATATAGATTTTAAGCATAAAACTGTACTCATTACAGGAGGTGCTGGTTTTATAGGAAGTAATTTAGCTTTTTATTTTCAAAATAATTATCCAAAATGTAAAATAATTGTTTTAGATAAATTTAGGAATGAAGAAACTTTTAGTAATGGTAATTTAATGAGTTTCGGACATTATAAAAATCTTCTTGGATTTAACGGCGTGGTAATTAGTGGTGATATCAATGATAAAGTTGTGTTGAAATCATTAGAAGAAGATTATCAATTTGATTATATTTTTCATCAAGCAGCAATTTCAGATACTACCGTAAAAGAACAAGACTTAATGATCCAAACGAATGTAAATGCATATGAAGATTTACTTAAAATTGCAATTAAGCATAAAGCAAATATGATTTACGCTAGTAGTGCAGCAACATATGGTGATGCACCCAGTCCTCAAACTGTGGGGTGTGAAAACCCAGGAAATGTCTATGGTTTTTCTAAATTAATGATGGATAATATTACTAGAAAATATTTAAAGCAGGATTTGGATATTTCTATTGTTGGATTGCGATATTTTAATGTATATGGTGCAAGAGAATTTTATAAAAACAAAACTGCTTCAACCGTTGTACAGTTTGGGCATCAAATTCTTGCAGGTAATACACCCAAACTTTTTGAAGGTAGTGATAAGATTTTAAGAGATTTTATTTATATTGAAGATGTGATTCAAGCCAATATTAAAGCATGTAGCCCCAAAAAAAGTGGAATTTATAATGTAGGGACAGGAAAAGCACGAAGTTTTCAAGATATAGCGGATATTTTACAAAAAGAGTTAGGTACGGATTATGGAACAGAATATATCCCAAACCCCTTTATAGGCCAATATCAGTTTCATACTGAAGCTAATATTGAGGAGACTAAGCAATATATAGGTTATATACCAAATTATGAGATGGAGGATGGTATAAAAGCTTATATTCCTGAAATTAAACGGCTTTATGAGTTAGAAGTAAAAAATGCATAATCAATTTTCACATAATACGAATATCTTGGTCATTGGTGATTTAATGATAGATCATTATTTGTGGGGTCAATGTGATCGTATATCGCCTGAAGCACCTGTTCAAGTAGTAGATATTGAAAAAGAAACAACAGTCTTGGGTGGTGCAGGTAATGTTGTTAATAATCTGAAAGCTTTAGGATCAAATGTTGCCGTAATGAGTGTAATTGGTAATGATTTGGTAGCTAAAGAGTTAATTGATATGTTAAATACTATCAGTGTAGAACATTTTTTAGTTACTCAAAATGAACGAAAAACATCTAAAAAAAGTCGTATTATGGCAGCCAAAGCGCAAGTAGTACGATATGATCATGAAACAAAAAATGCTATAGATACTCAAAGTGAAGAATATTTGATTAAGCTTTTTGAAGAAAAAGTACAAGACTATGATCTTGTATTATTGTCTGATTATGGTAAAGGCGTTTTGACTAAAAATGTATGTAAAGCAATAATTCAAAGTGCCAATAAGCATAATAAAAAAGTATTAGTAGATCCAAAAGGAACGGATTACAGTAAATATGAAAATGCCTATTTATTAACTCCCAATAAAAAAGAAGCAAGTATTGCTACAGGAATTGATATTGTAGATGATGATTCTTTGATCGAGGCTTTGCAGTTATTAAAACAAACTGGATCTTTACAAATTTCTATGATTACATTAAGTCAAGATGGAATTGCTATCTATAAAGATCAATTAATTAAACGTCCTACTGTAGCTAGAGAAGTTTATGATGTAACAGGTGCGGGTGATACAGTATTATCATCACTTGGATTTTGTTTAGCTCAAGATATTAATATAGAGAAAGCGGTTGAATTTGCTAATTTAGCAGCTAGTGTGGTAGTAGGAAAATTGGGTAGTGCAACTGCTACTATAGAAGAAATAGAAGAATATAAATCTAGTTTGCATAAAAAAAGTAGTATAGACTCTCATATTAAATCTTGGAATGAGATTAGTTATACTGTTGAAAGATTCAAAAAGCAGCATAAAAAAATAGTTTTTACCAATGGGTGTTTTGATATTCTGCATCGAGGTCATGTATCTTATTTGGATATAGCCAAATCATTTGGAGATATATTAATTTTAGGTCTTAATAGTGATGCAAGTGTTAAGCGTCTTAAGGGAGAGGATAGACCTATTAATACCCAAGAGGATAGGGCATTTGTTTTGGCAGCATTGGAAAGTGTAGATTATGTGGTGATATTTGAAGAGGATACCCCTTATAATCTGATTTCTTTAATTAAGCCTGATATCTTGGTTAAGGGTGCAGATTATGAAGGTAAAAAGATTGTAGGAAGTGATATAGTTAATGAAGTTAAACTAGTGACATTTGTCGATGGTAAAAGTACAACACAGACAATACAAAAAATAAAAAAGGCTGATAAATGCAGGATATGATCAATAAAGAGTTTCAGCTTCATTTGGAAACAATGCAAAAAGTAATGCAAACAATGATTAGTGATTTGGAAAAATCTGCACAAATAGCTATAGAAACTTTAAAAAATGGTAATAAGATATTATTATGTGGAAATGGTGGAAGTGCTGCTGATGCGCAGCATATAGCAGCAGAATTAACAGGAAGATATAAAGTTGAAAGAAAAGGTTTACCTGCCATTGCTTTAACAACAGATACCTCAGTTTTAACAGCTATTGGAAATGATTATGGGTATGATCGAGTATTTGATCGACAATTTGAAGCATTGGCAAATAAAGGGGATATGCTTATTGGTATTAGTACAAGTGGAAACAGTGCTAATGTGATGAATGCATTAAAATTGGCTAAAAATATGGAGTGTTTTACTTTAGGATTTAGTGGTCGAACAGGCGGATACATGAATGAAGTATGTGATTTAAACTTAATAGTTCCGAGTGATAATACTCCACGGATTCAAGAGATGCATATTTTGTTTGGACATACAATTTGCCAAGCGATTGATGATGCATTTAGGGTTAATTGATGATATTGGAAAAGGTTTAAATAATGTGTGGAATTTTAGGTCAAATAGTCAATAAATCTATTGATAGAAACAAGTTTCAAAAATCATTATTGTTAATGGATCACCGTGGACCTGATGATAATGGAGTGTATTTTAACAATAACCTTGCTTTTGGACACACAAGACTCTCAATTTTAGACCTTTCAAACCATGGTCATCAGCCGATGATAAGTGAGAATGGAAATTATGTTCTTGTTTTCAATGGAGAAATATATAATTTTGAAGAGATAAAAAAAGTATTAGAGAAGAAGGGGTATGTTTTTCATTCTCATTCAGATACAGAAGTAATTTTAAATGGATACATTGAGTATAAAGAGAAAATAGTTAATAAACTTAATGGCATGTTCGCTTTTGCTATTTACAATAAATCAAATGGGGATGTTTTTTTAGCACGTGATAGAAGTGGTATTAAGCCGCTTTACTATTTTAATGATGATGACAACTTTGCTTTCTCATCAGAAATAAAAGCACTAAAAGACTTCTCAAGTAAAATCAACCTTGATGCAAAAATACTTTTTTTGCTTTTAGGCTCAGTACCTGAACCTATCACTATTTATGAAAATATATTTATGTTTCCTGCAGGTAATTATGCATATTATTCAAATGGTATCCTTAAAACTACAAAATTTGATGAATATAAATATGAACCAAAAATTATAAAACCGTATACTGAAATTGTAAAAGATGTTAATACTCTCTTGCATGAAAGTATTAGAAGGCATTTAGTTAGTGATGCACCGATCGGTACTTTCTTATCCGGAGGTTTGGATTCTTCGGCTATTACGGCTATTGCTGCACAATATAAAGAGAACTTGCAGACACTCTCTTTGGTTTTTGAAGAAAAGGATCTGTCGGAAGAGTATTATCAAGATCTGGTTGTTGACAGATATAAGACAAATCACACCAAACACCTGATCGATGAAAAACTGTTTTTAGAATCTATCGATGACTTTATAGATTCCTTAGACCAACCAAGTATAGATGGTTTAAACACTTTTTTTGTTTCAAAAGCAGCGAGAGAGAGCGGTCTTAAAACAGTACTGTCCGGTGTTGGTGGAGATGAGATATTTTATGGTTATCCCTCTTTTAAAAATGCCAAAAAGCTGGATTTTCTTTCTAAAATACCTTATTTTATTATTCAGATGCTGCAAATGTCTCATAAGTACAAAAAACTGGAGTTATTGCAAATTGAAAATGATTTGGCAACTTATCTTCCGACAAGGGGTGTATTTACGCCAACAGAGATCGCAGACATCTTAGCAGTTGATAGGGATCTCGTGTATAAAACAATAGTAAAGCTATGGGAAGAGTATAACTCATCATATATCAAAGTGATTGATGACAAGGTCTCGTTCTTTGAGCTAAATATGTATATGAAAAACCAGCTTTTAAGAGATACAGATGTCTTCGGAATGGCGAATTCACTGGAAATCAGGGTGCCATTTTTAGATAAAGAGCTGGTTGATTACGTACTTAAAATTAAACCGGAAGAGAAGTATGATACTAATATCAACAAGATCATTTTAGCGGATGCAACAAGATCATTGTTGCCTAGTGAGGTGATAGATAGACCAAAGATGGGCTTCACTTTGCCTTTTGAATCATGGTTCAGAAAAAATATAAACAAGTTTGAGTTGCCTGCGGATGTAAAAGATAAGTTTTTGAATAAGCAATTGCATTGGTCAAGAGTATGGGCATTATTGGTTTTGAATAAGTTTGGTGTAGAAGAATAATGCTAAAAATAAAAACAGTTCAAGCTCACTATAACTTTTTAAACGGATTATTATCTTTATTGCAGCAGTTGCTATTTCAAAAAGTACAAGTAAATAAAAAGAGTGCAATCAAGAAAATACTTATATTTAGAAATGGTTCATTTGGAGATACTATTTGTGCACTCCCTGCTATTAACAGTGTGCGGAAAGACTTTCCTGATGCCGAGATTGATATTATGACTAATAGTGGTGGAACAACGCTTGTATCTATAGAAAATATCATTGATAGGTCATTGGTCAATGAGTTTATAAATTATTTGGGGGTAGATAAACAAGTTCTGGCCAAGAAAATAAAAGAAAAAAATTATGATCTTTTTATTGAACTTCCGCAGGATCAAGCCACATTTATATCTCAAATTAGAAATATGGTCATAGCCAGGTTTATATTTAAAATTCAGCATGCTTTTGGCTGGGAAATTGGTGCAACCAGATTATTTAAAAAACAGCAAGAAAAATATTTTACTTTTAAAGATGAAAGAAAAAGATTATTGGATATTTTAGAAAAAAACGATTTGACAAACTATAATCAAGAGTTTCCTTTAAATATTACAGAAAAAGATATTCATTCTGTAACTGACTTAATGAAGCAAAATAATCTTACTGATAAACATAAAAATATAGCTTTTGTAGTGGGTGCAAAACGTCATTCGAATCGATGGCCTATAGAGTATTTTAAAGAAGTTGCATTGTACTTTTCTAAAAAAGATTTTAATATAATTATAATCGGTGGTAAAGAAGATCAAGCTCTTGCCGAACAATTATTAGATATAACAAATACCTATGATTTTACAGGAATGTTGACGCCTATGCAAAGTGCAGAAATGCTTAGGTATTGCAAATTGACTTTGTCCAATGATACTGGTCCTATGCACCTTTCTTATGCTGTTGAAACGCCTATTGTAGCTGTTTTTAGTGCAAGAGATTATCCAAATAAGTGGTTTCCTCCAGAAGGGAACATTGTATTGAGAGATAATGACATTGAATGTTCAGTATGTTTTACAGAAACATGTACCGATAATCAATGTATGAAGTCCATATCTTCAAAAACTGTCATTGAGTCTGTTGAAAACTTGTTGCAAATAGGTGAAAATAACGTATGAGTTCATTAGGCAGCAAAGCGAAATCGTCAGTTTTGTGGAATACAGGTTTCAACCTTTTCCGCGATGTTTTACAATTTTTGGTCATGATCATTCTCGTCAGAATGATCGTGCCGAGCTCGTACGGTGAATTTGCATTGGTAACCAGCATAATTGGTTTTATTCATGTGTTTTCATTCAATACTTTTATTCAACATGTTTTACAAGTTAGAGATGACTCAAAGGTAAATTATCAGTACCATTTTACTTTTGGTTTTTTCCTGCAAATATTTATGTTTATTTTTACTAACCTGATAGCTTTTTTGATGGAGTTTTTTCATTTTTATGACACTGTAGCAGTCTATTTGCATGTATTATCCATAGTTTTTTTTCTCGAACTGTTTTCTGAAATCCGACGAATGGAATTACAGCGCGAATTGGATTGGAAGCGTATGCGTATCCTTCATGGTATCGGTTTGTTAATAGGTTCCGCTTTAGCTATAGGTTTGGCCTATGCCGGCGCAGGAATATATGCCTTGATTATTCCTGGATTTATGTCTAACGTACCTTTCATTTATGAGATGTTAATTATACAGAAATGGCGTCCAACCTGGGAATGGAAACTGTCAGAGTATAAAAAAACGATTAATTTTTCAAAAAAAAGAATTATCAGCGGTCTTATGACAACAGGAAAGCCCTTAATAGAAAATAGTCTTTTTGTTGCAATATTGGGTTATGCACAACTTGGATTCTACAATAGAGCAATAGGTTTAGCTACTTTGTTAGTCAATAAATTTGCCTTGCAATTAACTTTTTCTATATATCCGATTTTAACAAAAGTAGAACCTTATACCGATCAGTTTAGGCGCATAGGAGGATTAATAATTCTTTTTGTTGTTTGGATCATTGTACCTATAGCCTATGTGGTTTTTACTATGAGCAGTGAGCTTGTTCTCATTTTGTATGGAGATAAATGGTTAGAAGTTATACCATATCTTGCACCGGCTGCCATCATTATGGCTTTAAATGCTATAAACCATGTTCTTTATTCTTTATTGCTTTCTTCTCATCAGGAAAAATTGTGTACATATTATGATTCTTCAATGTTGATAGGAACTGTTTTACTTTTACTTTTGGTATTACCTAATGGAGTGTTGGGTTATTTACATGCACAGGTATTATTATTGTTTGGAGCAACATTATTTTTAATCAGTGTAAGTATTTATCTGAAAGTCCTAGAAGTTAAGTCAGTTTACTTTGCAATTTTTCCACCACTGCTTGCTTTGGCATTTTCAGGTATATTTTTAGAAAATGTAGTTTCTTTGGAAATGGAAGCCTTAGATAGTAAAATTATTCGATTAATACTCTATAGTCTACTTTTTTCTATTTTGTATCTTGGAGTCTTGCGAGTGTTTTTTTCTAAAAGCTTATATACGATTGTTTCCTATTTACCGGGCAAGACAGTACTGTTTAAAATTTTAATGTTAACAAACAATAAGGACCAATAATGAAAATTTACTTGATAACGGATTCACAAAATTTTTATGGGCAGAAATTATATCCTTGGGAAAGTTTAGACATTTTCAAAATAATTTCAAAACTTGAGAAGCTCTATCCTGTTGAACATGTGACATTTAATAAGATAGTTAATACTAGTATTGATATTGAAAATTCTATTGTTATATATACAAGTTCTCAACAATCAGAATATAAAGAATACATTGAAGATGTTTTACTCTATTTAATGCAAAAAGGAAATATATTAATACCATCTATTAATGTATTTAAATCACATGAGAATAAAGGTTATCAAGAGTTACATAAAAAAATTCTGGGTATTAAATCCCTTAAGGTCTCATATTTTGGACATTATAAAGAGATGAAAGATGCAGATTTGAAATTTCCTATTGTGATAAAAGCTTTGGATGGTTTTGGTAGTGGGGGGGTTAGTCTTGTTGGTACAAAAAAAGAAATTGTTGATTTCTCAACAGAAGATGATTGTCTGATCCATAAGGGATATGTACGAACAATAAAAAGTGCTATTGCAAAACCTATTAAAAAATATATCCTACAGCAAAAAAATAAGTTAAACCCTGGAGATTATTTTGACTATTTTAAACGTTTTATACTACAGGAATTCATACCTAATCTTACTTATGATTACAAGGTACTTGTATTTGGTGAAAAATATTATGTTCTTAAACGTTATGTTAAAGAAGGGGATTTTAAAGCAAGTGGAAGTGGCAACTTTGCATTTGTAAAAGTAGAAGATCATTTATTAGATTATGCAAAAGAATTATTCGAAAAGTTTAATGAACCAATGATGGGTTTTGATATTTGTTTTGATGGTTATAGATATTATCTAATTGAATTTCAAGGAATGCATTTTGGTCCATATACTTTAATTAATTCTGATGGTTATTATTTAAAAAAAGATAATAATTGGGAGTTTGTCAAAAAAAAATCAGATATAGATGAAGAGGTTACTAATGCATTTTTCACATATATTAGAAATAAAAGAATATAGGTATACTAATAATGATAAATAGAATAAACTGGATTGATCAAGCAAAAGGGATAGGTATACTATTAGTGGTAATTGGTCATATGACCATTCCTTTAAAATTATCTATTCTCATCTTTTCATTTCATATGCCTTTATTCTTTTTTATTTCAGGATATCTATTTAACGAAAAAAAATATGCATCTGATTTTAAAACTATAGTTATTTCAAAGTTCTCAACCCTAGTTTGGCCTTTTATTATATTTACGTTTTTAGCTTTACTGCTTCGTAGTATCTATGATTTAAAAAATATCGTAGATACATTTGATTATGTTAGATTTTTGATGGGGATGGATAGCATAAATGTACCATTGTGGTTTTTAACAGCTCTATTTAGTACGGAGATAATATTTTCACAGATAGTACGTTTCAGTAAGCATAGATTGGAAGTTATTGTAGGGTTAGTGTCAGCATTGGCTATTGTAGGTTTTTTAAATGCATATTTCTGGCATGTAGAGATTTTTTATAATATTCATATTGCATTAATTGCATTATCATTTTTCTCAGCAGGATGGTTGGTTAAAAGATATGGTGTATTGGAGACTATAGGTAATACTAAGACTCTGATCATCTATTTTTTCATAAGCTCAACTACTTTGTTCTATTTTTCATTAAATAACTCAAAATTAGATATGCTGGAAAGTAATTATGGAAACATAATGTATGTATTTTTGGCAGCTTTTGCAGGTATTGTTTCCAGTATATTATTGGCTAAATTATTTCAACAGTTAAAATATGTAAAAGCAATTTTCTCTTATTTAGGGAAAAACAGCCTGATAATCCTAGCAACGCATACAATTTATGCACCATTTATTTTAGCGACAATAGGACATTTACCGTATAGATTGGATCGAATTTTGACTATTGTTTTCATCTTTGTGAGTATTGAAATAATTAATAGATATTTACCGTTTATGTTAAAATTTAATGGGTTTGGAGTAGAAAAAAAATGAAATTAGCTATTGTAACAAGTCATCCTATTCAGTATTATTCACCTTGGTTTAAATATATGTCGGATTATGTTGATTTACATGTTTTTTATATGCATCAAGAAAGTAAAGATGAAAAATTAAATGGTGAATTTGGAATTTCACATGATTGGGATATAGATCTTTTAGATGGATATAAATATATTTTTTTAAATAATGTTTCTAAAAATCCAAGTGTCAACAGCTTTAAAGGATGTGATATACCAGACATATATATACATATAAAGGAAGGGAAATTTGATGCCGTTCTTGTTCTTGGATGGTATTTGAAAGGATTTTGGCAAACTATTTTAGCTTGTAAGATTTATAAAACTCCTATTATGGTAAGGGGCGATTCTCAGCTTTCTTCTAATCTACCAATTATAAAAAAAATAATAAAAAAATTTATATACACCATGATGCTAAGAGTCTTTGATATAATTTTATATGTTGGAAAAAATAATAGGAAATATTTAAAATATTATGGTGTAAATGATGATAAAATACATTTTTGTCCACATTTTATAGATCAGAATTTTTTCTATGTAAAGTCTCGTAATACTAACATTACATTAATCAGACAAAATATTGGTATTGATAAAGATTCATATATACTATTATTTGTTGGTAAACTAATTGAAAAAAAAAGACCATTAGATATTTTACAGGCTATGAACATATTAACTAAGCAAAATATACAAGTAGAATTAATCCTCATTGGAAGTGGTGAATTAGAAAATGAATTGAAAACATATGCAGAAGGAAATAGTAAACTAAAAATACATTTTCTTGGTTTTAAAAATCAAACAGAACTCCCTTTATATTATTCATTGGCTGATTTATTAATTTTACCATCTGATACTGGTGAAACATGGGGGTTAGTAGTTAATGAATCTTTTGCAACATTAACACCAGCAATAGTTTCTGATCAAGTTGGATGTGCTCCAGATTTGATTGACAAAGGTTTAACTGGGGATGTATTTGAATGTTGTAATCCTGTTGACTTGGCAAAAAAAATTAAAAATTTTATTAAAAACTTTAATTCAAATAGTGTTGAAAGTAATATTCAGGGAAAAAATAGAGTGTATTCTATGGAATATGCAACAAATAATTTAATTGAAGCTATAAATAGCTTGAAAGTAAAGTCATATGAAACAAAAAATTAGAATCATAATATTGTTTGGATCTCCATTCTTATATGGTTCTGAAAAAGCAAATATTGATGTTTTTAGTGCGCTATCAGAATACGATGATATAGAAATTTTATTTTTGATCGATGGAAAAAGAGGCGCAAGAACAATTGTTCCTTATCTAAAAGATAAGTCCATTACTTATAAATCTGTTCCATATCACTTTATGTTAAGAAAAAATATGAATCTAATAGAATGGATAGTTAAAATTATGGAAATAATAGGTGGTTCATATCAATTACTAAGAATTTATTATAAATTCAAACCAACACATATATATACGTCTAAACCAGAATATTTTTTAAATTTTTTCCCGTTATTGTTTTTTATACAAAAACCAATTATTTATAGAATAGGAGATTCTCCGGTATTACACAATATTCTTTATAGAAAATTGTGGGGCTATATTGTTAAAAAAGTATCTAAGATCATATGTGTTTCAAAATTTATTGAACATCAGGTACATGTATCAGGAGCAGATAAATCAAAAACAGAAGTTATTTACAGTAGACCACATGATAGAAAGAAGACTGATAATCTACCTACTCAACATGAAAAGAAACAAACAGATGTTTTTACAGTTTTATATGTCGGACAAATAGCCAAACATAAAGGAGTTGATCTTTTAATAGAAGCTGCAATATCCCTTTGTAAAAAATATGAAGATATTAATTTTCTAATAGCGGGAAAAATAGACAAAAAGGATCTATTTTCACAAGAACAGGTGGCTCTTATAACGAAAGAAAAACTTACTGAAAAAATACAGTTTTTAGGCTATGTCTCTAATGTAGATGAGTTATATATGAGATCAAGTCTTCATGTCTGCCCATCAGTATATGATGAACCTCTGGCAAATGTTTTGATAGATGCTAAAAAGCATGTGATTCCGTCTATTATATTTAATGTAGGTGGCTTGCCGGAGATTATTGATGATAAGAACGATGGTTATATTTGTAAGGAAAAAACAGCTGTCGAATTGGAAAAGGCAATTGAATATTTTCACGTCAATCAGAATGAATGTAGTGTAATGGGAGAAAATGCATCAATTTCTTTAAAAAAACTTCAGATAGACAAATTTAGTGAAAGATGGTTAAATGTATTTGAATCCACCATATAGAAAAAAATTTTTCAAACCATCGTCAAAGTTCAGTCTTATATACTTTTTGATTGCTATATTATTGGGACTTGCCTCTGTGAATGGTCTTTTGATATTTCTGGCACTTATTACTATTCTTGTTTCACTTAAGTTGGTATGGAGAATTAACGAACCTCCTATTCTTGCGTTTGTCATTTTTTATCATTGGATTCAAATAAGTATGAAAATTTTTCATGCAAATTTACTTGGTCTACCCATTCAAGATATAGCTTTTTCAAATTCGTCTGAACAAGCTATCTATTTGTCTCTTTTGGGATTACTAAGTATTTCTTTGGGAGTACATCTTGTACTAAGAAAACTGAAACCAATCGATTTTTCCAACATTGTAACGCTAGCAAAGAGGTATTCCTTAAGAAAATTATTTAATGTCTATATTGTATTTTTTCTTATTTATATTTTTTTGAAAGGTATTTTATTTGTTGTTCCCGGGTTATCTCAAATTATTGTAGGTTTTTTAAGTTTCAAAATAGTACTGATCTATTTTATTTTTCTGGTTAGTCTGATCCAAAAAAGATATAAAATTTTGATATGGGTAGTACTTGCAGAAACGATATTTGGTATGTCCGGATTTTTTTCAACATTCAAACTGCCGTATATGTTGCTGTTTTTAGCGTATTTTACTATTAATCATAAAGTTTCACTTCGAGGTTTAAAATTCATAACTCCTATATTTGCAATGGTGATAATTATGGGTTTGACATGGACTGCTATTAAAACAGACTATAGACATGCTATCAATAAAGGAGAAAAGACACAGGTTATTACTGTTGACCTTTCGGAACAAATCCAAATATTATTTGATAATATTAATCAAATAGATATGAATAAGTTTGGAATTGCTGCAAATGCTTTAGCATACAGACTGGCATATGTTGATATTTTTGGAGAAGTAATTGATTATGTTCCAAGAAACAGGGATTATGAATATGGTCAACTTTGGCTTGGTAGTATAAAACATGTTTTAATGCCAAGAATACTTTTCCCTGATAAACCCAGACTAGACGATTCGCTTAGAACTCGTAAATATACAGGACACAACTATGCTGCATTGGATGAAGGAACATCTATTGGAATAGGTTATTTTGGAGAAAGCTATATTGATTTTGGTCCATACTTTATGTACTTTCCACTTTTTATTATGGGTCTTTTTTACGGATTTATCTATAGATATCTAATGAAAAATGTTAAAAATACACTTTTGGCATATTCAATGATCACTGCTATTTTATTGGTGGCTTATCCTTTTGAAATCAGAAACGATAAACTCTTTGGTGGAGTTTTAATTGCTTTCATCATGCTTTTGATTATGAAAAAATTATTTATGTCAAAGCTTTTTGTTTCCACATATGTTCTAAAAAAGGGGATTAGATGAAACTAAGTTTGATTATTCCGTCCTTTTATCCAGCCACTGTTTATGGTGGTCCGATCTTTTCAACTTTACATACCTGTTATGCATTGGCAAAGCTTGATGACATGGAAATCTATGTATCGACAACCAATACAAATATGACTTCAAAGTTAGATGTCGAAACGAATAAATGGAAAAAATTTGAGGATAATTTCTATGTCAAGTATTATGATGAAACAAAAGTAGATAAGTTTTCATTACAGTTGTATCTAAACGTTTGGAAAGATATAAAAATTGCTGATGTGGTTCATATTCAAGGGATATTTAATACACCAATTCCAATATCTCTATTTTTTGCACGATTATATAAAAAACCAATTTTACTTTCACCTAGAGGATCATTAGGTGCTTGGTGTTTAGAGAACGGTAGTAGTTCTAAACAAAAATGGTTGGAGTGGTTTATAAAACCTTTTGCTTATAATATAGTTTGGCACGCTACAGCTGAGCAAGAAAAAAATGAAATTCAAGCAATCTTTCCTAATAGTAAAGTAGAGATAATTTCTAATGGTATAGAGTATGATCTTTTTCAAGAGTTTTCTGTATTTCAAAAACAAGAGTTTATGACTAAATTTGCTAAAAAAGAGATAGAGGTGGAGAAGATCATTGTTTCGATGGGACGACTGCAAAAGAAAAAAGGTTTTGATATACTCATTGACTCATTTGTTATAGTTCTAGAGCAATATCCAAAAGCTAAGCTTTTTATAGCTGGACAAAACGAGGATGAAGAAGATAACCTCTTACAACAGATTAAAGAACTTGGGTTGGTAGATAAAGTCTTTTTAACAGGTGCTATTAATGGACAAGAGAAGATAGACTTTTTAGCTAATGCTGATTTGTTTGTATTGCCTTCACATAATGAAAACTTCGGTAATGTTTATGTTGAAAGCTTGGCAGCCGGCACACCTATAGTTGCAAGTAAAAATACACCATGGTCCGAAGTCGAAGAGGCTGATTGTGGTAAGTGGGTTGATAATAGTGTTGATGAAACAACTAGCGCAATTTTAGAAATGCTAACTAAAGATAAGGAGAAGATGCAAGTAAACTCTAGAAAACTAGCACAGAAATATGATTGGAAAAATATTGCATTACAATTTAAAGAAGTTTTTGAGGACATAGTTATGAAAAATCGAAAGAACAAATCAAAAAAAGAAGGTGGAAAATGAAAGTAGTATTATTGGCAGGTGGTTTTGGAACAAGACTAAGTGAAGAGACCGATATCAAACCAAAACCAATGGTAGAGATAGGGGGAAAACCTATCTTATGGCATATCATGAAACTATATTCTCACTATGGATATAATGAGTTTGTGATATTACTTGGATATAAAGGGTACTATATTAAAGAATATTTTGCAAATTACTTTCTTCATCAAAGTGATGTGACGTTAGATATAACCAATGGAAAAATGGAAGTACTGAACAACTCGAGTGAACCTTGGAAAATTACACTTTTAGATACAGGTCTAGATAGTATGACAGGTGGACGTATCAAGCGTGCTCAAGATTTTATTGGTGATGAGACATTTATGCTGACGTATGGTGATGGTGTGAGTGATATTAACATTGAAGAATTGGTAAAGTTTCATAAGTTACATGGAAAAGCAATGACCATGACATCAGCACAGCCTGAAGGGCGTTTTGGTGCTCTAAACATTGAAGAAAATGGCAATGTATCAAGCTTTTTAGAAAAACCAAAAGGTGATGGGGGTTGGATTAATGCTGGATTCTTTGTATGTGAAGCAAAAGTATTTAATTATATTACAGAAGGTGATAGTACTGTTTTTGAACAAGCTCCGCTTCAGAACCTTGCAAAAGATGGTGAAATATTTACATTTAAGCATGAAGGGTTTTGGAAACCAATGGATACCCTTCGAGATAAAATCAAATTGAATGAACTTTGGCAATCCAATAATGCTAAATGGAAAGTATGGAGTGAATAGCATGTTCAATAATATATATACTGGTAAAAAAGTACTTGTGACAGGACATACAGGGTTTAAAGGAACTTGGTTGACGACATGGCTTCTAAAGCTTGGAGCACAAGTTGTAGGCATATCTAAAGATATACCAACGAAACCCTCTATGTTTGAAGAGCTTCAACTTGAAAACAGAATTGTTCATTATCAAGAAGACATCAGAGATCTCTCCAAAATGATTGAGATTATTGCCAATGAAAAACCAGAATTCCTTTTTCATTTGGCAGCACAACCTATCGTTTCTACTTCATATAGTGATCCTATAGAGACAATCTCATCAAATGTTATGGGGACTACGAATATTCTTGAGGCATTAAAAGTTTCAAATCATCTGTGTACAGCAGTTATTATTACAAGTGATAAAGCATATGATAATGTTGAACAAGTTTGGGGCTATAAAGAAGATGATAAAATGGGTGGGAAAGATATATATAGTGGCTCTAAAGGGGCAGCAGAATTAATAATTAAATCCTATTATCACTCATTTTTTAAAGACCGAAATAGCAATATCAGACTTGCGATCGGAAGAGCCGGGAATGTGATTGGTGGTGGTGATTGGGCACAAGACAGAATTGTTGTTGATTGTATGGAAGCATGGAGCAAAGGAGAGACGGTTGAGATTAGAAGTCCTGGAGCTACACGACCTTGGCAACATGTATTAGAACCATTAAGTGGCTACTTAGACCTCGGTGCAAACCTGTATATTGATCACTCTCTACATGGTGAGGCATTCAACTTTGGTCCACGTGCAGAACAGAACCATACTGTAAAACAACTGCTTGAAGATCTAAGTAAATACTGGCATTATGACAATGTAAATGATGCCTTTACTGTTACGGACAATATTCCTTTCCATGAAGCTGGACTACTCAAACTAAACTGTGACAAAGCTCTTTTCTATCTAAAGTGGCAAGCAAACTTGGAGTACAAAGACACAATTAGGTTTACAAGTGAATGGTATTATGGTTTTTACAAAGAAAATAAAGATATGCATCTGTTTACGAATAATCAAATAGAAGAGTATGAACTACTTGCAAAAAATAGAGACTTGTTATGGACGATATAAGACTATCCCTTTTAAAGCAGATTACTAACCCCAAAGGAGATCTCTATCATGCTCTCAAAAAAAGTGATGATAGTTTTAATGGTTTTGGTGAAGCCTATTTCACGACAGTAAATTTTGATGAGATTAAAGGTTGGAAAAAACATACAAAAATGATCTTAAATCTGATCGTTCCTGTCGGTGCAGTAAAATTCGTTATTTTTAATGATGAAACTGGTGAGTTTAAAGATATTACACTCTCTCAAAGCAATTATCAACGGCTCACAGTTCCCAGTGGACTTTGGGTTGCATTTAAAGGTGTCTCAAATGAGTTAAATCTAGTCTTGAATATAGCAAATATTGAGCATGATCCTTCTGAATCAGAGAACTGTCTTCTTGAGGAGATAAAGTATGAATGGTGAAAAAGTTTTAATTACCGGTGTAAGCGGTATGTTGGGCTCAAGCTTATTAAAGTTATTACCATATGATAATATAGTTGGTTACGCAAGCAGTGAACTCAATATTACAGATCATAAAAAAGTTCAAAATGTATTAAGATCTGAAAAGCCTGATATTATCATTCATACAGCAGCATATACAAATGTGGAAGCATGTGAAATAGAGTCTGATAAAGCCTACTTGGTTAATGTGATAGGAACACAGAACCTTGTGAATTATGCCATAGAGAATGATGTTTTATTTGTATATCTTTCCAGTACAGGAATATATGGTAAAGAAAAAGATACACCTTATACGGAATTTGATGCAGTAAATCCTACAACAGTACACCATAAATCAAAATATGAGGCTGAAAAAATTGTTCAAAATCATTTAAGTAAGTACATTATTATCAGAACAGGTTGGTTATTTGGAGGTGATAAAACCCATCAAAAGAATTTTGTTTATAAGCGGTATCTGGAGGCAAAAGATAAAAGTGTAATTTATTCAGATAATACACAAATAGGAAATCCAACGTATATAAACAACCTAGTCAATCAAATAATGGTACTTTTGACATCGAAGCAGTACGGTCTTTATAACTGTGTTGATAATGCAGAGAATATTTCCAGATACGATTATGTAAAGAAGATTATTGAACTGTTTGAGCTTCCTTGCAAGGTTAAGATTGCTCCAGTTGGGATGTTTCAGCGGACAGCTCCTGTATCATACAATGAGTCTTCAATAAACAAAAAATTAAACTTATTGGATTTAAATGTGATGCAAAACTGGGAAAATTCTTTACAAGAGTATATTTATGATCTAAAGAAGGATGTTGAATGAACGAAATTTCAGTTGTAATTCCGGCATATAATGAAGAAATTCATATTAAACGTTGTATTGAGAGTTTGAAAAAAATCACAAAACATATTTATGTTCTAGATTCATTTTCTACAGATAAAACCAAACAGATTGCTCAAGAGTTAGGTGCAACGGTATTTGATGTTGCCTGGGAAAATAGTTATGCGAAAAAATTTAATTGGGGATTAAATAATATTGATTTCAAGACCCCTTGGATAATGAGAATGGATGCGGATGAATATATAAGAGATGATTTGGCTGAGGAAATTAATGCAAATTTGAAAAAATTTTCTAAAGAGGTTACCGGAGTTTATATTAAGAGAAGAGTTTATTTTATGGGAAAATGGATAAAGCATGGAGGTTATTA
This sequence comes from uncultured Sulfurovum sp., assembly GCA_913055205.1. Taxonomy (GTDB): domain Bacteria; phylum Campylobacterota; class Campylobacteria; order Campylobacterales; family Sulfurovaceae; genus Sulfurovum. The sequence continues at coordinate 65,918 of CAJXJN010000002.1, read as the reverse complement.
TCCGACTTTTCTTTTGCGTATATGGCGTGTAAATACTGGTATGTGTGAAGAAAAGTTGATGGATGAGCATATTAAACTGAGCCATGGAAAAACAGTAACGCTTAAACATGATCTTGTAGATGATAATAAGCAAAACCTAACGGTTTGGACAGCAAAACATAATGAATATTCTATTAAAGAGGCAGTGGATATTTTAAATATTCTTTATAAATTGAAAGATATTAATGAGATTCACCCTAGTTTTTTCGGTACCCAAGCACAGAGAAAGCGATGGCTAAAAATTCGCTATGCTTCTCTCCCACTTTTTGTCCGTCCTATCCTCTACTTTCATTGGCGTTACTTTTTTAAATTAGGATTTCTAGATGGTAAACAAGGTTTTATTTGGCATTTTTTGCAAGGTCTTTGGTATCGTTTTTTAGTAGATGCCAAGATCTATCAAATACAAAAGATAGCTAAGGATGAAGGTAAGTCATTGCGTTGCGTTATAAAAGATAACTTTGGAATAGATATAGATGCTGTACGTTGATTTAAGTAAATACAACAACAACTGGTATAATCCTGGGAATACCGTAAAGAAGATACTTTGGTATTTCATTAATATACTTATTTTTAAAACCTTGTTTCCGTTTCCTTCAGCTGTTAAGGTAAAGTTATTGCAAGTATTCGGTGCAAGGGTTGGAAAAGGTGTGGTTATCAAGCCTGATGTCAATATTAAGTATCCTTGGTTCTTAGAGATCGCTTCTCATGTCTGGATAGGTGAGGGTGTTTGGATTGACAATCTGACAATGATAAAGATAGGGAATAATGTTGTACTGTCTCAAGGAGCATATCTTTTGACGGGCAGTCATGACTATAAAAAAGAATCGTTTGATCTGATACTAGGTGAGATCATATTGGAAGATGGTGTGTGGATAGGTGCCAAAGCGACTATCTGCCCCGGCGTAATCTGCCGCAGCCACAGTGTGCTTGCTGTTGGCTCGACTGCAACCAAAGATCTTGAGGCTTATAGTATTTATCAAGGCAATCCAGCTATTAAAAAGAGAAAAAGAGTTATCGCATGAAAATATCCATCATAACATCTGTATACAACAATAAAGAAACCATATCTGAAGCGATAGAGTCTGTTCTTTCACAAACCTATGACAACATTGAATACATTGTAGTTGATGGTGCTTCAACTGATGGTACGGTGGATATCATACAAAGATATGCTGATAAAATAACAACATTTGTCTCTGAGCCGGATAAGGGTATTTATGATGGGTTGAACAAAGGGGTAGCATTAGCGACGGGTGAGGTGGTCGGGTTTTTGCATTCTGATGACCTCTTTGAAGATGAAAATGTCGTGGTCAAGATAGCTGAAGCTTTTAAAACCAATGGTACAGAGAGTATTTATGGTGATCTGACGTATGTAACCAAGGAAGATACCAGTAAAGTAGTTCGTTACTGGAAAAGTGGACAGTTTACCTATAAAAAACTAAAAAGGGGCTGGATGCCGCCACACCCTACATTCTATGTGAAACGTGAAGTGTATGAAAAGTATGGGGCTTTTGATATAAGTTTTAAAATAGCAGCAGACTATGACAGTATTTTGCGATTTTTGGGATGGGAGAAGATCAGTACACATTACATCCCTGAAGTTTTAGTGAAGATGCGTATAGGGGGAGCGAGCAATAAAAGTCTGAAAAACCTTATACAGAAAAGCAGAGAAGACCTCAAAGCTATGAAGAATAATGGAGTAGGGCATATAGGTAGTCTATTTGTAAAGAATGTCTCGAAAGTACCACAGTTTTTTCGTCGATAAAGAGTAATAGTGTGTTGTGATGATAACATGTAAATTGTTAAGTGCTATGAAAAAGGCGATCGATGTAACTGCTTGCAAGTCTGATCGGTCGGAGTATGAGGTAAAGAAGCTTTAATTGTTTAGGTAATTTGAAGGTTTGGCAGTCATTGGTGGAGATCTTGAAAAACGTGGAGAGCCGAAAACGGAGCATATCGCATTTGGTATCAAAGAGCTTGGACTGATACGCGAAGGTTTCTCTGTTCTTCTCGAAATCGCTTCTCTCCGCTTTTTTGTTCGTCATCTGTGCCAGGGTCATGGTGTGCAGAGTCTGGATTGCTTCGTTCTGTATCGATGGCATGAGGGTTGCGGGGAGGGTCGTATGAAAGAGAGCGTGCACCAGCGAAAGCCCCAGATAGAACGAACGCTTTGAATGGGACTGTTCCGCGAGGGAGACGGCAGAGCCCCAGTCCACTTCGCTGACACGGATGAGGCGGTCGATATCGCAGATCCACTCAATGCGCTCGAAGGCATGTTTGGCACCGTGCAGGCAGAGATAGACCAGCAGCAGTTCATTTTGCAGGGTGCTTATCTCTTGACCATTGATTCTGACAGACTGGCATTTTTGCTCTACGGCATAGGAGAACAGGGAAATGTTGTACTTCTTCTCGAACAACCGCCAATGCAATTCGGTGTGAACACTGCCTGGTACACTTATGAAGCTAAATTCTTTTGCAGTATGTAGACAAATCTTATTTGAAAGTATATTTAGCGGAAAAATACTTGTATGACCATTTTTGGACATAAGTTTCCCAGCTTTGTATGCATCCTTTTCATCCACCAAAATATCCAGATCACCAAACTGCCGCAGTGTAATATTCCCATAAGCTATCTGTGCCAGGGTAGGGCCTTTGAATGCCAGGGCTTCAATATGGTTCTCTCTGAGCAGGTTTAGGATTTTTATTAATTCTGCTGACATTAACATATTGCGGTGGGCAATTGCTTGGTAATGTGCTTTTAGCTCAGTTACCAAGGAGTGATAGTGATGGTGGATAGTGATAGTGTTGTCGGTTTGTGAATCTGTGGATCCGGTATCTGGATCTTCGATCGGGTTGGAGATGACGGGTTGGAGGTTTTTCAGGGTTTTGTAGACTAGTGGTAGAACGCCATGGCGGGACGCCGTGGTAGTGATAGTGGAGCACCCCTCTTTCGTTTTAACGATGGGGGTATCGGCATTTAGTGCCAGAAGTGATAGTGAAGGTGTTGAGAGGTAAGTCCGGATGAACTCTATGTCATCTACAGATGGATCTGTCTGGCAGCAGGCGAGGAGGAACCGAATCTCCATCGAGATCGGTTCCTGTGATAGTGGATAGTGGATAGTGGATAGTTGACTATTTGGCATGGGGGTATTATAGCAAGATAGTGATAGTGATAGGATTAGTGATAGCAGGCGATGAGGAACCTGATCTCCTCTGAGATCAATTCCGGTGATAGTGAATAGGTGATAGTGGATCGTTCAGTATTTGACATAGATTATTATAGCGTGATTTCGTTCTAAGTGAGAAGTATCAGGTTCAGAAGTTGATCGTTGAGAATGAGATTATTCCTCTTTTCTAATATTATTTAAGATAAAAATGTTACAATAGTGCACAATATAAAAGACAAGGGGATATTATGAAAAAGGTAGTACTTGCAGTAAGTTCTGTAGTGGTAATGAGCAGTTTGGTGTTTGCCGGTGGAGATATGGCAAAAACAAAAGAGGTAGAACCGGCAGTAGTTGTACCGATAGTGATAGATGAACCGGAATTAAGCGGGATCTATGCAGGGATAGGAGTTGCGTATAACAGAACATACTCAACTGACTCCGGATGGTGGGATGATACTTCCAAAACTCAAGATGAGACAGTGAATGTCACTGCTGTACTTGGTTATGAGTTCAATGAATACCTTGCTGTAGAAGGGCGTATCTCTAAAAGTGTCTCTTATGAAGATTATGCTGATGTTACAAGCTACAGTCTTTTCTTAAAACCGCAGTACCCTGTAACTGAGGCATTTGAGGTTTATGGCCTTTTAGGATATGGTTTGGTTCAGGTTGATGGTGAAGAGAGTGGTACAATGGCTGCAACACCGGGTGTCGGCATTTTGGATGAGAGTGGATTTCAGTGGGGCTTTGGTCTAAGTTATATGATGACAGAAGATCTTTCACTCTTTGTTGACTATACGAGTTTGATGCTTGACGGAGATATCAATTCTCGACTTTACTCTTATGATCAGGCAAGCTATACTGAACTCAGTATGGATGCCGTGACCGCTGGTATGATCTACAACTTTTAGTCTTCTCTCCCCGGGAAGCACAGAGGAGGGATCAGGCTTCCTTTTCTCTCTGCCAACCTTAAATAAAACTTTTTTGATATAATACACCATAATTTTAGAATGGCATTTCCAAGGAAAAAAATGAATACACATAACATACAGACAGATGAAGATGAAATAGATATTAAAGAGGTCTTTAGGACCATTTACCGGTATCGGTATATGATCCTCTCTTTAGTCGTTTTATTTACACTTGCCAGTAGTTTTTATGCCTATTTTAAACCTAATGTCTACAGGGCTTCTGCCACTGTTGAGGTAGGTCTGGGACAACGTGGATACCGCTCACAGGATATGTTGGCGATGGCGATGGACCCCGGGACGATGAATGCGGATACCGAAAAAGAGATCATAAAATCGAGATTTTTGACCGAAAAGGCACTGAAAAAAGTAGATTTTTCCCATAAGTATTATACGACCAGAAAATTTAAAGAGATCGAACTCTACAAGGATGCTCCCTTTGAAGTGGGAATGCTGAAAGGGTATGGGGTCTCGTTTGACTTCATTCCGGTGGATGAAAAACGTTACCGTCTGGTAGTGAAGGAAGCCAAAGCAGATGACGGTACCGTCTGGAGCTATGATAAAATACACTTTTACGGAAAAGAGATCGTGACGGAGCATTTTCATCTGAATATCGTCAGAACAAAGAAAACGGCGGATGCCGAGTACCGTTTTGTGATCATCGATCCTGCGAAGGTGGCAAGTCTGGTCCAAAAAGGGGTCAGCGTGAACCAGACATCCAAATACTCGACCATCCTGGAGATCTCCTATGAGGACAATGTTGCCCTGCGTGCACAGGAGTTTGCCAATGCGCTCTCTGCGGCTTACATAGAGCAGAATATAGAGAAAAAAACCAAAGAAGCAACACGTAAACTCGATTTTATAGATAAACAGTTGAAACTGATCACGGAAAATCTTAAAAGCTCCGCCATTAAACTTGAAGAGTTCAAGAAAACGTCCAATACCGTAAGTCTAAGCTCCAAAGCAGAAAATATCATCCGGCAGATGAGTGAATATGAAACGCAGCTTGCAGGAATATCCATTAAACAAGAGATGTTAAACACCCTTTATAAGCAGGTGAAGTCAGGTAAGAACCTTGAGACGATCTCCATCGGGGGACTCGATATGGAACAGTCCTCTCTCTCACAGAAGATCAAAGATCTTCAGGATGCCATCATCAAAAAGAAGATCCTGCGTGAAGACTATACAGAGATGTACCCGGAAGTGGCTAAACTCAGAAAGAAGATCATACAGCTCAAGAAGATCATTGTGGTCACGATCAAAAATTTGAAAAAAAGTATCACTGAGAGAAAAGTTCTGATCGAAAAATCGATCGCCCATCAGCAGAAACTTCTGAACAAGCTTCCTGCAGATGAGCGAATGTACGGTCAGCTGCAGCGTAAATTTGCAGTCAATGAGAAGATCTACTCTTATTTGCTGGAGAAACGCTCTGAAACAGCGATCATCAAAGCTTCTACGGTCAGTAAGAACAGAATCATCGACAGAGCGCTTACCCCTGAAATTCCGATCAAGCCTAAGAGAAAACTGATCGTATTGGTAGGATTGATCCTGGGGTTGATCCTTGGGATCGCACTGGCTTTTCTGAGGGCATTTTTGGATGACCGCATCAAAACCGAAGAGGATGTTGTGCAGGGAACCCATGTCCCTCTGCTTGGTCTGATCCCGAATATCAAAGAGGGTCAGGAGAAGATCAAAGTCTTTTTGTCCCCGAAGTCCGCCATAGCAGAATCTTTCAGAAACCTCAGGACCAACCTGCAGTTCATGGCAAAAGGCAAGAGTGCCCATGTGATCGCGATCACTTCGACCATTGGTGGTGAAGGGAAGACAACGATCTGTATTAACCTGGGTGGGATCATGAGTATGGCAGAAAAGAAAACCATCATACTGAACCTTGATATGCGAAAACCGACTTTGCATCAGAAATTCGGACTCCAAAATACAAAAGGTATGAGTACCTTGTTGTCAGGACGTACAGGTTTGGGGGATGTGATCCAGCATACCGAGTATGAAAATCTGGATATCATCGCTTCGGGACCGGTGCCGCCGAATCCGAGTGAACTGATACAGAGTGAACTGATGGAAAAGGTACTGGAAAAGTTAAGAGAAGTGTATGATGTGATCATCCTGGATACCCCGCCGATCGGCCTGGTGACAGATGCAAGAACGCTGATGCATTTTGCAGATACCAGTATTTATGTATTGAGAGCAGACTATTCAAAAAAAGATTTTTTACGTAATATAGAAAAACTCTCCAAAGAGGAGATCAGCGGTTTCGGTATTTTGCTGAATGATGTCAAAATGGGTAAAAATGGTTACGGCTACGGTTACGGTTACGGCTACGGTTACGGCTATGGTTACTACGAGGAAGATCAAAAATGATTTTTTCTCTTTTTAAAAAGAGAAAAAAGGAGAAAAGAGGACCTCTGCTGAAGGTCGATCTGCATTCTCATCTGATACCGGGGATCGATGACGGCTCCAAAAGTATGGAGGAGAGTCTGATGCTTCTCAAAGGGATGGAGGACTTGGGCTATGAGAAGGTGATCACTACACCGCATATCATGGCAGATGCGTATCGTAACACTCCGGTGATTATCAGGGATGGCTTGCAGGCTTTGCGTAAAGCTTCAAAAGAAGAAGGTCTTGCCATAGAGATAGAGGCTGCGGCCGAGTATTATCTGGATGACGGTTTTTATGATCTTCTCCATAAGGGGGAGATCTTGAGCGCTAAGGGAGGGTATCTTCTGTTTGAGACCTCCTATATCTCCAAACCTATACAGCTTGAAGAGATGATCTTTGAGATCTCAGCTGCAGGTTATACACCGCTTATGGCACATCCGGAACGGTATCGTTACATTAAAGATCCGGTAAAAGAGTTCAAACGCTTTAAAGACCTGGGTGTGCTGTTCCAGGTGAATCTGAACTCATTTGGAGGGTATTACGGGAAAGGGGCAAAGATCCATGCCGATCTTTTGAGCAAAGAGGGGATGATCGACTTTTTAGGCTCTGATGTGCACCATAAGAGGCATCTGGATACACTTTCTGAAATCTTTTGTTCAGAGGCTTACAGCGGGATATTCAAACACAACAAAATTCTGAATGATATGTGAAACCTGCAATAATAATGTGGGTCCCATATTTTAATATGAAACCCGCGGGAGCACACGGGGGTGCTCCCCTACAATCAAACAAACAATGTAAAACCTTCCCGTAGGGGTGGACCCTTGTGTCCACCCGGAAATCGGAATGTCAATTATGGAACCCGAAATATCAAATTCAATGAGACATCTATCCGGGTGTTTTAATAAAGATGGGATATAATATAAAGAACAAATCAGGGACAAGGGAGATGAAATGTTAAGAACGAAAATAATGCTATGGACAGGGGTATTATTCCTCTTAAGCGGATGTGCCAGTAAATCAGACTATCAGTTGTTTCAAACACAAGAGGAACCTGCAGTAGAGAAAGCGGTTCCACATCAGAAGATCGAGTATAAGATCCTTCCACATGACAGGTTGGCGATCAATGTCTATAAGTATCCGGAATTGGCACCTACAAGCATGACAGAAAAAGGAATTTTGGTAGACAGCAGAGGGTATATCTCTTTACCATTGATCCATAGAGTAAAACTGTCAGGTCTCACTCAAACACAAGCAGCAAAACTTCTTGAACGAAAATACAAAATGTATTTGACAGACCCTACACTAAACCTTGAAGTAATCAACAAACGTATCTATGTATTGGGTGAAGTGAAAAAACCGGGTGTAGTGAAGCTGGACAAAGAGAAGTTGACGATCATCGAAGCAGTTGCTTTTGCAGGGGATTTTACCAACTCTGCTGTTCGTAACAATATTATTGTGATCAGTCATAATGCACAAAATCAAATGACGATGAGAAAAGTGGATATGACGAGTTTTAACAGTATGAGTCTTTCAAATATGGTGATCAAGCCTAATGATATTATTTATGTTCAGCCAAATAAATGGAAAACGTTTAAAGTAGCATCAAATGACGTCATGTCTGTATTGGATCCGATTTCAAAGCTGATAGGAACGTATGCGTCAGTCAAGTATCTGACAGATTGATCAGGATAGAGATTGACATGCAATTGTTCTTAGAATGCAGTATGATCTTTTTGCTCTCATTGCTACTGATCAATATGATTCGAAACAATGCATCACAATGGGGGCTGATCGACATTCCCAATGGCAGGAGTTCCCATACGGAACATACGGCAAGAGGAGCAGGTATAGGATTTTACCTTGCCATTGCTTTTACTGTTCCTTTTTTTCATTTTGATCTTATACTCTCTTATGCATGGACCTGTACAGCAATCCTTTTGGTCTTTATAGTCGGTGTACTGGATGACCATCATGATGCTTCTCCCAATGCCAAGTTTTTTGTGATCATTCTTAGTACCGTATTCCTTTCCTTTGATCATATCATCATCCGTGATCTGGGGACCTTTTTTGGTTTTGAACTCTCTTTGGGATGGTTCGCACTGCCTTTTACGATCTTTGCAGTGGTTGGATTTACCAATGCACTCAATCTGATAGATGGACTCGATGGACTTGCCGCGACGATCAGTATCGTGATACTGAGCATTTTTTTTGGAGTAGGTTATCTCCATGATGATCTTTTCATTATGGTGATATCTGCGGTATTCATTTCAGCACTTTTGGCATTTCTTATGTTTAACTGGCATCCTGCTTCGATCTTTATGGGAGACAGCGGTTCTTTAACACTGGGGTTTGTGATCTCTATGCTGGCGATCAAGTCTTTGGCATATCTTCCTACGGTCAGTATTCTCTTTATAGCAGCGATCCCTATACTGGATACACTGGTCGTAATGACACGCCGCAAGTTGAATGGACGCTCAATGTTTTCTCCGGACAGATGCCACATACACCACATTCTTAGACATTTTTTTGCAGAAGATACACGAAAAACGGTACTTTTTTTTGGCCTAGTACAAATGATCTACTCTTTAACCGGATTGCAACTGGATAAAAATATAGATGAGGGTTTACTCCTGATCCTCTTTTTGCTCAATGTTGTACTTTTCTATCTCTTTCTCGGGGCAATGATCAAAAGACAGAAAAGGAAGTGTTGATCCGCATGATCGTTGCGGGATCCGCATTGTTATTGTAGGGGAGCACCCCTGCGGGAGGTTCACGAATATTTCACAATAGAATATTATAATCCTGTAAAAAAGAGAATGAAATGACAAGAACTTTAATCATGATCTTTATGATATTGATGACATCGTCAACACTTTTTGCCTATAAAGAGGTCGTGGTGGATCTTTCGGAGCAGAGAGCGTATGCGATAGAAGACGGGTATATCGTTTTTGAGGGGCGTATCTCTTCGGGTAAGTTCGGCAGAGAGACACCCAACGGTGAATTCAGTATCATTCAGAAGAAACGTTATCACAAGTCCAATCTCTGGCCCAAACCCAACGGCGGCGCAAAGATGAATTATATGATGAGACTGACCAACAGCGGCATTGCCATGCATTTGGGATATGTGCCGGACAGGCCTGCTTCACATGGCTGTATCCGGCTGAAGAACGGCTTTGCACAAAAGATGTACCGTTGGGCAAGTGTGGGGACACCTGTTTATGTCGAGGGTGATATCCGTGATTATGTGAGAGAAAGAGACAGATACCGGGACCGTTATGATACTGATGACTATGGTATGATAGATTATCATGATTAGAATCGTATTGTCCGCCCGGAACCCGGAGATTCAAAGAACGATCAAGATCATCTCAACAGCGATAAGCAAAAAATGCAGATCATAGACCTGCTCCTGATACTCATAAGGTGAGTTATAACGTGTATGTTCTGTACTCCAAATAGTCCAATGTCACGTTAGGTTGCTGCAGTATTTCCATCATCATCCTGATACTTCCTGCATGTGAGCAGATGAGTATCTCTTTGTCTGCCGGAAGTGAAGCGAGAAACTCCTCCAATCGTAAACGGAATGCCTCTTCCGATTCTTGGCAGATATAGCTATGCCAACTACTTTGAGACTCCAGGTGTTTGGTATCGTAACTTTCCAGTTTTTCAATATCGTTAAATCGTTTTCCTTCTATATGGGCCTTGAACCTGACTTCACGCAGACGACTGTCTATAGTAAAATCTTTTTCTAATTTTTCAAGTGTCTGTCTGCATCGCTTCAGATCTGAAGAAAATACAAGAGCAAAAGAGTTTGTTCTCAGTCGGGCTGCCTTCTTTTCATCAAAGAGATCCTCATCTATGCCGATATCACTCCAGCCAAGGTAACACCCTTGTTGTTCTTTGGGCAAAGCAGCATGCCTGAGCAGTGTTATAGCCACAGTAAAGCCACCATCATAACGAGGAGAATCTCAACGTTCTCCAGAGTTGCACCTAGGACATCACCATTCATGAAACCTATTTTGGATTTAATGAATGTAGCGATGAGATAGGTAGACAGCAGTCCTGCAAGTAGAATGGTGAAAAAATATACCCCTGCAAGAAAAAGCCCGATTATGCTAAAAAGTATCAATGCACTCAAGAGATAGTTTCTGGTAAGTGATGCTTTGAGTTGTGTTGCAAATGTCGATCTGAATGTTTGTGTATAAAAAAGTATCAAAAGTCCTAAACGACTGACTATGAGTATAGCAATGAATGGGGCAAAAAGATGATGCATCAGTAAAAAAGTAATGCCGGAGATCTTTAAAAGTACAGATCCTACAGTCCACAATATACCCATGGCACCTACAGTAGGCTCTTTGATGATATCATAAGCATCTTTGCCGGAGTGTGAGGCATAGATGGCATCTGCCACATCCATGACAGCCTCGGTATGCAAAAAACCATAGAGCATCATATAGACCACTGCAGAGAACAGTGCTCCATACCAGGAGAGAGGTTCCAACAGGTGAAAGAGTCCAACAGTGAGTGTACCCAGAACAAATCCCACAAGGGGGAGGAAGAGAAGCATTGAGCCCAGTACATCTTTGGAACTTAAGTCATCATGTTCATTGAACTTTACGGGGATGATACTAAAGTAGGAAAATGCAAATTTTAAACCCAAATAGAGTGATTTCACAGTATGACTCCCAGTCCTAATAATATAAAGATAAATATATCCAACCTAAGCTGTAAGGATAAAGCATTTTCAATATCTTCTGTTCCGATCTTCCCGTTGCCTGCCCCAAAACAGGGTTTGGACTTCATTTTTCCAAAGTAGGAAGTGTCTCCGCCCAGTTTGATGCCAAGTGCCAGTGCCATAGCAGAGATGGGATGTCCTGCATTGGGACTTTCATGTTTTTTCCCATAACTGTAAAAATGGAATAGAGCCTTTTTGCTTCCCCTTAGCACGGCTATGAGCAGGGCAGTGATACGTGAGGGGATGTAGTTTGCTGTATCATCCAACTTTGCAGAAAATTTTCCAAACTTCTCATACTTCCTGTTTCTGTAGCCTACCATGGAGTCCAGGGTATTGATGGCTTTGTAGACAAAAGCACCACCGGGTCCAAAAAGTACCAGGTAAAAGAGAGGGGCTATCACTCCATCGCTAAGATTTTCTGCATAAGTCTCTATGGCAGCCTTGTTGATATCGCTTTGGCTTAGCTCATTCGTATCCCTGCTTACCAGGTATTTGATGTTCTGGGGGTGGATGATGATCTCTTTTACGCTATCATAGAGCATTTTTGAGGCGATGGTCGTTGACGCAATGATTCCCAAAATAATAACCTGTAGGTCGGAGTGCCCCCACCCCGACAATAAATATTGAACACCATACGAAATTATGAATACGATAGAGACAAGAGAGAATGTAAGCAATGCCCCTCTCAAAACTGTATTACGATAATATCTCCCCTCAAACCACTTAATATAATCCCCCATCAACACTACAGGGTGTCTCATGAAGCCAAATTCTCCAAAGCATCTGTCGATGATGTAGGCGATGAAAGTTATTTCAAAGTACATGCTTGAGTATCCTCTCTATATCCAATCTCTTTTTCATACTTTCTACAAAATCATCTATGGTTTTTTGCTTATATTTTTTAAATTTCTCATCATCAAAGAGTCCATGGACAAATGTACCTTTTATAGTCTCTTTCTCATAAAAGAGAGGGTATTTTTCAGAGATACCGTGGTGTATCTCAAAACCGTTTACCTTTTGTCCGAATATCTCATACTCCCCACGCCTGAGAACTTTTTCTTTTTGAAAAAGGATGACATCATCTATAAAGCCTAAACCCTCTATGGTTTGAGGCTCCGGACTCTCTACAGCCTTATTGTCTCTGAGCTCTTTGAACATCATCTCATAGCCGCCGCAGATCCCCAAGATATGGGTTTTGGTCTTTTGCAGTTGTACAAATAAACCACACGCTTTAAGCCATTCCAGATCCTGCATGACCAGCTTGGAGCCGGGAAGTATGATCTGGTCATATTTGTCCAGATCAGCATTGGACCTAATGAATTCAAGAGAGATGTTCTCATCCGCTATAAGAGGCTCCAAGTCGTTGTAGTTGCTCATAGTAGGGTAGGCTATGACGGCTATGTGTTTTTTGGTGTCGTGCTTGTTCTGTTGGTAGTTCATGAGACTTTGTGAGTCTTCAAAACCAAGGTTGAAAGGCTTGTAGGGCAGGACGGCAAGTACAGGTATGCCAAACTTTTTTTCCAGGATCTCTATCCCTTTGTCAAAGAGGCTCAAGTCTCCTCTGAATTTGTTGATGATGACACCGATGACATTGTCCCGTAACGGTTTTGGCAGGAGGTGGTACACGCCATAAACAGAGGCGAAAACACCACCCTTTTCTATGTCTGCTACGAGGATGATCTTGGTGTTGAACTCTGTTGCAATGTAAATGTTGGAGAGGTCTTTGTCCATAAGGTTCAACTCGACAGGACTTCCGGCTCCCTCTGCTACGACACAGTCATATCTGCTGTCCAGGTAGGCAAAGGCAGACTTGACCGCAGGTTTCAGGCTGTCCAGGTCACGGTAATACTCCCGTATATCTTTATCTGCTGCCACTTTACCGTTGATTATGAGTGAAGCAGAACTCTTACGTCCGGATTTTAACAAAACGGGGTTGTTGTGGTAAGAGGTGGATACACCAAGCACCTCTGCCTGAAAGTGCTGGGCTACAGCTATTTCTGACCCATCATCGGCTACTTGTGCATTGTTTGATACATTTTGGGCTTTGAAAGGTGCAACAGTGTAGCCTAAGTCTTGCAGTATCTTCGCTATGACAAAGGTAAGGGTGGATTTGCCTGCATCAGAGCTTGTTCCAAAGATGGAGATATTATGCATAAAGAGCCTTTTTTAATGTGTCCAGATCACTTCTGCTTTTTACAGCGATGCGTACATGTTGTTCATCAAGGCCGTCAAAGTTCGAGCAGTCTCGTATCATGATCTTATATGGCTTTAAAATGGCTTGAAATTTTTGAGCTGTCAAGTGATTTAGTTTTACCAAAACATAATTTGCATTTGAAGGGTATATTTTTTGTATATATTTTGAGTTTTGAAGTATCTGCATAAGGTAGGTTCTGTTTTTCTGGTTTATCACTTTGGAGGTTTGAGCAAAATATCTATCTTTTAAAACCTCTTGCAGGTAGTGACTGTCAAACTGGGAGATCTTCCATAGCGGTTCACTCTTTTTCAGTTTTTCAATGTTTTGAGTGTTGGAAATAACCGTTCCCACCCTTATACCGGCAGCACTGTAAAACTTGGTCATAGATTTCAGTATATAGAGTTTATCGTAGCTCTCTATGTACCTGGCAGCCGACTCAAAATCAGTAAAATCCAAAAAAGACTCATCTATGAGAACCGTACAATCTTTCTCTATCCATTTTTGCATCAGTGTATCAATGCTGTAAAATGCTCCGTCCGGGGTAGAGGGGTTGACAAAAATGACCAATGATCTCTCTTTGACATCCCGGTGTATGTTTTCAAATCTATCGATCAGGTCAGTATCATAACCAAAAAGCACCGAAGCCTTTTTATACTCCAGATAAGCAGGACTGTAGATGGTACAGTGTTTTAAGCCAAACTTGCAAAAGAGTGTAAATATGGCAGAACTCCCGCCATTGAAAAGCTCTATCTGCTCAGGCTTCACATTGTAGAGATCGGCTATGCAGGCGTAGAGTTCGTCGTAGTTTGGATATGCAGATATATCCAGACGGTTGAAGTCCACACTAATGTCAGGTTTGATATGGTTGATATTGGAGGAGAGATCTATCACTTCACCTGTGCTGCAACCAAGCGATTTTGCAAACGCTGTTACATCTCCGCCGTGCTGATAGGCTTTCATTTAAGACGAGTCTCCAAACCAAGTTTCACTTCATAGACTTCATCACATAACGCAGCCAGCTTCTGACCCGCAATACCGGACCTGTCAATATATCTGCGACTCTCTTTATCTATAGGAATGACTCCTGAACTCACATCGTTAAGTACAAAAATGATATTTGCATCTATAGCACAAATGGCTTCTATTTGCGTAAAAACGGTCTCTTCCGGCTCTTCTAAAGTATTGAGGATCCACATAGAGATACAATCAACCAGATAGCTTTCATCCGGTTGGATCACTTTGGTTAAATGAAAGGGCTCTTCTATGCTGATGAACTGCTCCTCCCTTTGACTCTGATGCTTCTCTATACGCACTTTCATCTCCGTATCATGATAACTGTTGTCATAGGTGGCAATATAATAAGGTTTAGTTTTTGCAAGTGCCAATGTCTTTGCTTCTGCCAGTCGACTTTTGCCTGATTTCTGCCCACCGTAGTATAGTATTTTCATGACTGTAAAAAATATTCCACTTGTCTGGTAATCTCTTCTTTGCTTAGACCGTTTAAAACGCCATACATCAAAGCTCCACCGGCTCCGACACCCTCTTTGGCTTCACCTTCATCGTAGAGTTTCAGAGCAGGGTGTCGGCTCAGAGAGAAGTCAAAATCCACATAGTAGGTGTGAATAGGGAAACTCAACATCTCTAAAAGTGCCTTTATATCACTATACTCATCCTGGGCTACCCATTTTGTTGTACATAGAGCCAGGTTTGAAGTTTCAATGTTCCCACCCATATACTCTGCAATACGATTGATAATAAGCAGTACGCATGCCATCTGTGTCCCCCCGGCTAAAACAACTTTGAGACGATTGTTCAATCCCAGGATAAACCCTGCATTGAAGATGAGCATATTGTCTGATACCGAGCCCAAAACATCGAACAGATCATTTTTGTCACTAATATTTTCAAGTGCTGACTCTATGGTTTTCTCTCTTATGCTATGGGGTACATTTTTGAAACTGCTGCTGAACAACTCTTTTGCATCATAGCCCAAAGCCAAGGCTGTGGCTGTTGCTGTGGTGGTTCCGCTTGGTACAGACTCCCCTAAGATGACATAATCACTGTGGCACTCATAACTCTGCCCAAAAGTTACCCCTTTCTGAAAAAGAGCCTCTGCATCAATACCTGCTCCCTTGTCAATGGAACTACTGGGTGTTATGTTGAACGTGTGCTGCTTAAAGTAGCTTACTTTCGGTACGACTTCCAGACCAAGATCGAGTAGTTCTATAGCATAATACGGACTTAACAGGTGAACCCCTCTGGTAATGAGGGCAGGGGTTGGTACCCCTTTGGGGGTCTCAGCGATGTTGTCCAGGCTTCGGACTTCACCTGTGCATACAAACTCGGAGTCAAGTGTAGGGGTGAGGTGTATCATACCCGGGATACCTGCCTGGGTGATACCTTCTATGTTTGCTGTTCCCGTGTTACTTAGTGCCAGCATGAATGTAGCTTTTCTCCCCCGTAGGGATTCTACAAAATCCGGTTTCCCGATTATCGTTTTTATCATGAAAGTTTCTCCAATTTCTTTAGTAGTTGCTGGTAGTCGAGTTTGTTGATATACCGTGTTGTAGCGTAGTATAGTAAGGCATATCTGATATATTCATTAAAATCACAGAGTGATATATCGGCTTGATAGCTTTTGAGCAGGGTGTTGATCTTTTCATAGTTTGGCGTCTCTTTGTCATAGCACCAGGAGAGTGCTGTAACAGCAAGTTCAAAATAGAAATCTCCATTACAGGCATCGCTGAAATCATAGATACCTGAGAGTCTATTCCCCATAAATTTTGCATTGTCAACAAAGAGGTCGCCATGTATCACTCCATGATCTTCAGGTTCGCATTTTATGGTACTGAAATACTTTTTCAGGGTGATGTTTTCTGTATGCTCGATGAGTTGTCGGAGTCTCTCTCTTTCAAACAACCTCTCATTGGAGGAGCTGATCCTTTTGCTTATGCAATGAAACTCTTTTAAAAAATTACCGATCTCTTTGATCTGCCGGATATTTGGGTTTTTGACACTTTTTCCCTCTATCTGGGTATAGATCAGCACTTCATGACGATTGATCTGAAAATGCTCTATCACCTTTGGCACAGATAAATGCCGAAGCTTTTCCAGGAGTGCTGTCTCATTCTCCACCACCCTTGAGGGAGTCTCTTTTTCAAAGAGTTTCAAGACATGATCGCTGCCAAGCAGATAGACGGATGCCATGACACCGTCAGTTGTGGGTATCAGTGTATAGTGCTGATATGGTTCGGGTAGTTCACTGTTCTTTATCGTCGTTTTAATTCCCACAGTTTACCTCTTGATAAGAAGATAGATGAAGAATGGAGCTCCCAAAAATGAGGTAACTACTCCAATAGGTACATCAGTAACGGTTCCGAGATTTCTACCTACAAGGTCACAGAGTACTAAAAATACTCCACCGTAAAAGAAGATAGGAACGATGAGCTTATCAGCACTTTCAGCATAAATACTTTTGAGTATATGGGGGATGATCAGCCCTACAAAACCAATGGGTCCTGTAAGACTCACTGCCACCCCTACAGCTAAAGAGACAGTAAAAAGCAGAATATAGTTAAGCTTTTTAACATTCACTCCTTTGAGATATGCAAACTCATAAGAGGTAAGCAGAAGCCGCAGTTCATAACGGTAATACTGTATAAGACTCAGTAAAAAAAGAGAGGTCAAGACCAACAGATAGATATTTTCAAAGCCTACGATATCTAAACTTCCCATAGTAAAACGCATGATCTCATAACTCTCCTGCAAGTTACTGATGTAAAACATGACCATCAATGCAGCAGCATAGAAAAATGAAAGGGCGATCCCTACAAGAAGCAGTGAGGAGGAGTCGTATGTTTTAAACCGACTGGCTACCATAAAGAGAATGATAACGGTCAGCATCGCTCCGACAAAGGCAAAGAGAGAACTTGTACCACCGAAACCTAAAACAATAGCGATAGCAGTGAACAGTGTTGCCCCACTGGCAACTCCAAGGGTGAAAGGAGTACTCATAGGGTTTCTAAATACGGTTTGGAAGATCAGTCCGCCCAAAGCCAATATGCCGCCTACAAAAAAAGCTAAAAGCATACGCGGCAGACGAATATCAAAAAATATTTGATGATCCATGGTCGAATGATCGAACAGTTTAGCGGGGCTTATAGGTATCTGTCCTGTAAATGGTGCGACGATGAGTACAATGAAGGCAAGTAAAAGTATAGATGTTTTCATAAATTCACCACGATATTGTTCTCTATTTTCCCTACACTTTTGTCATAGAGCTTATTTAAATTCTCCTGGGTAAAGAAATCTTTTGATGCACCATGGAATTTCACTCTTTTATCTTCTAAAAAAAGAATGTCGAACCCAAGTTTATAGGCAAAGTCGAGATTATGGGTAATAATGATCTTGCTCTGTAAAAAGTGACTCTCTTTAAAATGTGAAAAAAGCATTTGTATTTTTTTTGGATCAAGATTGGCTGTGGGCTCATCAAAAATGGTATAGTTCGCAGAGTGTAAAAGACTGCTTGCAATAAGCAGGAGTTGAGATTCTCCGCTGCTGAGTGAACGGCATGTTTTTTCTTTTAAATGTGTTATCCCCAGTATTTCCAATGCTTTATCTATAGTGATAGCATGGTTGAAACAGCCCAATTCCAAAAATTCTCCGACACGCATGAATTCATCAAATATCTCCAGTTTTGGAGGAATATAGTTAATGAGTTTGGCTCTTTTTTCTCCAAAGATCTTTGAGGGATCAAGGTTGCCTATACGGACATTGCCGCTAGGTGTGATGCCGCAAAGTACTTTAGCCAAGGTGGTTTTTCCTACACCGTTCGAACCAAGGATAATAAGGTTCTGACCGCTCTTGAGTTCAAAAGTGATTTGAGTCAAGATTTGATTGCTGAAATCAGTGATTTTTAGAAGCATATAGTATCTTTCTGAAATCTTCCAGGAACAGAACCAGCCTGTCACTGGGTACGCCGGCGTACTTTTTATCTATGATATAGATATGCTCTTTCTTGCTTGCGTTGACAGGGAGGCTCATCCATGGGGCTATCAGCTCTTTTGGGCTTAAACCTTTCTCTTTGATGAATGGTGACAGGAGAATGACAATATCAGGATTTGTCGCAATGATGTTTTCCTGATTCAGTATAGGTTGTCCTTCTCTTTTGGACTGTAAGGCATTTTGGTTACCGCTTGCATTGATGATATCATCAAGATAGAGGTTTTGCCCTACGACAAAAATTTGTTTCACCAAAGAGGTATTATGTCCAATCACAATAAGAATTTTTTGATCAGATATAATGCCTTTTATGGCATCTAAATGTTTATCTATATCTTCTACAATACTTTTGGCCTTACTCTCTTTGTTCAACAGCAGTCCAAGCTCCAGGATGGAGCTTTTTATATTGTGAAGTCTGTCTATTTTTACAATCTTGGTTTTAATACCCAGTTTGTTAAGCTGTTTGCCAAGTTTGAAATTGTTTTGCTGCATAATGACGATGCTTGGTTGCAAAGAGAGGATTTTTTCAAGGTTTGGGTTGAAGTAGCCTCCTACTTTAGTAACCGAGAGTGAATCTTCAGGGTAAGTACAATACTGTGTATTTCCCACTACATCATCTCCTGCACCTAAAGCATAGACGATCTCATTGATCGCAGGCGAAAGGGTGACGATACGTTGTGCTGCAGTACAGTAAACAGTCAAAATTAAAAATAAAATGATTTTCATATTCTGTCACCCCTCCCTTTGTATTCTTCTATTAAAAACTGGCTTTCAAACCTAAAGAAAATGCTCTTGGACTTGTAGCATAACCATAGACTGTTTGGTAATATTTATCTGTCAGGTTTTCTATTTTACCATAGACTTGTATCTCTTTTGCAATGTCATAGTTCGCAGTGAAATCGATCATGGTATATTTACCTGTCTCAATATCTGATGTAGTATAGTCCGGATTATATTTTATATCGGTTCTTGAACCGACATACTCAGCAGCTACACCTAAGTGAAGTTTTTCTATACCATAGTAATCCACAGCAATTTTTAAATTCTCTTTTGCTCTTCTTTTCAGATCTTCCCCATCTTGATCTTCTGCCTGGAAAAGATGAGTATAGTTGATCGAGAGTAGTACATTTTCAAATACTTCTTTTTGGTAAGAAGTCTCAAGGCCGTTTATTTTTGAAGTACCGGCTAAATTCCCATAGGTATAGGTACTCATATCAAAATCGATCATATCATCAATTTTCGTATCAAAATAGGTTACTTTAAACGCTTTATACTCTACTGTGATATCAAATGATCTGGTCTCTTCCGGATCAAGCAGCGGACTGCCATATGGAGAATAGAGTTGATAAAGAGTCGGAACATTATAGGCAGTACCATAGTTTAGAGATGTGGTAAGTCCTTCAATTTTTTCATGAATATGTTTAAGGCCTATTTTACCTGTCAATTTGTTATCAAAAGTACTGTAGTTGTCATAACGTAATGATTCCGTGAGTATGGTTTTCCCACCCATGAATCCTTTGAAAACGTTACTGTTCGTAAGAAAGATTCCTTTATTGTTGAACTTCTCATCAATATCATTTTTGTGTTCAAAACTTTTGTAGTCTGCACCCCAGACAACAAAGTCTTCTGTAAGATATGGAACTTTGGATTTAAATCCATACTCCCTTACCTCACCGTCAAAAGGTGAAGTTCCATAGGGAGAAACATATTCTCTATCAAATATTGATCTTTTTGCATAGATATCCAGTTCATTAAAACTATCAATATGGTGAAAGTTGATCGAGGAGAATGTATCATCTGTTGTACTGCTTGAAAAACCATCCGGATCTCCGTAAGGATCATATTGATTGGTTGCATCAATGATAGTATGGGAAAGATCTATTTTGTTCGTTTCATTTATATTGAAGCCAAATTGTAAAGAGGTTGTTTTATTTTTATAAGCATCATCTTCAAACTGGTCTATATCTTCTCCTTCGGGTGCCTGTGCAGTAAATCCATCTGTTTCTATCACATTGTGACTTGCTTTAAAGTAGTAATTTTCTGTTTTAGAAGAGAGAGTGGCACCATATTTGTTGGTGTTGAAACTACCTTTCTCTGCATGAACAGAACCATGAATACCGCTTTCAGGTTTTTTAGTGATAATATTGATGACACCGGCACTTGCATCGGCTCCCCAGATACCGGATTGGGCTCCTTTAACTACTTCGATCTGTTTTATGTCATCGATCATAAGATGAGCAAATGGAGCACCACTGAGTGACGTGATATCGTTATAGCGGATGCCATCTATAAGTACAAGTGTTCTTTGTGAGTCCATGCCTCTTAATGTGACAGAAGTGTTTTGACCTAATCCACCATTACTTGTAAAAGAGACACCCGGTAGAGAATTCAATGCTTCAGTAACCGTTGTAAAACCTCTCTCTTCTATCTCTTGGGCTGTGATAACGTTTACGTTAGATGTAACATCTTTGATCTTCTGTTCTGATTTGGTTGCAGAAGTGATAATGATATCTTCCAGAGTTTCATCCGCATGAATATTTGTAGTGAGTAGCAGGGTTGATGCTATGATGCTTAGTGATTTTATTGTCATGTGTTTTCCTTAAATAATATTGCTGCAGGTTTGGTTATGGCAAACGTTTTGCAAAATAATAATGTTTAGTTGAACCAAACCTATGATGTGTTCGTGTGTAAAAGTTGTGTTAAGCAGTTTGTGCAGGAGGAGAAGTTTTGTATTCTTCTATTTTAAAGGCATATTTATGGTACTGAAAGTTACTGTCCATGGTACACAACTTGTAAAGTGTTGAGTACATCGCAATGATTGCTAATGAAAAGTAGCGTCTGGTATAGCCTCGTAAGTGTTTCATGGTGGGATTTTACACTATTTTAAATAAAATCAAGTATAATCACTTCAATTATTTATTAGGAGAATTCAATGGCAATTGAAACCGTTACATCAACAGACGCATTTAAAAAATTGGTAGCAGAAGTTACTTCACAAGAGGGATATAGAGAGCCTATGGCATTTGGTATCGCCAGAGTTGACAGAGGTCAGAAAAACGCAGAGAAAGTACTTCAGGCAAACTTCGGACTCATCAACTGGAAAGAGAACTTTGGTTCTGCTGCTGTGTTCATCAAAGCATTGCAGGAAGCAAAATGTAATGTAGAGTTTTCAGGTTCCGAATTTGTAGCGACGATCAACGATAACTTCGTAGAAAATGCTATGGCGGCATTTGCACCATACCTTGAAGAAGCAACAGGTGATGCACATAAAAATGTACAAGTGGTTAAAACACTTGCAGCGATGGAAGACATCGGTAAAGACTTTAGAATTGTATTTTTGTTTGAAGATGCAAATCCTGAAAGTGTAGAAGCGGTTTACTTGAAACTCTATGCACTTTCTCTCTCTAAAGCTGAATTAAGAAAAGTAAATCTCAATGGTGCATTTGGTATCTTGTCAAACGTTGCCTGGGTTGGGAATACACCATACGAACTTGACTACCTGAGAGAGAACGAGATCGAGATGAAACTTAACGGTACATACCCAACGGTAGACTCTGTAGATAAATTCCCAAGATTCCTGCAACATGTGATCCCTGCAGATAATACACGTATCCTGGATGCATCTAAAGTACGTATGGGTGCACAACTTGCAGCGGGTACAACAGTAATGCCGGGTGCATCATACATCAACTTCAATGCTGGTACACTTGGGCCTGTGATGGTTGAAGGCCGTATCTCCTCTTCTGCTATTGTAGGTGCCGGTTCAGATGTCGGTGGTGGTGCGAGTATTCTTGGTGTATTGAGTGGTACGGACGGTAACCCTATCAGTATCGGTGAAAATACACTGCTTGGTGCAAACTCGGTCACAGGCCTTCCTCTCGGAGATGCATGTATCGTAGATGCCGGTGTCACGATTTTGGCAGGTACGAAGATCAAGGTTGCTCCTGAAGAGTTAGAGAAGATCAAAGCAGCAAATCCGGAAGCACACTTTGACAATAAGACAACCTTTAAAGGGGAAGAGCTTCAGGGACTCAACGGTATTCACTTTAGACAAAACTCTTTAACCGGTGAGATTATTGCCAGAAGAAGTACGAGAGAAGTGAAACTGAACGTAGAGCTGCATTAAGCATTACTGTAGGGGAGCACTCCTGTGTGCTCCCGGGGCACCCCGTGTGCGCCCGATTTATGGAGTAAATATGAACGAAGATGATATGATAAAAAAAGTGACTTTGCTGGGTATTTTGAAAAAACAGCCGGATGAGACACTGAATGATGTAATGCTTATGTTGGCAGATACCGGTATGTATGACATGAAAGAAGCAAAACAGGTGTTTAAAGCGTTGAAAGCAGAGCAGTATCTGTCAAACGGGCAGCTTACACTTAAAGGTATTACTGCTGCCAAAGATGCAGAGCAGGAATTTAAACTATAGGATGGGGTCATGAGGGTAGATAAATGGTTAAGTGCAGTGAATGTAGTAAAACGCAGGACCATTGCTACTGATATGCTTAAAAGCGGTGTTGTCCTGGTCAATGGCATGAAAGCAAAAGCCTCCAAGAATGTTGCTGTAGGAGATAGAGTTACGATAGAATACCTTAAAGGCCCCAAGTCTTATGAGGTACTTCAGATCCCTACCACAAAGACGATACCTAAGAGTCAAAAAGAAGAATATGTGAAAGAATTGTAGGGGGCAGATTCTATATCTGCCCGCAGTTTCACATCGAAATGTTGGATTTTATTAATATGCGGATTTCCGGGTGGACACAGGGGTCCACCCCTACGGAGAAATGCACATTGTTATGATTTCATATTAAAATATGATTTTAGATGAACCCCGGTTTATTGTAGGGGAGGACCCCTGTGTCCTCCCGGAGTATGGAAAAGAATGATGAATACAAAACAAAAATTTGAAAAACTGTTCAACCATGAAATGATCGAAGCTGAAGCACGCCGATTTCTCATCGATCTTTATGAAAAAGGTGAGACTTCAGAAGATATCGCTGCTGCTGCTTCTGTGATGCGTGAACACTCAATAAAGTTGCCTTTGTCGGATACATTGAGAGAAAAAGCCATAGATGTTGTGGGTACAGGCGGAGACAAAAGCGGAAGTTTTAATATCTCTACAACGGTTTCACTCTTGCTGGCTTCTCTTGGATGTGTAGTGGCTAAACACGGTAATAGAAGTATTACTTCCAATTCAGGTTCGGCCGATGTACTTGAAGCATTAGGCATTAATCTCAATCTCTCTGTTGAAAATCAAATAAAGATGCTTGAAGAGACAGGTTTTTGTTTTATCTTTGCGATGAACCATCACCCTGCGATGAAACACATCATGCCGATACGAAAGTCTATCGACCATAGAACCATATTTAACATATTGGGCCCGCTTACCAACCCTGCAGGTGCAAAAAAATACCTTTTGGGTGTCTTTGACCCTTCCTATATCAAACGTATGGCAGAAGCACTGCTTGAACTTGATACCAAAAGAGCTTATGTGGTGAGCAGTCATGATGGCATGGATGAGATCTCTCTGGCATGCAATACCTCTTTTGCCTATGTAGAATCAGGACGTATCTCTGAAGGCGAGATCAACCCTGCAGCTTTTGGATTCAAACAGGCACCTAAAGAGGCAATACTCGGCGGAGATGCTGTTTTCAATGCGCAGATCACCAGAGATATCTTTTCCGGAGAAGAGCGTGGTGCCAAAAGAGATATTGTTGTGTTGAATGCGGCATTTGCACTGTTCGTAGACGGAAATGTCAGAGATATAAAAGAAGCCATAGCAATCGCAGAGAGTGGACTTGACAGCGGCAAGGCTGAAGAGCATTTGAAAAGAATGGCTGAAATAAGCCAAAAACTCGGGTAGGGTGCCCACAAGGGACACCCCCTACAGATATTCATAAGTAGGAACAAAATGATTAAAGAGATAACAGCATCACTGTCAGAACTTGATAAAGTAGTCAGTTACCTGGAAGAAACACTTCCTGCCAACGCTATTGTCTTTCTTAGAGGCGATCTTGCTGCAGGAAAGACAACACTGACCCAAGCCATAGCGAAAGCAAAAGGTATAGAGAGTGAAGTGACTTCTCCTACTTTTTCGTTGCAGCACTGTTATGGTGAGGGACTTTACCATTATGATCTTTACCGTTTGGATCATGAAGAATTTATGCAGATGGGACTCTTTGAGGAGTTTGAAAAACACGGGTGGCATATGGTAGAGTGGGGATCTGATGCGCTTAAAGCCTTTTTAGAAGGTGTAGGCTATAATGTTGTCACGATAGAGATCGAACCCAAAGAAAACAGTAGAATCTATAGGATAGAAGCATAATGCACACACTTGAAGCCAAACATCTCTCTAAAACCATCAAAAAGACACAGATCGTACATGATATCTCTCTTGAAGTAAAGAGTAAAGAGATCGTCGGCCTTTTGGGACCCAACGGTGCGGGAAAAACAACATCATTTTATATGGTGTGCGGTTTAACCGGAGTCACAAGCGGAGAAGTTTTTTTAGACGGTGAGAATGTTACAGAACTCCCTCTAAGCAAACGTGCACAGTTGGGTATAGGATACTTGCCTCAGGAATCAAGCATATTTAAAGACCTTACAGTGGAAGAGAATCTTCTTATTGCAGCCGAAGCTTTAAATTTGCCGGAAGAGATTATGCAGCCGCGTATTGAAAAACTGCTGGAGATTTTCAACATTGAACCTATCCGCAGCCGTCAGGGGATACGTCTCAGTGGTGGAGAAAGAAGAAGGGTAGAGATTGCCAGAGCATTGGTAGGTGAACCAAAGTTCTTATTGCTTGATGAACCTTTTGCCGGTGTTGATCCTATCGCAGTGATCGATATCCAGAACATCATTAAACAACTTGTAGACCTGGATATGGGTATTCTTATTACGGATCATAATGTACGTGAAACACTGGGTATTTGTGACCGAGCCTATGTGATGCGTTCCGGAGAGATGCTTGCAAGCGGAAAAAGCAATGAGATTGCAAATGATGAGAATGTAAGAAAATATTATCTGGGTGAACATTTTACATTTTAACATGTAGGTCGGGGTGAGGGCACCCCGACCTACACGGGAGGTGAAAAATGCGTTTGTCTGAAGTCAAACAGCTTCTTGATGCTGAAGTGAGTCGACGAAATTCGCTTACCGAACTCTCCTATGAAAAACCTGATCCGCTGTTGATAGCTTCCAAATATCAAGATGAATCCATTGCGCTTATCTGTGCACTGTTTGCTTATGGCAATGCAGGCCAGATCATAAAATTTTTAGAGAGTCTGGATTTCTCCTTGTTGGATGAAGATGAAGAGCGTATCAAGAATAGACTCTCCTCACATTACTACCGTTTTCAAAAACCTGAAGATGTCATAGCAATATTCATCGCATTGAAACGATTAAAAGAAATAGACAGCATTGAAAATATATTTTATGAAGGCTATAAAAAAGAGCATCATATTCTAGATGGATTATGGCATTTCATAGATAGAGTAAAATCTGTCTATCCTCATGCGACACGAGGATATAACTTCCTCACAGGCTCTGTACCTGAAAAGGTAAATGCTGCAGGAACCTACAAGAGATATATGATGTACTTACGCTGGATGATACGTAAAGATGAACTTGATATGGGATTGTGGACAAGGATAGATAAAAAAGATCTGTTGATGCCACTGGATACACATACCTTTGCTGTGTCACGAAAGTTGGGTTTACTCAAACGTAAAAGTTATGATATGAAAGCGGTTCTGGAATTAACGGACAGGTTTAGACAATGGGATAAGAATGATCCTGTGAAGTATGATTTTGCACTTTATCGTATAGGACAGGAAAAAATAGATATTTAAACCCCATAATTAACCGAGTTTTTAGTACATTTTTTGTAAAATACAGCCAAATATTAACAAGAGGACGTTTTATGGAAGGTGTATTTACTTACCTAGGTGCTATTTTCGGTCACGGTCAGGCAATGATCGTTGCACACTTGATCTTAGTAGCGATCATTATAATTGCTATTGCAAAAATGGCTACAAAGAGTCTTAGAGCAGTACCGAACGGTACACAAAATGTGATGGAGGCATACCTTGGCGGTGTGATCGCCATGGGTAAAGATGTGATTGGCGAAGAGATGGCTAGAAAGTATCTCCCGCTTGTTGCAGCTGTAGGGATCTTTGTTTTTGTTTCGAATGTTATCGGTATTATCCCGGGGTTTGAATCTCCTACTTCAAACATCAACGTAACATTGCCGTTGGCACTTATGGTGTTTTTCTATTATAACTATGAAGGTATCAAAAAACAAGGTGTTGTACATTACTTCGCACACTTTGCCGGTCCGGTAAAACTGCTTGCGCCGTTGATGTTCCCTATTGAAATTGTTTCACATATTTCAAGGATCATTTCACTTTCATTCAGACTTTTTGGTAACATCAAGGGTGATGACCTGTTCTTATGGGTACTTTTGATGCTGGTACCTTTCGTTGCACCACTTCCTGCTTATCTTCTGTTGACATTCTCAGCATTGTTGCAGACGTTTGTATTTATGATTCTTATCTATGTTTATCTTGCAGGTGCTGTAGCTATCGATGAGGAGCATGAAAAAGCACCGAATCCTGTTGTCGATACAATGGGTGCTGTTTAACAGACTCACGAATGAGATTAAACGATAAGCCGCTGGGCTTTGTAATTAACTTTCTCTTAGGCGCTGCTTGGGCTTTTGTGCTCATCGGCGCTGTAACTTCTTTTTTTGCTTCATATCAGAATAGTTTCTTTTTTGCTGTTATTTCTGCAGTATTGGGTGCATTGCCTGGTTTGCTAGGTGTATTAGTGCTTGAACATATCATCACCAACAAAGAAAACCATGAAGAACTTAAGAAACAGACAAAACTGCTTCAGAAACTTCTCATGCAGAAAGAAAATGAATCCTCTGAATAACCCTGTGTACTGAATATATGGGCTTTTCATAAACTCTCTCAAATGACCAAAACGCTATAATCTATTTAATTTAATATGCACTATTTATAAGGAAAATCATTATGTTTGAAACCGTCATCGGTCTTGAAGTTCATGTTCAACTTAACACTAAAACAAAACTCTTTTGCTCCTGTCCTACCTCTTTTGCAGAGCATCAAAATAAAAATACCTGTCCTACTTGTCTGGCTCTTCCCGGGGCACTGCCGGTTGTAAACAAAGAAGCAGCCATCAAAGCGATGAGATTTGGGTATGCGATCAATGCAAATATAAATCATGTTTCCCATTTTGACAGAAAGTCCTATTTCTACCCTGACAGTCCTTCGGCGTACCAGATCACGCAGCTGACAAAGGCTATTGTACAAAAAGGTGAAGTATTTATAGATCTTGAAGACGGATCACAAAAGCGTATCGGTATGACACAGGCACACCTTGAGGCAGATGCAGGGAAAAATATGCATGAGGGCAACCACTCCAAAGTGGATTTGAATCGTGCCGGTACACCACTGCTCGAGATCGTATCTGAGCCGGATATGAGAAGTTCTGATGAAGCGGTGGCATACTTGAAAAAGTTACACTCTACGGTACGTTACCTCGATATCTCTGATGCGAACATGCAAGAGGGATCGTTCAGATGTGATGTGAATGTCTCTATCCGTCCAAAAGGGCAGGAGGCATTCGGTACAAGGGTTGAGATCAAAAATATCAACTCTTTTAGATTTGTGGCTGCTGCCATTGCTTATGAAGTACATAGACAAACAGAAGCTTATGAAGATGGTGTCTATGAGCAGGAAGTACATCAGGAGACGCGTCTTTGGGACGTAGCTCAGGGAGTAACCAGGTCCATGAGAGGGAAAGAGGAAGCGGCTGATTATCGTTATTTCCCGGATCCGGATCTGCGTCCGCTTATTGTAACGGATGAGATGATAGAAGAGGCAAAGAAAATACCGGAACTTCCGGATGCAAAAGTGAAACGTTATGTGGAAGAACTTGGTATTAAAAAAGATGATGCACTTGTAATTACATCAGCGAAAGAGATGGCGTATTATTTTGAAGAGATGTTAGAGCATGGAGCCGTAGCAAAAACAGCAGTGACATGGTTGACTTCAGAACTTCTTGGACGTCTGAACAAAGCAGGTTTAGAGATAGAAAACTCTCCTGTTGATGCTAAAACTTTAGGTGAACTTGTTTCTAAAATAGCAGACGATACAGTCTCAGGTAAGGGTGCCAAAGAAGTACTTGACTATATGATGGAGAATGAGGATCGTGATATAGATGCGATCATTGATGAACTTGGACTCGCTCAAGTAAGTGATGATGGTGCTATTTTGGCCATCATTGATGAGATCTTAGCTGCGAACCAGGACAAAGTAGAGCAGTATAAGTCCGGTAAAGACAAACTTTTTGGGTTCTTTGTGGGACAAACGATGAAAGCCAGTAAAGGATCTGCAAACCCCGGTAAGGTAAACGAGCTACTTAAACAACGCCTTTCATAACAGGAGATTGAGCTGTGATATCAGAAACAATAGTAAGATTTGCTTTCTTTATCAATAGCTCTAACAGATACAAAAAAGTAAAAACTTTTTTTGCTGATATTTTAGTAAACCCTGAATACCCTTATAAAAAGTATCTTGATAGCTTTATGATCTTTTTGATCCTTACTTCGGTAGGGATTTTGGTCCATGGGGTAAGAAACCCTGTACCTGAATGGATGGATTTTTATGACATCTACATCGTTTCCTTTATTTTTTTTATAGAATATATCGCTCGTATCTGGGTACATAATGATCTGCATAAGGTCATTGTCAGTGATTATGAAAAAGCACTCTTCCTTCAAAAAAAGTTTTCACTTTGGCACTCTCTTAAAAAGATTATCATCGAAAAGCTGCACTATATGGTCACTCCGGCTGCCATCATAGACCTTCTGGCTATTTTACCTGCTTATCGACCGCTGAGAGTATTGCGTATTTTTGTACTTTTTCGTGTCTTTAAGCTTCTTCGCTATACCAAGAACATCAATCAGTTCGTAGAGGTATTGAACAATAAACGTTTTGAACTGTTGACTTTACTTTTTTTACTCATTTTCATTGTGATGACGGCAGGTATCGCTATTTATGTGTTCGAGGAAACATACAACCCTCATATCAATACCTTGTTTGATGCCATTTACTGGGCATTGGTGACTATTTCAACTGTAGGGTATGGTGATATCTCTCCTGTAACCCATCAGGGACGGGTAGTTTCCATGCTGATCATTGTTTCAGGTCTTGCAATGATCTCGTTTGTCACTTCGGTCATCGTTTCGGCATTTTCTGAAAAATTGACGGAGCTCAAAGATAATCGGGTGATAGAGGAGATCAATACAAAAGAGTCTTTTTTAATCCTCTGTGGATATGGACAACTGGTAAAAATGTTTTTAAGACAGAAGCAGGAGTCGGAGTATCCTTATGTCATCCTGGAGAAGGATCCTGAAAAAGTAAAGCAAGCGCTTAAGGATGGATACAATGCCATTGAAGAGGATGCCAGCCGATATGATGTCTTAAGCAAGTTCAATATAAAGTATTCCAAAATTACGGTACTCTGTCTTACCCAAAGTGATATTGAAAATATCTATATTACACTCAATGCAAAGAGCCTTTCCAAAGATATCCTTGTCATTGTAAAAGCAATCGATGAAAACATGGAGAGGAAATACCGGCTTGCCGGAGCAGATCATGTCTTGAAACCGGCACATGTTGCGAATGTTATGTTCATGACTGCAATCACCCAGCCGATCATGCATAATGCTTTGGAGGCGATCCTTACTGGAAAAAGTATGGCATATATTGATGAAGTCAAGGTGTATGAAGGGAGCAGTTTTGAAGGAAAACGGATAGAGGATATTCCTTTAAAAGAGAAAAAACTGCTCTTGATCGCACTGAAAAGAGAGCATAACGGAGAGTTTATTTTTAATCCTTCCAAAGATTTGGTCTTTGAAAAAAATGATGTGATGGTTATTATGGGATTAAAGATCAGTGTGGATGATTTTAAAGAGATCCATCAAAGGGGATTGCTGTGAAAAAACGTGCATTTATGCTGGGGTATGGCAAACAGGGAAAAATGATCTGTGAAGGATTGGAGAAAGACCAGTTTCTCATTACTATTATAGAGTCTGACAGAATGCGTTATAAGAAAGCAAAAGAGGACGGTTTTGCCGATGTAATACTGATGGATGTCACAAAAGATGAAAATCTGGAAAATCTGCTTATCGAGAAAGAGGATTATCTCATCTGTGTGATGGATGATATCCATCTGAATGTCTATTTAACCCTTACCTTGCATGATCTCTTTCCGGATTCTCCTATTATTGCATTGTCTGATTCGATCCATACAACGGAAAAACTCTATATGGCCGGTGCAACCAAGGTCATAGATCTGTATCGTGTGACTGCCAATCGTATTCACAATTTATTGCGTAAACCTGTTACAACCCAATTGCTTGATGGATTTATTTTGAATACCCATAATATTTCATTTAAAGAGATTGAGATACCCCGGGATTCATTTTTGGATGGGATGATGGTGGAAGAGGTTGATTTTTCCAAGTATGAGATCATGCTTATCGGTATGATAGATAAAGAGTTGAGCAGCCATTTCATTTTTATTACCAGTGGTATATCTCATAAATTGGACAGTGGTGATATTTTGGTATGTATCGGAAAGCAGTTTGATTTGGTACACTTTGAGGAAATGATCAGAAGGAAAGAAGTATGAAAAATGATATGAAAATAGCGATTATAGGTGCAGGAAAATGGGGACAGGCACTTTATCATGCTTATAGTCAGAATAATGATGTAGTCATTTATTCCCGTACAGTGAAAGAGATAGAGAATTTTGTTTCTTTGGAAGAAGCACTCAGCAGAAAGTACCTGATTATGGCTATCCCTGCGCAATTTGTGAGAATGTGGATGGAAGAACACTTTGTAGATCATGGACAGAACATTCTTGTAGCGGCAAAAGGTATAGAGACCAGTACCGGTGCATTTCTCAATGAGATCTATGGGAAATTTGTTCCAAATGAAAGATTGGCATTTATTTCGGGTCCCTCTTTTGCTGCTGAAGTTCAGAAATCTCTTCCAACGGCACTGATGATAAGTTCTACCAATATCGAATTGGCTCAAACCTATGCTGATGCTTTACCTGACTTTATCAAAGGGTATGTGAGTGATGATGTCGTAGGGGCAGAGGTTGCAGGTGCATACAAAAATGTCATTGCCATAGCAGGTGGTGTCTGTGATGGATTGGGACTTGGAAATAATGCCAGGGCGGCACTGATCTCAAGAGGTTTGGTTGAGATGTCACGTTTTGGAGAATATTTTGGAGCAAGAGTAGAGACTTTTCTCTCTTTGGGTGGTGCAGGTGACCTTTTCCTCACGGCAAGTTCTACACTCTCACGAAACTATAGGGTAGGGTTAGGACTGGCCAAAGGGCAAAGTATAGTGGAGATACTCGAGGAGCTTGGAGAAGTAGCAGAAGGTGTTCCTACAGCAAAAGCTTTACATAAAATAGCAGAAGATAAAGAAATTTATCTTCCTATCGCATCTGAAGTCTATGCAATGATAGAGGAGGGGAAAGATCCGCATCAGAGTGTAAAAGATCTATTATTGCCGTACTGACCAAAGGGCACCTCTGAATACCTAAAACTTTGAAAGAACGGGAAGAGGGAAGATATGAGTAAAGAAATCTGTAGGACTACCCATAGGTAATACAAAGATTTGGCAATATCATAATAAATTTTAATCTATGGATATATTAGTTAGTTTTTGATAGAATGGTCCATTGGAGAACTTTCTATTATGCATTATAAATGGATACTTGTTACATTATTATTCTTTACTGCCCTGCTTGCTTCAGAGGATATGAAACTTCCTACGCATATCATCCATTTTACAGGACAAAAACATTTTGATGAAGCTGTTTTACAGGATGCTTTAGGGGTTGAACGCAAAAGTTTTTTTGAATTTTGGAAAGAGGATACACCTAGAATAAAAGATAAACTTCTCCCTACGTTAAAGCTTTCGTTAAAAAGTTTTTATGACTCGGAAGGTTTTTATGATGCCCGTTTTACCATCAAAGAGACGCATAGCACTGTTGATGTAACGATCGAAGAGAATCTGCCTGTAAAAATCAATGATATTACTATCAGCAGTGACTATGATCTTAGCGCTTTGGTGACAGTAAAGAGTGGAGAGATATTCAGAGCCAAAGATTTTATGAACATCAAAAAAAATATTATTCAGGCATTGCTTAAAGACGGGTATTGCAGTTATGATCTTGATACTAAGGCTTATGTTGATCTTGATAAACATAAAGTAGATTTAAAATATCTCTTGAAGAAAGGCGGTATTTGTACCTTTGGTGATGTTACAGTAAAAGGTTTGAAGAGTATTGATAAAGAGGTCGTTGGATCAAGAGTGAGAGCTGCCAAGGGAGAAAAATTTAATACAGAACTGATTAAAGATACCTATGATGCCCTTTATGGTTTAGATGCTTTTGATAGTATATTGGTGAAATATGATCGAAAATTTTATAATGTGGTACCTGTGGATATTACTGTTTCCGAGATTGAGAAAAGTCATTATTACCGTATGGGTGCAGGCTATGATACTTTTGTAGGCCTACGTGTACAGGCAGAGTATATTAAGAAGAATTTTTTAGGCAATGCCCAAAAATTTAAATCAAAAGCTGCCTGGTCAAGTAAAGAACAACTGGTAGAGCTGGAATTTTTCAAACCGGCATTTTTTAATATCTTGGATTACTATATTGATTTAGGTTTAAAGACAGGGTATTCAAATCTGGAATTTGAAGGCTTTCTGGAGGAGAAAACCCATGGAAAAATTTTCTTAGCCTACACAGATAAGAAATTGATCTTGAGGAGCGGTTTGGCTTTGGAAAGTATTTATGTTTCACTTTTGGACAATATGCAAGGCAATCCACTGTCCCATGCGATAAATGAAGGGACTTTTTTACTTTTTTACCCTTATATACATATGATATATGATGAAAGGGACTCTAAACTTAATCCAAAATACGGCTATTATCTTTCTGCTTATTTA
This sequence comes from uncultured Sulfurovum sp., assembly GCA_913055205.1. Classification (GTDB taxonomy): domain Bacteria; phylum Campylobacterota; class Campylobacteria; order Campylobacterales; family Sulfurovaceae; genus Sulfurovum. The sequence continues at coordinate 32,351 of CAJXJN010000002.1, read as the reverse complement.
GAGTATGGTTTAGCGTATGATAACAAGGCGAGTGATTACATTAAAACCCTTTTTGAGGGAAGGATCATTCATACGTTTGGTGATCTGACACTTGCTGCAGTAGGAAAAGCAGGTTTCATAGAAGGAACTTCGGCGCAACTTCCTGAATCAAAACTCTTTTTTGCCGGTGGATCCTTTTCCAATCGTGCCTATGGGTATAATGAGATGGGAGTGATCATCTCTCCTTCAGAGTATAGTATACAGGGGGCGATGAGCATGGCAAATCTCTCTTTTGAGGCAGATTATCCTGTGTGGGGTAATCTGTATGGTGCAGTATTCACAGATAATACAATGTTAAGTGCAGAGAATTATGATCTTTCGGGAGAGATTATTTCATCCGCTGGTGTAGGCGTGCGATACATGACACCTATTGGTCCATTTAAACTGGATATAGGATTTAATATAGATGACCCTTCTCAGTATGGTATCCAATTTCAGATAGGACAATCATTTTGACAAGTCTTAAAAAGATATTCTATGGCCTTGTTATTTTTTTTGCGGTATTGATGGTTTCTGCAGTCTTTATGGCAAACTCTTCTTTTGTCATTCAAAAAGCTGCAGACTATTTTGCTCCTGACTATAAGATCTCTTATGATGATATTAGAGGAAATATTCTTACAGGTGTGACGATTGATGGTGTGAAATTTGAGGGTAAACCTCTTGCTGAGAGTTTGAGGTTCAGTTGGAATCATTCCAGGCTGCTCTATAAACGAATTGCCGTTAATACTCTGGAGATCAATGCATTGGATGTAGATATTGCCAAAAGGCTGATCGCTTCTTTCCGGAATGGTGAGAAGAGCAGCCGTGAGCCTTTTGATCTTACTGTAACCGTTGACAAAGTATATTTAAGCTTGAATCCTTTTGAAGAGCAGGGTGTTCTTCTTTCTAAAACCGTATTGACTGTGGAGCGTGTGAAGTATGCAAGCAATGCATTGGAGATTAAAAATTTTACACTCCTTATAGACAGTAATATAAGTCAGATCGATATTACCGGTAATTTGACAAAAGATACGCTCAGTTTTGGGCATCTGGTATTGAAAGATATTGATACATATGCATTACAGAAGCTTTTTGCAGGTGAAAATAACAAGAGTGATCATACTGAAAGCAAGACAGTAGCATCTGCAGAGCAAAGTGAAGCGAATCCTCTTCTCCCTAAATATGTAGTATTGAAATCTTTTCAGGCGAATGTACTTCCGGCAATGTATGATCCGGTGCATATTCTTAACTTGGCATTGGATGCTAAGAATATCATAGTAAATGTAGAAAAACTTTTAGTTGAAAATGGCTTGATTGAGCTGAATGGAACGAGCAATCTTAGTAATTTTAAATATAATGGACAGATCGAAAACAACCACTTGATCGGAAAGATGAAGCTCACTCCCAATAGAGCGTTGTTTGAACTCTATCAATTACCTCTGCGTAAAGAAGCCATGGGTGACATTGAGATTGGTCTTAATGTTTCCAAAGAGCAGGTAATAGCTGATATTAACGCAAAAGCAAAACAAGTTTTGATCAGTAAAAATGGTGAGTTCAATGTAGATATTGACAGTCTGCTCAGTCATGTGGTCTATCGTATCCGGGAGCATACTCTTGTAGCTGCTTCTACCGTAATGATAACCACACCCTATGCAAAAGATATTGCTGTCATCAATACATTCAAGATGGATGACAATATAAGTTATGGGGGAGAGATCAAAGCAAAAGAGTTGATCGGTATAGATGCAAAATTTACAAAACCATTGAAAAATCTGAATATTAAATATACGGGTGATATAAAGAGTATCAAAACAGTCATTTTATCAGATGGTTTAAAAGGAAGTTTTGATTCATTGGATTTTAAAAAAGGACAATTACATCTTGAAACGACTAAAGCTATTGTCCTGCATAATATGATGAGGTTGCCTGCGGAATTGAATGGAACCAAAGTCAATGCTGTGATAGATGCTCCGCTTAATTTAGAGAAGATCACTCCTTTAAAAGCCAAAGCAAAGATCACCTCAAATGTTACGAATCTGGATATGGATATTGTCTATGGAAAAATCTTACAGGTTAAAGCAATAAGTAATATACCGCAAGACTCTCTTTTAAAAAAATTTGATGAAAATGTCAAATGGGATGCTCTTGATCCACTTATAGCCAATGTTGAATTGAATGATAAGAATATGACTCTGAAATTAAAGGCTAAAGCGCTTTCTGCAGATCTTAAATATCTACTTTCCAACGGTCAAATAGATGGTATGATAAAATTGGGCGGTTTGATAACAGATGTCAAAGGCATTGTAAAGGAAAAGGTCATGGTCAATGCCAAAGTCAGTTCAATAAAATCTTTACTGAAGAGTGTAGAGACTTTTTATACGCTGGAAAATATGCCTCCTGTTGAAGGTGCATTGAACTTTTCAATGGATATTACGGAGATGAAACAGGCTCATCTTTCTCTTACTTCACCTGAGATGATTTATAAGCCTGATCACAGAACAGAACATATCTTTAATGATATGAAAATGGTTATAAGTTTTGATAAGTCAAACGTATTTCTGAAAGAATATACAGTGACGTATGACAAAATGAAATTCTTTTCTACTAAACCTTCTTCGGTTAAACTGAAGGGCGATACTGTCGAAATTGCACCCCTTTGGCTAAATGATCAACTTAAGGTAGCGGGAAGGTATAATATCAAAAATAAACAAGGGAATATATCTGCAGATGCATCAGCATTGCACATAGCACATAAGTTGATCGATCTTGATAGTGCGATAAACCTTGAAACGGCACTGGATGGCAATAAAACTTCCGTCAAGGGGCAAGTAACACTGTTGGGCGGTGATATTCACTATGACCTCAGACAAAAAACCTTTGCTTCAGACAGTGATATCATCATTGTTCAGGACATGAAGAGAGAAAAGGAAAGCAGTCCTTTTATGGATAACCTCACTACTTCTATTCAGATCAAAACAAAAAAACCTTTACTTTATAAGCAGGGTGATGTCAATATCCAAGCAAAAGCTGATCTTAGAATAGAAAAAACTGTGAGTACTCCTATGCTCTTCTTGGGTTCAGTAGAATTACTCGAAGGAGGGAGTTATATTTTCCAGGATAAAAAATTTATTTTGAAAAAGTGTTTTATCTATTTTACAGGAAATATTGAAACACCGATCCTGGATATCAAAGCAGAATACAAAACCGTTAAATATCTTATTACTGTTTCGGTGACCGGTACACCGGCTTTGCCAAATATCAATTTTAGTTCAGTACCGCATTTGACACGGGAGCAGATCCTTTCTGTGATCCTTTTCGACTCTGAAGCGGGAGCAGAGAATAACAGTGGTGAAGATATGATGAAGATGATGGGAGGAGCCATGGCAAAATCTGCTCTCTCCCATGTAGGTATCAAGATTGATCATCTTGTTTTGGGTACAGGAAGCAGCATGGAAGTAGGCAAAAAACTGACAGACAAGATCACGATCATCTATATCAATGATGAAGTCTCCAGTGTAAAATTGCAATATGACTATAGTAAAAACATTGAAGCTACTGTCACTGTCAGTCCCGAATCAAGTTCCGGGGATATCTTTTATAAAGGGGAGTTTTAACCCGGATCAGGAAAGCCTGTTCTTGAAATCCTCATATCCGAACTCACGTACGACCTCTACCGTTCCGTCCTCTCTTTCTATAGCGATACTCGGGAGTTTGATACCGTTGAAGGTCGTGGCTTTGACCATAGTGTAGTGCATCTGGTCTTCAAAGATGACCTTGTCTCCTATGTTCAACGGAGTATCAAAACTGTAGTCTCCCATGATATCCCCTGCCAGACAGGTATTGCCTGCCAGACGGTAGGTATGTGCTTTCTCTCCGGCTTTGCCTGCACCACGTACATCTGCACGGTAAGGCATGATGATGGTATCGGGCATATGGGCTTCTGCCGAAGAGTCCAGGATAGCGATATCCATGCCGTTATGAACGATATCCAGGACCGTAGTGATCAGGGTACCTGTCTCCCAGCCGATGGCTTCACCGGGTTCGAGATAGACTTCTACATCATATTTTTCCTTGAAGTTACGAATAAGGGCAATGAGTTTTTCTATATCGTACCCTTTTCGCGTAATGTGGTGTCCGCCACCAAAATTGATCCATTTCATTTGAGGAATATATTTTCCGAATTTCTTTTCAAAATTGTTAAGTACATGCTCAAGTGCATCACTGTCCTGTTCACACAGTGCATGAAAATGTAAACCATCACATTGCTCTAAAATGGATTCATCAAAATTAGCCCGGGTTGTGCCCAGTCTGGAGTTGAGCCCACAGGGGTTATAGATCTCTTTGGGTGCCTCTGAATACTCAGGGTTTAAGCGTAATCCAAGAGTGAGCTTTGGATTTATCTTTTTAGCTTGTGTAGCAAATCGTTTGAATTGTGCAGGAGAGTTGAAAACCAGATGATGGGATATCAGCGCGATCTCTTCAAGTTCCTCCTCTTTGAAAGCAGGGGAGTAGGTATGTACTTCCCGGGCAAATGTTTCATGTGCCAGTTTTGCTTCATGGAGACCGCTGGCGCAACAGCCGTTAAGATAAGGTTTGATCAAAGGGAAGCTTTTCCATAAAGCATAACCTTTAAGTGCCAAAAGAACTTTTACACCTGTTCTGTTTTTTATCTTTTGTATAAGTTCAAGATTTTTTTTAAGTAAAGTTTCTTCCAGTAACCAACAAGGAGACGGCAAATTATTTTTATCTGTATTATTCATAAGAAATTATAGCAACAGAAGCTAAAATATTTTGATATAATTCAAACAGCATATAAAACTTATAGAAAAGAGAGAGAGGGTATATAAATGAAAGTAAGAGAAAATGAAATGCAAAAAGAGAACTTGAGATTTGATGGAAATGATATAGCATTGGCAGCTAAAATGGTAGATAAGCTTACAACAACTATTGATATTCTATACTATCTTATGGAGCGCGGAGAGGAACGCTCTTTTGTTGTGATGCTTATATCGGGAAAAAATGTAGACATGAAAACATTATTGACAAAAGAGAAACGCAATACTGATATTTTATTTGAAATTGATGAAGAAGCATCTTTGTATGCCGTTATTTGTCAAGATACTAAAATAGATGGAGGGTATCATTTTGCAGAGAGAATGCTTCGTAATATGTTATTGAATAAAGGTGAAGATATCTATTGTACAGAATTGGAAGTAAGAACATCAACACATAGTATAAAATATGTGATTTTTAAACTTATTGAAACATATGTAAAAACAAAAAGAGATAAAAAACATGGAGAGATTATTTTTAAATCACTTCATTAATTAGTATGGTTTAAGCCATATTAAGGTAAAATCGCGTCCAAATAAAACCATGCAAACATGCTAGGTAAACCAGATTAAGGATAATTCAAGATGAAAAGAACATACCAACCCCACAGTACCCCAAGAAAAAGAACACACGGATTTAGAACGAGAATGAAGACTAAAAATGGTAGAAAAGTGATCTCTGCAAGAAGAGCTAAAGGTAGAAAAAGATTAGCTGTATAAAGACCAGTAGGTTAAAACCATCAGTTCTATAAAACATTTTACTAGAATTAAAACTAGCAAAGAGTTTGATGGAGTGTATCGTCACTCCTCAAAAACATGGCATACACCATACTTTGTCCTTTTTTATAAAAAGAACCTCGAGTACAAGGTGGGTTTTGTTGCCAGTAAAAAAATTGGAAATGCAGTTCGCCGAAATAGAGCAAAGCGTTTGCTTAGAGCACATTTCATCGAAAATATTGACCTTTTAGCTGAAGGGTCTTATGTCCTGGTTGCAAAGCCGGCTCTTTTAAACGAAAGTTTTTCAGAGATTCGTAAATCATACCTTCATGCACTTAAAAAGTGTTCTGCATTAACATAATTTAACACATATAACACTATACTATCGACGATATATAACAAAAGGTATAATTTTGGAACAACAAGATTTAAACAAACGACTCCTTCTCGCACTTGCTCTCTCTTTTTTTGTATTTGTAGGGTATAGCTATCTTTTCCCTCCGCAAAAAGCAACACAAACTGTAGAACAAACAGAAAATGTACATCAAACACCTAAAGTAACTACTTCTGAGGTAAGCAGTCCGGCACCAACTACAACACAAAAAGCAAACAATGCTCCTGTTACTTCAACAAGCACATCACTTTTAGCTACAGTGACATCAGATACATTTAAAATGAGTATTGATACGTTTGGACGTATTGCACAGTTTGAGCTTTTAGAAGAGAAGTATAAAGATGATGAAGGGAAAAATCTTCAGATCTTGGGTGCGCAAGAAGTCAAGCCTCTGGAAGTGAGATTCTCAGACAGCAAACTCAATGAAGAAGCATTTAAAACACCATATACAAACAGTGGAACTGCGACAGTTGATGTGACATCTGCTGCAAAGACAGTGACATTAACGCAAAAGCTCTCTTCTGTAACGATTACTAAAAAGATCACTGTGAAGCCAACTGGTGCCTATGATATTGATATCTCTACATCTTCCCCTGCACCATACTTCATCACACCGGGTCACAGACCAATGGCAGATACCTCTATGTACATGCTTGTAAGAGGTGCTTTGATAAAAGGTGCTGATAATGTCATCACTACGATAGAAGACGGTGATGCAAAAGGGGATGAAATTGTTAAGAATGCTAAAATCGCTTCAGCATTTGACAGATATGTAGCTACCATGTTCTATGACTTTGATAAAGGAATGAATGTTTCTATCTTAAAAGAGAAAGATGATAATCCTCTTATCTTTGTTGAAGGAAGTCAAAACTTGCATCTTGGCGGCTATATCGGGCCTAAAGAATATAAAATACTTAAGGCAATCAATCCGGAATTGACAGATACGATTGAGTTTGGTTTCTTTACTTTCCTTTCAAAACCTTTCTTTAAGGTGCTTTTATGGATCCAGGATATAGTTGGTAACTGGGGATGGACGATCATACTCTTTACATTGCTTGTGAAGCTTATACTTTTCCCTCTCTCATACAAGGGTATGATGTCTATGCAAAAACTTAAAGACTTGGCACCTAAGATGAAAGAGCTCAAGAAAAAGTATAAAGGCGACCCTGCAAAAATGAATGCACAAATGATGGAAATGTATAAGAAAAACGGTGCGAATCCAATGGGTGGTTGTCTGCCTATGCTGCTCCAGATCCCGGTTTTCTTTGCACTTTATCGTGTACTTTTAAATGCAGATGAACTTCAGGGTGCAGCATGGATCCCGGTATGGATCAATGACCTTTCTGCAGCGGATCCTTACTATATCTTACCTGTCTTAATGGGTGCATCTATGTGGTTCCAGCAAAAGATCACACCAAACAACTTTACGGATCCGCTTCAAGAGAAGATCTTCCAGTGGTTCCCTGTGATCATGGCGCTTATGTTCATTATTATGCCTTTCCCGTCCGGATTGGTACTTTACTGGGTTGTGAACAATATCTTTACTATAGGCCAGCAGTATGTGATCAACAATGCTTATGCTAAACATAAAGCAGCAGCGGTTGCAGCACATAAAAAGGGAAAGGATAGCTAATGAAAAAAGTTGAAGCAGCTACACTTGAAGAAGCATATCAAAAGGCTGCAACACAATTAGCATGTTCAATTACCGATCTTCAATATGAAGTAGTTCAGTATCCCTCAAAAGGTATTTTAGGTTTTTTAAAGAAAAAAGCCATCATTGTTGCAACATGTAAAACGACTGTTCCTCAAAAAGTGACTCCTGAGATAAGCGAAGAGGAGAGTGTTGCTTCTGAAATCCTGGCAACCGTTAAGCAGGAAACAGTTAATAGAGAAGCAGAACAAGAAGAAGTATCAATAGCAACTACCCCTACACTACAAACCACTACTGAAAAAGATGCTGTCTTAGATAGTTTTTTTGAAGTAGATAAACTATCTGAAGATGAGAGATCGGATGATGAACTGTTCGAAGAAGAGAGTGTTGTATATGATGAACTGGCACGTCTTATTGAAGATCAACTCAAAGAACTTCTTTCTTACTCATGTTTTGAGATAGATGTGGTTGAAGTGGACGTGAGAGACAACACGGCACTTATATTTATAGATGGTGATGATGCGGCACTGCTTATAGGGAAAGAAGGGTATCGTTATAATGCACTCTCCTATATGCTGTTTAACTGGTTACATACAAAATATGAACTCTTTATCAAACTTGAGATCGCAGAGTTCCTGACTTCTCAACAAGAGATGATACGTAACTACATCAAGCCAGTCATAGAAAACGTAGAAAAATTTGGACGAGGCAAAACACGTACCCTCGATGGTATTTTGGTACAAATCGCACTGGAACAACTACGTGAAGCATTCCCGGATAAATATGTAGCAGTTAAAACAGGTCGAGCAGGCAAGAAATTTGTTGTGATAAATGAGTTTAACAACAAAAGCCATGCATAACAGTATTGCTGCTATTGCTACGGCACATGGTGTCTCTTCGATCTCTATTATCAGAGTAAGCGGAGAAGCCGCATTGGGCATTGCTCATAAGATCTCACATTTAAACAACATCACCCCCCGATATGCACATCTTACCTCTCTTTATACTGCAGATAATGCTCTTATAGATCAAGCGATCATGATCTACTTTGCTGCGCCACACAGTTTTACCGGTGAGGAGATAGTGGAATTCCAGTGCCATGGCGGGATGATAGTTGCACAGGAGATACTCGATACTATACTCTCTTACGGGGTAAGGCTTGCAGAACCGGGAGAATTTTCAAAGCGTGCATTTCTCAATGGAAAGATAGACCTTACTGAAGCAGAAGCCATCTCGAAACTTATCGAAGCCAAGAGTGTAGATGCAGCTAAGATCTTAGCGAAACAGATGAAAGGTGAACTTAAAACCTTTGTAGATGAGAGCAGGGATGCACTACTTAAATCATTGGCATATTCTGAAGTAATGATCGACTATGCTGAAGAGGATATTCCTGATGATATTATGGAAAACATTCTCCATCAATTAAATGCATTGACAGAAAAAATAGAACAAATAGTAGAGGCCAGTCATCGTCGCAGAGGACTCATTGAGGGGTTTAAAGTAGCAATTATAGGTAAGCCGAATGTGGGTAAAAGTTCTTTATTGAATGCTTTGCTTTCTTACGATAGAGCTATAGTAAGTGATATTGCGGGGACTACCAGAGATACGATCGAAGAGCAGGTACGTATCGGTTCACACATTATTAGGCTGGTAGATACTGCCGGCATACGTGAATCTGAGGACACCATAGAGAAAATAGGTATAGAGCGCTCTATGAACTCAGTCGAAGATGCAGATGTGATCATTGCACTTTTTGATGGTTCAAGAGCATTTGACACGGAAGATGAAAAGATACTCTCCATTATTGAATCATTGGAAGATAAACATTGCATTGTTGCGATTAATAAGTCAGATCTTGATACCCATTTTGACAAGTCAAAAATCTCAGTATATGATCCGCTTGAAGTGAGTGCAAAAAAAGGTTTTGTGCAACTTACGAAGAGACTTGAACTGCTTTTTGACAGTATTGGAGAGGGTGAGGAGATGATGCTTATATCCGCTCGGCAGATAGAGGCTGTAACTAAGGCAAAATCTGACATTGAAGAAGCAAAATCCCCATTGCTTTCCGGTGAGTTGGAATTTTTTTCATACCATTTACAAGAAGCAGTGAAGGCGATCTCTTCTATTTCAAAACCTTATGACAGTGAAGAGATATTGGATAAAATGTTTGGTGAATTTTGTTTGGGAAAATAAAATGCAGATCATTGAATATTTTAATATGGTTGAAAATATAGAATTATATCTCATTATTGGTTTACTTTTTTTTACCATTTGGTTTATACTGAATACGGTTAAATATTATCATGGAGAAAAAAGAAAAGTAAAAAATCTACATCGTTTTGCAAAAGAGGGTGAGATGGATGCACAAGGGAGACTTGCTTTCCACTACCAAAAAGGTGTGATGGTTAAAAAAAGTTGTCAAAAGGCAGCATTTTGGTATCAAAAGGCTGCCTTTTCAGGCAATGAAGAAGCAAGAGGATATCTACAAAATTTTTTAGACAAGAGTAAGAAAAAGAAGTGTTAATACGTATACTTCCCTAAAGTTAATACAGTATAATTACAATTATCAAATATAAGGAAATACATTTATGACTAAAAAATTATCATTACTTTTTACTTTCTCTGTCATGTTATTACTTTTAACCGGATGTGTACAGAGAGAACTGGTTATTTCAACACAAGATTCAGGACAAAACAGTTGGGCAGATGAAACAAATGAAGAGGATGTAGATATTTCGGATCTGGATTCAAATCTCACAGAAGAAGAGACTATGATCACCGAAATATCTGATCAGAAAATGGAGCGTATCACTTTTCCTGTTTCCGAATATAACCGTCTGGCAAGGACAGGAAAAGGTACAGTGAAAGGTTCTATCTATGTGACAGATGCGTATGATAAAAGAGTCGTAGGGGCCGGTACAAGACTCTATCTGAATCCTAAAACCAGTTATTCCGATCAGTGGTATAGTGAGAGTTATCTTGGCGGGTACAAGATGGAAAAAGCAGATCCCAGACTCTTTAACTATTTGCGGTTCACGGCAGCCAACAGTGACGGGAAATTTGCATTCTACGGTGTACCTTCCGGAAAATATTATCTGATAGGTACGGTAAAATGCGGAACAGAATGCGGATATGACTCGCCTAAAAATATACGTATAGCGACTCAGGTAAGTGTATATGGAAATCAGATCGTAGAGAAGGATCTGAGCAGGATGGTTGAGTAATGGCAGAAGAAACTGCTTATCCTTTCGGGTAAGCCTTTTCAAGTGCCTTGTACAGTTCTTCCGGACTGATATCCTCTGTTTCATCTAAAATGCGCTGCATTACTACATTGTCTTCTTCTCCATTCCATATCTTGATATAGGTACCCTCTTTATATCCATGGTCCTGTCTGAAGCGGTTTAAAATATTTTTGCCGATATAGAGTTTATACAGTGCATCAAGATTGAGTCCGGACTGTACTGCCACATCTATAAATGACTCCATAAGTGCTTCAGTGGATTCACCACAAAAGAGTGTTTTCATGAGTGCTTCAACCACTTCTATCTGTTCATAATAGTTTTTTGTCGTTGGTGTAATATCTGCTGTAAAGGTTTGAAAGTTAGGCAGTTTGTTAATGTTCGAAGCTAAAGTTTCTATTGAGCCCAGATTTTGCATCTTGTAGTCTTCAAGCCCCTGGGACATGATAAAGTGCCAGATATCTACAGCTTCGATTTTAATGTTATCATAATCAGGTTTGGCATCTATATTTTTCCAATGCTTCCAGGGATAAGATTCTATAAGCTCGGCGCACTCCAGGTATGTACAACGCTTCCAGTCAATTTGTTTTCCGTTTTTAGTGAGACCTTTTTCCCAGCCTTCACCATTGGTCGCATCATTGAGTTCCTGCTGCAGAAGCAGCATTTGTAATATCTTGTTCATAAAATTACCTTGTTTCTCTTTTTAAAGGATTATACAAAAATTAAGATTAACCCGTACGGTGCGTTTGCTAACACACCGTAAAGTTACAGCACTCTCTTAACACTTTTTTAATATAATTATGGACTTATTTTACCTCCTAAAAAGGACACAGTATATGTCACAACCGATTGAAAATCTAGATGAAGTTTTAAAGAACCATAAGCTAAGCAAAGAAGAATATGAAGATATCTTACGTATTCTTGACGGTCGTCACCCGAATATCGTTGAGATCGGTATTTTTTCTGCTATGTGGTCAGAACATTGTTCATACAAATCAAGTAAAAAATACCTGAATGGTTTTCCTACCAAAGCGCCGTGGGTTATCCAGGGACCGGGTGAAAATGCCGGTGTTATCGATATTGGTGACGGTATGGCAGCTGTCTTTAAGATGGAGAGTCATAACCACCCGTCGTTCATCGAGCCTTTTCAGGGTGCAGCTACGGGTGTAGGCGGGATCCTCAGAGATATCTTTACTATGGGTGCAAGACCTGTGGCTAACCTCAATGCTTTACGTTTTGGTAAAGTAAGGGGTGACAGTGAGATCAACAAATACCAGAGACACCTTGTACGCGGTGTAGTAGATGGGATCGGCTCATATGGTAACTGTATGGGTGTCCCTACCATCGGTGGTGAAGTAAGTTTTGATGAGAGTTACAATGGAAATATCCTTGTAAATGCCTTTTCATTAGGACTTGTAAAGTCTGATGAGATCTTCCTTGGTGTGGCTTCCGGTATAGGTAACCCTGTCATGTATGTAGGGTCTAAAACAGGCCGTGACGGTCTGGGCGGAGCGGTAATGAGCTCAGACAGCTTTACTGAAGAGTCTAAATCGCTTCGTCCAACGGTACAAGTGGGTGACCCTTTTACAGAAAAACTGCTTCTTGAAGCGTGTTTGGAACTCTTCAAAACAGATCACGTAGTAGGTATCCAGGATATGGGTGCTGCAGGGCTTACCTCTTCAGCATTTGAAATGGCAGGTAAGACGGGTGCAGGGCTCATCATGCACCTTGACAAAGTACCTGCAAGAGAAGAGGGGATGATGCCATATGACTTCATGCTCTCTGAATCTCAGGAGCGTATGCTTATTTGTGCTAAAAAAGGAAGTGAGCAAGCGATTATTGATATCTTTGAAAAATGGGGCCTTGATGTTGCTGTGATCGGTGAAGTAACAGATACTGAAAGAATGGAGCTTTTCTGGCATGGCGAAAAATGTGCAGATATGCCTATCGCTCCGGTAAGTGAAGAGGCACCTATCTTAGATAGACCAACAGCCAGACCCAAGTATCTTGATGAAGTGAATGCCAAAAGTGTAGATGACTATGCAAAAGTAGCTGACCAGGAGGCATATGAAAAACTTCTTGCTTCTCTTGAAGTGGTAGATAAAGCCTGGGTCTATAACCAATATGACTCTATGGTGCAAACCAATACAACGAAAGCACCGGGAAGTCTGGATGCAAGTTGTATCCGTATCAAAGAGAACGGCAGAGCGTTAGCCATGAGTTCTGACTGTAATCCTCGTTACTGCTACATCGACCCTAAAAAGGGTGCGGCACTTGCAGTAGTTGAGTCTGGAAGAAATGTCGCAATGTCCGGTGCAAGACCATTGTCTATCACTGACTGTCTTAACTATGGTAACCCGGAAAATCCGGAAGTGATGTGGCAGTTCGCACAGGGGTGTGAAGGAATTAAAGAAGCTTGTCTGGAACTTAATACACCGGTTGTAAGTGGTAACGTATCTCTTTACAATGAAACAAATGGAGTGAGTGTATTCCCAACACCTGCCATAGCGATGGTGGGACTCAATGATGATGAGAATAAAGTATTGCCTTCCTGTTTCCAGGAAGAGGAGTCACATATACTTCTTTTAGGTGAGACAAAAGGTGAGTTCGGCGGTTCTCTCTACATTAAAGAGCTTTTTGGTGAAACAGCCGGAACGTTGCCGTCATTTGATTACTCTGCTGAGCTTAGACTTTGGGAGCTTGTGATCGAAGCGAACAAAAAAGGACTTTTGAAGTCGGCTAAAGATGTGAATGTGGGCGGTATTGCAATTGCCCTTTCCAAAATGGCTGCTGTTTCCAATAAAGGTATCGTTGCTGAAGTGGCAGTAGAAGCAAGTAGAGATATCTTTGATGAATCACAAAGCAGAGCACTGGTTGAAGTAGCGAAAGATGATATCGAAGCATTCGGAAAAATGGCGATGGATCTTGGGATCAGTGTAAGTATTATCGGTAAAGTAGGCGGAGACAAAGTAAAAGTGAATGATATAGAGCTTCCGCTTGATAAAGTAAAAGATATCTACTTTAATACTTTTGCAAGAACGATTGAACAGGATCTGTAATACTTTAAGTATTTGAGTTCTGTTGTATGCATGTTTCTTTTTCTACTTTTTTTAGAAAAAAGTAGGCAAAAAATCGTCACTGCTCTCAAAACGCTTTGCTTTCAAGGGTGTTCGCAGTGACAATTATTTTATATTAAAGAGGAAAAAGAGTGAAATTACTTCGCGGTTTTGGCAAAAACTATTTTACATTATCAGCGATGCTGGCATATAATGTTGAGCATAAGCTTCATAGTCAAGTCTCTGTAGCACATTCACTCCTGCGCCTTTCTGACAGTTCAGATCATGACATGGATGAAAATGACCCGCCTGAAGAAGTATCGGAAACTACTTTAGCGCAAGCTAAACCTTGCCACTGCAACTGTTATTTTAAACTTCGTACCCGTTTGGCACTTTTGCTGAACCACTATATTCCCCGTTGTCCATTTTACTGTACATACTTTGCATTTAGACGCACAGGCGTACACCCTCCACACCCTTTATCCCGGAATATGCAATAGAGATCACCAATCTTCTGCAAATCATTGTCTCGTGGGCATTCACAAAGAAATCATCCATTAACCTACGGGTTAACCTCAAATTCTTTGCAAGCACCCACAAAACAAGCACATGCAGAATCTTTGGCAATTCTATTGCATAATCCGGGTTTATCCTATTAATTACCAACTATCAACATAATCTATAAACCATATTATAATTTATTAAAGGATGACGTATGTCTAAAAATTACATAACAGGATTTCCGAGAATTGGAGAACAAAGAGAGTTAAAAAAAGTTTTAGAGCAGTTTTGGGCAGGTAAATGTCCATTTGTGGAAGTAGAGAAAACAGCTTCAATACTAAAAAAGAGACACTGGAATTACCAAAAAGATGCAGGGATAGACTACATTGCATCCAATGATTTTTCACTCTATGACAATATGCTTGATACTGCCATTATGTTAGGTGCGATCCCAAAAAGATTTGAACTGCTTAAAGAAGAAGAACTCTATTTTGCTATGGCAAGAGGAAATAAAGATGCTGTAGCAATGGAGATGACAAAATGGTTCAACACGAACTACCACTACATCGTGCCGGAACTGTCACTTGCAGACAACTATGCACTCAATGCAAAAAAGATATTGTCTGAATATAAAGAAGCAAAAGCACTGGGGATCAATACAAAGATCAATCTTATCGGACCTGTCACATTTTTAGGTCTTTCAAAAAGAGTGGACAGGGGTGATACCTATGAGCTGTTCTCAAAGATCCTGCCGGTCTATGAGGCACTTTTGGAAGAGATAGCAGATCTGGATGAAGAGATCGTTGTGCAGATGGATGAACCTGTTTTTGTAAAAGATGTAGAGCCAAAAGTCCTGAGTCTTATCAAACCCTGCTATGACAGATTGGCAAAAGTATCTGATAACATCAAGATAGCAGTGACGACTTATTTTGAACATTCAAATGAGGCAAGCAAAGTACTGGTACACACACCTGTCTGGGCTATTGGACTTGATCTTCTTTACGGAGAGAAAAATTTTGAGAGTTTGGAACGCATTGCCAACAGTGGTAAAAAACTGATAGCCGGTGTGGTCGATGGACGTAATATATGGAAAAATGATATCATTAAAACCATTGGACTTTTAGAAAAAACAGCAAGGGTGGTACCCAAAGAGAATCTTATCGTCAGTTCATCCTGTTCATTGCTTCACACACCTTTTACACTTCAATATGAGGAGAAGATGGATGATGAGATCAAAAACTGGCTCTCTTATGCTGTAGAGAAGCTGGATGAAATTGCTTTGGTTACGAAACTCTTTTTTGAGGGTGAAGAGAAACTCAGCGGATCAGAAAAAATGCTTTATGTACAGAACATTGCAGCGAACAGATCACGAAAAAACTCTACACGCATACATAACGATAAAGTACAAAGAAGAGTGCAAGGTCTTACGAAACTGCAAAGAGAAGGAGCGTATGAGGAGAGGATCAAGATCCAAAAAGCACTTTTGGGTTATGATGATCTGGCTACAACCACCATCGGTTCATTCCCTCAAACCCCAGAGCTCAGAAAGGTAAGAGCAGACTATAAAAAATCGCTTATTTCATCTGATGTGTATGAAGCAGAGATGAAAAAATATATCGATGAGTGTGTAGCATTTCAGGAAGAGGTCGGGCTGGAAGTATTGGTACACGGTGAACCTGAACGAAATGATATGGTAGAGTACTTCGGTGAGCAGCTTGATGGCTATGGATTCAGTCAAAATGGCTGGGTACAGAGTTATGGAAGCCGTTGTGTAAAGCCGCCATTCATTTACGGTGATATAAGCAGACCGGAACCGATGACTGTAGACTGGATAACGTATGCACAAAGTAAAACTTCCAAGATCATGAAAGGGATGCTGACCGGTCCGGTAACGATCTTGAACTGGTCATTTGTCAGAGATGATAAACCCAGAGATGAAGTAGCCAAGCAGATCGCCATTGCTATATCGGATGAGATAGATGACCTGCAGAATGCCGGTATTAAAATCATTCAGGTGGATGAAGCAGCATTTAAAGAGGGGTATCCGCTGCGTACGGAGAATATTGCAGAGTATGAACAATGGGCAGTAGACAATTTCAGACTGTCAGTCTCTACAGCAAAAAAAGAGACACAGATCCATACACATATGTGTTACAGTGAGTTCAATGATATCATTAAAACTATAGAAGCGATGGATGCGGACGTGATCTCCATTGAGACGGCAAGAAGCGGGAATGAACTGCTTAAGATATTTAAAGAGGTAGGCTATAAGCAGGAAGTAGGACCGGGGGTTTATGACATACACTCTCCCCGTATCCCCAGTGTAGAGGAGATAGTGGAACAGATCGAAAAGCTGCTTGAAGTTCTGCCGAAAGAGCAGCTTTGGATCAACCCTGACTGCGGACTTAAAACACGGAAATGGGAGGAAGTAAAGCCCAGTCTCATCCATATGGTAAAAGCGGTACAGATTGTACGGGAGAAACTAAAGGGTAACTCTAAATAAAGGAGAAAAGGAGAAAGTTGTTTTCTCCTTTTCTGAAGTGCTTCTATTATATTATTTGAGAAGTGCCTTAAGCTCTTCTTCTGTGCTGATATATTTGACTGCTTTTACCACACCGTTCTCCAGCGTTACTACAGCAATTTTATCTGCCTCTTTTTCATTTTTAAGTTGTTTAGCAATGTTTTTATCATAGATCAACAGTACAGAGTAGGTACTCTTTTTAAAATCCGGTAGGGCAAAAGTATTACGGATGATCGTTGGCATAGGGCTGATGTCTGCAACAAAGAGAGCATTTCTTTTTGGCAAATAGTCGCTGTCCTGTTTTTTCAAAAATTCTTTCACCGTATGTCCTGTTGCTTTGGCAAATACCAGGATAAGTGTTTTTGTATCAGCTGTTAATGTATGTGCTTTATCGAACTGGTCAGGGAGTGTGAAACTGATCGTTGAACCTGTATTTAACCCATTGCTTACACTTGCACTGTATTTAGTTGCATCATAGGTATCTTTTCCATTCATAAGAAAAAGAACACCTCCTCCAATAACGATAAGACCCAGTAATCCGAAGAGTATTTTTTTAATCATGTTTTTCCTTTTAAGACAATTTATATCTGATTTAACTGCATTTTATCCAAGTAAGCTATCAATATTCTTAATATTAGTTAGATTCGATATAATGTCAGCCTAATTATTCCCAAAAGGTTAAAGTCATATGAGAGCATTATTAAGCGTAAGTGACAAAAATGGCATTGTTGAATTTGCCAAAGGTTTAGAGAGTCAAGGTTGGGAGATCATCTCAACCGGTGGTACATATAAGAAGCTTAACGAAGCTGGTGTAAAAGTCATCGAGATCGATGAAGTAACAAAGTTTCCTGAGTGTTTTGAGGGACGTGTGAAAACACTCAATCCTTATGTGCATGGCGGTATTTTACATAAAAGAGGCGATGAGGCACATGTGGCACAGGCCAAAGAGCTTGGAGTAGAAGGCATAGACCTTGTATGTGTAAATCTTTACCCGTTCAAAGAGACCATTGAGAGAACAGAAGATTTTGATGAGATCATCGAAAACATCGATATCGGTGGACCGACTATGGTACGTTCTGCAGCGAAGAACTTTAATGATGTGCTTATCGTTACAGATGCCAATGACTATGATGCGGTACTTTCTGCACTTGAGAGTAAAGAAGATACATTAGAGTTCAGACGTGGTCTTATGATCAAAGCATTTGAACATACAGCAGCCTATGACAGCATGATAGCAAACTATATGAATGGTCGTTTTAATGACGGTTTTGGTGAGTATCAGTTCATTACAGGAAAAAAATCATTCCAAACGCGTTACGGAGAGAACCCGCACCAAAAAGGTGCACTCTATGAGTTTGACAATCACTTCACAAAGAACTTTAAACAAGTCAAAGGTGAAGCGAGTTTCAATAACATTAACGATGTAAACGGTGCATTGAAGATCGCTTCCAGCTTTGGTGATGAAAATGCTGTATGTATCGTTAAGCATGGTAATCCTTGCGGTTTTGCCATTAAAGAGACACTTTTAGAGTCCTATACGGAAGCACTTAAATGTGATCCTGTGTCTGCATTTGGCGGTGTGGTCGCAATTAACGGTGTTGTGACCAAGGAGCTTGCAGAGAAGATGAATGAGATCTTCCTGGAAGTAGTCATGGCAGCAGACTTTGAACCGGCAGCACTGGAAGTATTTGAAAAGAAAAAACGTCTTAAACTCTTTGCCCAAGGCGGTACAAAGTTGGTGATGTCCGGTGATAAATATGACTTCAAACATGTAGATGGCGGATTTGTTTTCCAAAATTCTGACTGTATCTGTGACAATGAAGTACACAATGCCCATAAAAAATCCGAACTCACTGCTACAGAGCAGGAGATGAAAGACCTTGAGATCGCTTGGAAAGTGGCAGGTCTTACAAAGTCCAACTGTGTTGTGTATGTAAAAGATTCGGCAATGGTAGCCGTAGGTATGGGTATGACATCTCGTGTAGATGCGGCTCAGTGTGCCTTGAAAAAAGCAAAAGAGATGGGTCTTGATGTAAGTGGTGCTGCTATGGCATCAGAAGCATTCTTCCCGTTCAGAGACTCTGTTGATGCGGCGGCTGAAGCGGGAGTAAAAGCCATTATTGAGCCTGGCGGAAGCATCAGGGATGATGAAGTCATCGAAGCTGCCAATGAGCATGGTATTTCACTTTACTTTACTACTGTAAGACACTTTTTACATTAATCTTTATTTGTAGGTCGGGGTATCCCCACCCCGGCTTTTAACAAAATTTTTTATATATTTATTTTGTTTTATAATGATGCATATTAATGTCGGGGTGAGGGCACCCCGACCTACATAAATTCAAATATTTTATCTTAGGAAGATCATGAACAAACTGCTTATCGTATGGAGTACGGCTGAGATAGAAGTAGCAAAGAAAATGGTTCTGCTCTATGGATCTGTGATACTCCCGCGAGGCTACTGGGATGAAGCCCATATTATGATATGGGGTCCTTCTGCCAAACTTTTGGCTGAAAATGAAGCACTTCAGGAAATGGTGAAAAAAGTGCAGGAGAGTGGTGTGACATTCTCCTGTTGTGTCGTCTGTTCCGATGACTATGGGGTGAGTGAAAAGCTTGCTTCTCTTGGTATAGAGATGACCCATACGGGAGAGAGACTAACCGACGCATTGCAGAGTGATTGGAAGGTAATTACCTTTTAGCCTATATATTCCGTGATCCTCTACTAAATTTCTATTATTTTTCTTTAAATATATAAACCAGACATAAAGCTGTCAAAATAAAAACTATAATACATCATCTCACTCATAAGAGATGCAACTGAATAATCCCAGAAAATGTGTCGGGGATTATTTTGAACACTTAGGACAGTTTACATAAAAATATGGCAATTTGACATATTTTGAAATGAAATGGTTTTTTTGTATTACAATAGCTCTATGAATTACAAACGCATATTTTTAGAAAATTATAGCTATTATCTGACGTTGGTAACATATAGGCGTCAGCCTCTATTGGTTGACAATATTGAACTTTTGCGTGATGCTTTTAAGAGAAGTAAGCGAAAATATAGGTACAGCATAAATGCTATTGTTATCTTACCTGACCATTTACATATGATTATTACCCCTCAAATTGCTACAGATTATCCTAAAATCATAAGAGCCATCAAGAGAAGTTTTGTATATGGACTGGACAGCCGGATCAAAGCAGAAGCCAAAACTGTATTAAACACCCAAAAATATAAAAGAGGTCATGCAGGTATATGGCAAGAGCGCTACTATGAATATACCATACGTGATGAGAAAGATATGTTAGAAAAATTTACATATATGAAAAACAACCCCATAAAACACGGATACATAGAAAATACGCAAGAGTGGCAATACAGCTCATTTACGTAGGTCGGGTTTCCCTGATCCCGACAAAAACCCAAAACGACGAACATATTATACACATCAAATCATTTACGTAGGTCGGGTTCCCCTGATCCCGACAAAAACCCAAAACGACGAACATATCATACACATTAAATCATTTACGTAGGTGGATATACTATTTTCCGTGTTTAAACTGATACATCATAATAGATGCGGCGATCCCCACATTAAAACTCTTCACACCTTCCATCATCTCTATAGTGACTACTTCATCACAGAGTGCAAGTACTTCATCTGAGAGTCCTGAGCCTTCGTGTCCCATGAGTAGTACCCATTTGTCTACCACTTTTACAGAGGCTAGTGGTGTGGAGTCCGGGGTGACTTCTGCCGCGTAGATGCGGTAGCCATTTTCTTTTAATGCGTGTATGGTTTGTTTGATGTCATCGTAGCAATGTATATCCAGCATACTCACATGCCCCATGGAAACTCTTAATGCACGTCTGGAGTAGGGGTGAGGTCCATGATTTGGTACCAGGTAAGAGTCTATGCCTATGGCTGCAGCAGAACGGGCGATAGCGCCTATGTTCTGTGTGGAGCTTATCTCATCCAGCATCAGGATATGATCTCCCAGATCATCCAGTGGTGTTTCTGCGGGGCGTATGCCGTGCATCATGACATTGTGGTGTATCTTGTGTCCGACGATGTTTTGCATCTGCTCTTTGGTAGCCACATAAAATACCGCATCTTTTTTACTTTCTATGAGTGCCTGGTATGCATCGTAGTACTCCTGAGTGGCAAGGATGCTTCTGACCTCTATGTTCTTTTCAAGAAGCAGATTGACCACTTTAGGGCTGTCTGCTACGAAGCTTCCGTCTGCTTTGAAGGCATGTTCGCGAAATTGGTGGTATATTTGCAACTCTGGTGCATTGATGTCATCTATGGGTGTATAATTCATGGGAAATTGTACTGTAATATTGTTATGTTATTGCATGATACTATTAATTTATTTTTACAATTGAATCAGGCGGATCTGGTTGTTCTATTATCTCAAATGTATATCCTGGAGATTTGTATAATTTCTCAAAGCTATTTGTTAGGTGCTTTCGATAACTGAATTTGTTTTTCATTCATAGAATCTTTGACTATGTGAATACCACCACGAATAACAATGATTGAAATAGCTAACCCTATAATAAGGTCAGGGAATCGTGAATCTAAAAGATGAACAAGTACCCCGCCAAGAATAATTCCAATATTTGCAATAACATCATTTTTTGAAAATACCCAACTGGCACGCATATGTACCCCACCTTCTTTATGTTTAGTGATTAATCGAAGGCAAATAGTATTTGCTATAAGTGCTGCAACACCAACGCAAATCATTAATAATGATTCTGGCTCACTACCGAATATTACTCTGCGTATTACATCAATGAGTACAGCAAGACCAAGTAATATTTGGAAAACACCACTAATATGAGAGGCCTTTACTTTTACTAAAACATGTTTACCTACGGCATATAGACCAATACCATAAACTGTTGCGTCAGCTAACATATCTAAAGAGTCTGCTATTAATGCTGTTGATTCACTAATTATTCCAAGTGTTATTTCAATAATAAACATGATCGCATTGATACCGAGAAGTATAATTAAGACTCTACTTTCTTCTTTATTTTTTATATCAATATTACAATCACGCTCCGACATTCTTCTGCCTTTATTGCACCTAACTATTTATGAACCGAACACTTTGTTCTGCTATTACGTTATTTTCGTATGAAGAGTATATCAAAAATGTTTTGATAATGATGAAAATAGTTAGAATGATAATATTTCATTGGGTTCAAAATAAGATAACAAGGCAGCCAAAAGAAATATAAGATTTCAAACCTTGCAAAAAACTGCTAAAATACCAAAAAAACTTCAGGTAAACTATGAAAAAACTTACAACACTCCTCGCACAAAGAACCACCCTCAATGAAAAGCAGATCAGCAATATATTGACTCTGTTGGAGAAGGGCGATACCATTCCTTTTATCGCTCGGTATCGTAAGGAGATGACGGGTGGGGCGGATGATGAGCAGTTGCGGGTGTTTTATGATGTGTATCTGTCTGCCAAACGGCTCCTGGAGCGTAAAGAGGAGATACTGAACATCTTGAAAGAGCGTGAACTTTTGGATGGGAAGATAGAGTGCGCCATCCAAGAGGCTTCTACGATGACATCAGTAGAAGACCTTTACCGTCCCTATAAAGAGAAAAAAAACACGAGAGCTTCAACCGCCATCAAACAAGGGTTGGAGCCGTTGGCAAATCTGTTGCAGTCTGCCAAACTGAGTAAAGAAGCGTTTATGTCTGAGGCGAAGCGTTTTGTAAAAGGGGAGGTGAAAGATGTGGCTATGGCTCTGCGTGGGGCACAAGACATCATTGCAGAGCGGTATGCCGATATGCCAAAAGAGCGTGAAGTTTTACGTGATACCCTGCAAAGACATGGCACCATAGAGGTGAAAGGTACGAAAACATTTCAAGAGAATGGAAGTTTTAAGAACTACAAAAGCCATAGTGAAAAGGCAGCCTACATTCCTTCGCATCGTTATCTTGCCATCAAAAGAGGGGAAAAAGAAAAAGAGCTGAGTGTAAAGCTGAGTATCGATACAGAGCGTTACTTGGATACTTTGAAACGCTACAAACTCAAAGAGTGGATGGGTAGTTCCAGGGAGTTGCTTTTTGATGCCTACAAAGATGGCTTCAAACGACTCCTCTTCCCCTCCATAGAACGTGAAGTCTTTGCACTGCTTAAAGTGCGTGCCGATGAAGCCGCCATAGGGGTGTTCGGTAAGAATCTGACACAGCTTTTTATGACACCGCCTGTGGTGGGTAAGGTGCTTTTGGGTGTAGATCCTGCTTACAGAACAGGATGTAAACTGGCTGTCATAGATGAAAATGGTATGTACTTGGACCATGCAGTCATCTACCACGTACCACCTCGTGATGAGTATGAGAAGTCTCGTGATGTGGTGCGAAAGTTGGTTGAGAAATACAACATACAAGGAGCAGCCATAGGTAACGGCACAGCCTCCAATGAAACGCAAGCCTTTTTTGCCAGACTCAATGAAGATGGGCTTACCTTGCCCTATACTGTTGTTTCTGAAGCGGGGGCTTCTGTCTATTCTGCTTCGGCCATCGCTGCTCAGGAGTATCCCGATCTGGATGTGACCATACGCGGGGCCATCTCTATAGCGGGGAGGGTGCGTGACCCTATGGCAACACTGGTGAAGATAGACCCAAAATCTTTGGGCATAGGGCAGTACCAGCATGATGTAGACCAGAAACTCCTGGAGCGTAAACTCCATGAAGGGGTGGAGAGTCTGGTCAATAGTGTAGGGGTAGATGTAAACTCCGCATCGGCTTCACTGCTCTCCTATGTGGCAGGTGTGGGTACAAAAGTGGCACAAAGCATCGTCAAACATAGAGAGAGTGAGGGGGTGTTTGATTCTAAAAAAGCACTGCTCAAAGTCAAGGGACTGGGTGCCAAAGCCTATGAGCAAGCCGCAGGATTTATACGCATACGCGATGGTAAAAGTGTGTTCGATAACACAGGCATACACCCTGAGAGTTACGAAGTGGCAGAAAAACTGGAAAAGTATGATGACCTAAGTGATACAAAACGCATAGCAGAGGAGTTAGGGGTAGGAGAGTTGACGCTTAAAGACATCATCAAAGAGCTTGCCAAACCTGGGTTTGACCCTCGTGAAGCGTTACCTCATATTCCTTTTAAAGATAAACTGACCGATATCAGCATGTTAAAAGAGGGGAGTATTGTCTCCGGTGTGGTGAGGAACATTGCAGATTTTGGTGCATTTGTAGACATAGGGTTAAAAAATGACGGGATGATACACATTTCACAAATGAGCCAAAAGCGTATCGCCCATCCTTTGGAAGTCTTGAGCGTCAATCAGTATCTGCCCCGTATTGAGGTGATAAAGATAGAGAGGGAGAAAAACAGAGTGGGTTTGAGTTTAATCCAAATAAACACCTAGATTTCTTGGGGTTTAAAAGAGATGTAATATATGATTTATTTACTTCTTTTTGTTACAATGCAAAAAAATTAAACAGGATAATAGATGATGAAGAAAATTATATTAGGGTTATTACTTTTGGGTACTTCGCTTTTTGCAGAATTGCAAAATGTATGGGTGACACCTGATTTTTTAAAAAAAGATATTAAGATCATAGATGTTCGTACACCGGGAGAATGGAAAGAGACAGGTATCGTTAAAGGTGCATATACGATCATGTTCTTTGATGAAAAAGGCAGGTTCAATGTACCAAAGTTTTTAGAACAACTGGATAAAGTCGTTAAGAAAGATGAGCAGTTCGCACTCATATGTCGTACAGGCAGCAGAACAACAGAAATATCTAAATTTTTATCATCGCAGTTAGGGTACAAGGTGATAAATCTTAAAGGCGGGATGAAGAAGCTTATGCATGAAGGGTATAAACCTGTAGCATATAAGCCGTAATTTTTCAAACTTGATTGACATTGACTAAAGTTTTTTGATATAATATCTTTAAAATTAAGAAATAAATAATGTGTAGGAAAGAGCCATGTCAAAAAGTTTATATGAAACACTGGGTGTTAGTGAGAATGCCAGTGCGGATGAAATAAAAAAAGCTTATAGAAAACTCGCAAGAAAATACCATCCGGATATTAACAAAGAAGAGAGTGCTGTAGAGAAGTTTAAAGAGATCAACGCAGCCTATGAAGTATTGTCTGATCCAGAGAAAAAAGCACAGTATGATCAGTTTGGTGATCAAATGTTCGGTGGTCAGAATTTCCATGACTTTGCACAAGGTCAAGGTGCCGGAGTGGATCTGGATGAAATTCTACGTCAAATGTTTGGCGGAGGAGCTGGAGGCTTCTCCGGAGGCTTTGGTGGATCACAAGGAGGGTTTGGCGGCTTTGGAGGGTTTGGCGGACCGGACCTTGATGTTCAGGCACGTATCACTGTGCCATTCATGACTGCTATACAGGGAGGAAAATATAAGATTCATGTTGAAGGTGAAAGCTTTGATATTAAAATTCCTGCAGGTATTAAAAGTGGAGAAACACTTCGTGTAAGAGGCAAAGGAAAACAGTACCAGGGGCAAAGAGGAGATCTTCTTATAAAAGTAGAAATTGCTGACTCTGATGAATATGAAAGAAAAGGTGACAACCTTTATAAAACCTTTGATGTTCCACTTAAAGAAGCACTTTTCGGCGGGAAAGTACAAGTACAGACACCAGAGAAAGAAGTTTCATTAAAAGTGCCTAAAAATACAAAAAATGGTCAAAAATTCAGACTTAAAGGCAAGGGTGTACCTGATAGAAAAACAGCAATGAAAGGTGATTTATATCTTGTTGCCAATGTGGTACTTCCGGATGTAGACAGTTTAGATCCTGAGCTTAAAAAAATATGTGAAGAAAAATTATAAGGAGCGTATAAATGCATAGTTATGATGAACCGGTTTATCTTATTTCAGTAGTGGCTACAATGCTTGATATTCATCCCCAAACACTCAGACAGTACGAACGTGAGGGATTGGTTGAACCGTCTCGTACACAAGGTCGTATGCGTCTTTATTCTCAACGTGACATTGACAGAATGAAACTTATTTTGCGTTTGACACGTCAAATGGGTGTGAATCTGGCAGGTGTAGATATCGTACTTCAACTTAGAGAGCAGATAGATAAAATGCAGGCAGAGATAGACAAGCTGCAGAATGAACTCAGTCGTGTAAATCGTAACGGATCAGTACATATAAGTAAAGCATTGGTGACCAAAGGTTCTTACGATATTGTTATTTTTGAGGATTGACGCAACTTTTACATTGAAACAGATCGATGATCTGGATATCAATACTACAGTGAGGTAAAAAGATAAGATAAAAAAACTGAATGGTGCATGTCAACGAGTAGAGTACGGGTGCAGATATTGCCCCCTTATGGCTGAAATCATCTCTGATCTCAGGGTCTGTATCTACGATCACAACAGTTTTAAAAATCTATATTTCATCTTATACCTTTTTTCGTTTGCTTTTATTGACAAGAAGTTTCAACTTCTCTTCTACAAGATAGTTGATACTCCCTTTTGGATATTTTCCGTTTTTATCTTTTTTACCGCTTGCTTTGCCTGTAAGTATCTCCATCCCTTCATCAACACTCTCAATGGCATAGATCTCAAAGGTACCGTTCTTCACAGCTTCCAATACCTCCTCTTTAAGCATAAGATGTTTCACATTTGATGCCGGGATGATAACACCATTTCTTTTGGCACTGCTTGCGAGGTTGCATACATCAAAAAAGCCCTCTATTTTTTCATTGATACCGCCTACTGTCTGGACTTGACCGTTTTGGTTCACCGAACCTGTTACTGCTATGGATTGGTCCAGAGCGACTTCACTCAGTGAAGAGAGCAAAGCAAACAGTTCTGCACATGAAGCACTATCACCGTCGATTATTCCATATGACTGTTCAAATACCAATGTCGCCGTCACATTAAGCGGAAAATCTTTCGCATAGGTAGCTGCCAAATAGGCTGAAAGTATCATTATCCCTTTATCGTGTGTCGGACCGCTGAGTTTTGCTTCCCTCTCTATATTGACTACGCCCGCTTTGCCCAGTCTGGTAAGTGCTGTGATCTTTGAGGGATGACCAAACGAAAAATTTCCCAAATCAAGTACAGCTACACCATTCACCTGTCCTATAGCATTTCCGTCAGTCTGTATAAGGATCGTTCCTCTCTGGATCGCTTCATACATCCGGTCTTTAAACCTGCCTGATCTCTCGATCTTCTCCACGATCGCTTCAGCTATTTCAGCTCTAGTGATCTTTTGCAGCTTCTTCTGTGTGGCAATAAAATCAGACTCTCGAAGCAGGTCACTCAGACTTCCCAGATGTGTTGAGAGCTTTTGGCTGTCTTCGGCTATACGGGAACTATACTCGATCACCTTGCCTACAGCTCCTCTGTCCAGTGGTAAAAGTTCATTCTCTTTTGCGATCATACCGATCATTTTGGCATAGAGCAGACTGTTTTCATCATTTCTGGGTGTATCATTTTCAAAATCTGCATTGATCTTAAAGAGCTCTTTGAACTCCGGATCATAGTTGTACAGCAGATAGTAGAGCATCCTATCCCCTATCAATACGATCTTGATATCCAGATCAATGGTCTGCGGCTCCAAAGAGAGTGTACTGATAAGACTGAGAGACTGTGCCAAGGACTCTATACGGATCTCACCGGATCGAAGCATCCTTTTGAGCCCATCCCAGACAAAAGGCTGCATCAGTACCTTGGAAGTATCAAGGATCAGATATCCGCCATTGGCTTTGTGTAAAGCTCCCGGTTTAATGAGGTTGAAATCGGTCAAAAGTGCACCCATCTGTGCGATATGTTCGATCTCTCCAAAAAGATTTGCATAGGTTGGATTGTTCTCATAGATGATCGGTGCACCTTTTCCATTTTTATGGGTGACAAGAACATTGACACGATATCTGCTGAATATGCCACTCTCTTTTACTGATCTGATCCCCATAAATAAGAGATCACCTTGTGATTCAGGCAAAAAATCCTGAGAATTTTTGATAATATCCTCTTCGACACTTTGAAGATATGAGACTGCCTTTTCACATGAGTGATATTTCTTTTTCAGTGTATTGATACTGGTATCTACAGCCTTTTTTGTCATAGCCCTTTCAAGCTCTCTAACCTCTTTTTGCTGTGCCTTGCTAAGTGTCACGATATCCTGAGCCACATTTTCTATCTGCGTTCTAAACTTTTTGATCTTCTCCTGGATCTGCTCTTTATCCTTGTCATTCAGGGCTTGATACTCCTGTTTTTCAAGGATCTTGCCATCTTTAGTCATAGGGGAGAGGGTATAGCCTGTTGGCGTATACCTGATCAATATCAACTCCTCTTTTGCTCTCTGCTTTACATCATGGAAAGACTTATCCTTTACTTCATTGAGTGTATCGATAATAGATTGTTTTTGCTCTCTATACTCTTCACCCTCGAATATAGAGGGGATCACACTCTGCATCTCCTCGATCAGCTCATCCATATCCTCTTTAAGTTGCAGCCCCATGGAGGATGAAAGTTTTAAAGAGATCGGCTTTCTGGGGTCTTCAAAGTTGTTCACATAACACCAGTCACCCGGTTTTTCTTCATCTTTGGCACGGCTTTGAATAAACTTTTCCACAACGCTGTGTTTCCCGCTGCCGAGTTTTCCCATCGCATAAAGGTTGTAGCCCTCTTTTTTTATGCCGATTCCGAAAGTGATCGCTTTGAGCGCTCTGCTCTGTCCTATGATCTCATCAAGCTCTTCCAGCTCTGCAGTGGTTTGAAAATCAAATATCTCCAGATCACAATGGTTATAGAGCTTATCAACATTAAGTAGTTTCATTATCAGTACCTCAAAATTTTGGACATTTATTTATAATATCTTTTAACTCGCAATACTCCATCCGGTGTGCTCCGGCTACAGCAGATTCAGTCACAAATCCGCCTGCAACATTCACACCGCTATAGATAGCGCTATCTTGCAAACTGGCTCTTTTCCACCCCAGATCTGCGATCCTTTTTACATAAGGTATCGTTGCATTTGCCAATGCATATGTGGCAGTAACAGGGTAATCTCCGGGCATATTGGCAACACAGTAGTGTATCACGCCATCTACCTCAAAAACGGGATCATCATGTGTTGTCGGTCTGGAAGTCTCTATGCATCCGCCCTGGTCAATAGAGACATCCACCAAAACAGCTCCTTTTTTACAAAAAGAGAGCATCTCTCTGGTGATCAGATGCGGTGCTTTTTCACCGGTGATATAGACTGCACCTATAACAATATCTACTGTAGGGAGGATCTTTTCAATATTGTAACGGTTGGAATAAAGCGTTGTGACATTTGCCGGCATCATATCTTCAAGCGCGGTCATACTGCCTGGATCTATTCCCATCACGATCACATCAGCTCCCTTCCCGGCTGCAATTTTGGCTGCATTTTTAGCCACTGTTCCGCTTCCTATGATCAATACTCTGGCTGGCAGTACACCGCTTGATCCTCCTGTCAACAGACCCATTGCACCGTTGTGGGCTGAGAGAAAATAGCTTGCGACCATCGGCGCGATCTTGCCTGCGATCTGGCTCATAGGTTCAAGCAGAGGTACTCTTTTGCCTTCTTGAACTGTTTCATATGCTATGGCAGTTACTTTTTTTTCTTTAAGTATTTCGGTCAGTTCTCTCAGAGGAGCGAGGTGAAGATAGGTAAAAAGTATCTGTCCCGGCTTTAAAAGATCATACTCCTGCACTTGAGGTTCTTTGACCTTTAAGATCATTTCGCAGGTATCAAATATCTCTTGGGAACTTTGAAGGATTGTTGCACCGGCTTCAGTATAGTCTTCATCAGAAAATCCGCTTTTTACTCCGGCATCTTCCTCAATATAGACTTCATGTCCGCTTTGAACCAGCATCTTTACGCCAGAGGGGATGATAGCTACACGAAACTCTTTGGTCTTTATCTCTTTTGGGACACCGATTTTCATCTGAAGATCTCCTTTTATGAAGTTTTCTCTATCCGGTAAATGAAACAATCATTATTGTTTCATTTACGACTTTTTACTCTTCAATTCCCACTTTATACCTTGCTATAGGGTTTGCTTCTAATCTTTCAACCGGTATGGGTTCAGCACTTTTTTCACATATTCCGAATGTTCCGTTTTTTATTTTTCCAAGTGCATGCAGGATCTCTTTGCGCTCATTCTCCTGCTGATCCAAAATAGTATTGTCTTTTTTGCTGATGATATTCAAAGATGCAAGATCTTCAACATCATTGATATCGTCATCACTGCATACGCTGTCCAGCTCGGATCGAAGCTGTTCTATATTGTTTTCGACCTGCACTAGTTTCTTTTTCAGTATTGTCTCAAACTCATTAAAATTCAGATCATCTCTTTTTTTCATCATTCACTCCTCTTTTTTACATTATATCACGTTTTAATAATTCTGCATAAACAGGTTTAATATTGACTCACAATATAGCTGAGTTAGTGCTATAATGTAAAAAAGGAGTGAATCATGCCAAAATTGCACAAACTGGTCTATGCTGTGTATGTGCTTATCTGGACCATTATGGTGATCAATCCCAAATATCTCCAGGATTGGCTTCTTGAAAATGTAAACACCTGGAACACATAGGGATACTTATGGAAAATATATCTATTCTAACGATACTTAATGCCTTTGGCGGATTGGGACTTTTTTTACTTGGTATGATCGTTATGACGGAAGGACTGCGCTCTCTGGCCGGAGATGCGATCAGGTCTGCCTTGATGCACTTTACCAAAAGTCCGTTATCGGGAGCAGTGACCGGTGCAGTTACTACAGCGATACTTCAATCATCCAGTGCTACGACAGTGGCGGCTGTCGGATTTGTAGGTGCCGGGCTGATGGCTTTTCCTGAAGCGCTTGGGATCATTTTTGGTGCCAATATCGGTACGACGATCACCGGTTGGATGGTTGTATTACTTGGATTCAAGTTTCATCTTGGCACGATCGTCTTACCTCTTATTTTTCTTGGTGTGATACTAAAGCTTTTTTTTCATGGTAAGATCTCAGCGTTTGGTTATGCTTTGGCCGGCTTTGGGCTTATCTTTGTCGGAATCACCTTGCTACAGGAAAGTATAAGTGGTTTTGGGGGAATCATTACTCCGGAAAACCTGCCATCGGATTCATTGATGGGGAGATTGAAACTGGTTATGCTCGGTATCATCGCAACACTCATTACCCAATCTTCAAGTGCGGGTATTGCTGCAACTTTGACCGCACTCTATGGTAATGCGATCAATTTTGAACAGGCAGCAGCATTAATCATCGGTATGGATATCGGAACTACAGTAACCGCTGTAATGGCTTCTATCGGTGGGTCAGCGAATGTCCGAAGAACAGGGCTGTCACATGTGATCTACAATCTTTTCACAGGAGTGATGGCGATTTTTCTCATCACACCCTATACCTACCTATGGGAAAGCATAGCACCAAATGCATTGATGCAAAATGCAGAGATCGCCCTCGTCACTTTTCATACTTTTTTTAACACACTGGGTGTCCTGATCGTTCTGCCATTTACCCATCAGTTTGCATATTTAATGAAAAAAATCATCCCCTCCAAAAAACCGAAATTTACCAAAAAGCTGGATGAAAGATTGCTTAAGGAAGCACCAAACCTTGCATTGGAGATTGCACGTATTTCCATACAGGATGAGTTCATTGCACTTTTGCAACATACTAACTTTATACTTGGAGATGTACAACATGGTAAAAAAGTGGATCTGACTTTACTGCAGTCAGCCCTGAATAAAACACAGACTTATGTTGACCAGATCGATCTAAAGAAAGAAGAGGATGCCAAGTGGAAGCAGATGATATCACTCATGCATATACTCGATCATGCACAACGACTTCATGAACGCTGTGAAGAGGAGGAGTACAGAGCCAAACTTGTACGGAAGTTCCCTGATCTGCACAATGAACATCAAAATTTGATCAACAATAATGCTCAGATCATCACTGCCATTATCTCTAAAAATTTTTCCCAAGCCAGAAAAGATGCAGAAAAAAATGAGAAGCAGGTCATAGAATTTATGAAGTACTATAGAGATATGATCTTAGAGGAGATGGCAAAAGACGAGATCAATATACCTACAGGTACCAAAAAGCTTGAAGCGATCCGCTGGCTTGCAAGAGTAAACCATCATATAGCCCGTATTACCTATTATATGGAACAGGTTATTTTAGAGACTGCAAAATAGTTTACAGGGAGAGCGTTTAAAATCCCGTGTCAGACACCATTAGTAATATAAGCTACATCTCTAAGTGCTTGTCCAGCCTCCTTTCGAAAAAGATTATCAGTTGAGAAAGTCTCAAAAAGCAATTCTTCACTGGTACTTATTTCGCCAATTCAACCAATAAGTGCAATTTCTGAGAGAGTAACGTGAAAGAGAGGGTT
>CAJXJN010000001.1 GCA_913055205.1 uncultured Sulfurovum sp. | reverse complement strand
TCACCCCGGACCATCTTGACTGGCACGGTACAGCAGAACAGTACGAAGCAGATAAACTCAAACCTCTGCTTACTATGAAAGAGGGTGAACTTGCACTTGTACCTAAAGGTTTAACCCTTCCTAAAACAAATGCCTATGTAGTTGAGTATGACAGTAACAAGTTCATAGCAGACTATTTTAAACTCGATAGTACCAAAGTACGTTTCAAAGCTGCTTTTCTGCAAGATGCCCTATGTGCTCTTGCTGTAACCAGAGTACTGTTTGATGAAGCAGATTATGATCTTATCAACCGTTTTACTCTTGATGCACATAGACAAGAAGAGTTAAAAGATGCAAAAGGAAGGCTCTGGGTTAACGACTCCAAAGCAACCAACCTTGATGCAACCATACAAGCTCTCAAAGGATATGCAGACAAACATATCTATCTCATTTTGGGTGGTGATGACAAAGGGGCAGATCTAACCCCGCTTTTTGAAAGTATGAAGATCCTTAACCTTACACTGTATACTATAGGAGAAAACAGCGATAAACTTTTAGATCTGGCAAATACCTATAATATAGATGCAGTAGAATCCAAAAAGATTGAAACTGCTATAAAACAGATCGATGAAGTGCTTACCTTAGAAAGTGTAGCACTTCTCTCACCTGCTGCTGCCAGCTTTGATCAGTTCAGATCCTATAAACATAGAGGAGAGACTTTTATGGCATTGGTAAAGGATCTTTAACAGATCATACCAGAACTGGACACGGGGGATCCGCCCCTACAAAATATTATTCCCCCATTCCGTAGGGGTCAATCCCCGTGTTGACCCGCGGTTGCCGTAATAACACAAATGTTTACAAAAATATTTTATCAAAACAAAACATATTACGTCACAAAAAAATCCCACCCAACAAAACATTGCTATCCATCCCACGGGCGGACACAGGGATCCGCCCCTACGGATTTGTATGAAATATGATAAATTTTACATAAATCTCTGTTTTCTAAATAATCTTTAAGTTTAAGCCGTTATAATTTCACCCACTTACAAAGCATGGCTCCATAGCTCAGTCGGTAGAGCAAAGGATTGAAAATCCTTGTGTCGGCGGTTCGATTCCGTCTGGCGCCACCATTCAACTTCCCAATCCATAAAAATTAACCAAAATCCCATAAATTCATTTACCTTTCTTAAGAAAATGCTCTTTTTTGATAAAAAAACAGCTTATTTCATCTCTTTTAACTCAAGTGAAACCCTTTAAATCACCCGTATTTACGTCATTCAAATTAAATTATTAACTATTTGTTAACTTTTTATTAATTTTATTGACATTGTTTAATAGTATTTGTTATAATTTGGGGTATTCAAAAAACCAAGGAGATTACAATGAAAAAAGCATTATTACTTTCAGTAGTAGCGTCAACAATGATCATGGCGGGTGGAGATATCGCTCCGGTTGAGCCAGTAGTAGAAGCACCGGTAGTAGAAACATCCGGTTGGGATTTTAGCGGACAAGCGGTAGTTTACTACCAAACAAGAGACAATGCAACAAATGATATTTTTGATCAGGAAACTGCAAAAGCAGATGCTGGTATTCAACTTAGAGCTGTAAACAAAGATGTATTTGCAGGTATCGGTGCAGGTGTTGAAGTAAGTGGTCTTTCTACACTTAACCTTGAAAATGGCGTAGTAAGTGACGGAATGCAAGGTGTTGGTGATGGTGATGTTGACGATTTGACTGATGGCGGTTGGATCTCTCAAGCTTACTTGACATACGGTGTTAACAACACTAGCTTCAAAGCAGGTCGTCAAGAACTTCCAAAATCACTTTCTCCATTTGCTTTCTCAGAAGGCTGGAACGTATTTAAAAATACATTTGATGCTCTTCTTATTGTAAACACTGATATCCAAGATACAACATTGGTATATGCATGGGTATATGGCGGAAACGTAAATGGTCTTGGAACAGCTGCAAATATGAGTGACTTCAATAAATTGAATGACCATGACGGTGTTCATATGTTAACTGCACAAAACAAATCTTTTGAAGGTTTGACTTTGACAGGTAGCTGGTACTATGGAAACGACATGGGTATTACTGATGATGTAAATATCCTTTGGGGTGATGCTAAATTTGCTGTTTCCGGTTTAAATGTTGCTCTTCAGGGTGGTAGCGTAATGAGTGATGCATACCTTAATGACACAGTTGCATTTGGTGCAAAAATCGGTGGAAGCATTGATAGCATTAATCTTTCTCTAGCTTACTCAAATGTTGATGACGGTGACGCTGGTGTATTTAACGTTGGTGGTGTAAAAACTCCACTTTATACTCAAATGATCCTTAACCAAGGTGCAATCGCTTCAGACAATGATACAATCGTTGCAAGAGCTAGCACTAAAGCACTTGGCGGTACACTTGCTTTAGCATATGACTATACAACTGATAACTCATCTTTAGATAATGATTACCAAGAATTGGATCTTACTTACAAAACTAAAGTATTTAACGATTCTACAACAGTATTTGCTGGATATGTATATACAGATACAGACAATGCTGATAGCCAAAACATGATCCGTGTATGGGGTAGATATAACTTCTAAGAATTACTTCTTAAAGTTACAACCCTTTAGAGTTCAGGCTTTTGCCTGTGCTCTAACCTTTCTTTTTTTATTCTTTCCAAATTTATTTATATTATATTAAAATACCCAACATACCCATTTGTCAACCATTTTATTTTGACGTGTGACACAGTCACACCTACGATCATTTTACAATCAATTGGGTTCACCGTATGCATACACGGAAATACAAAACACACCAATTTGTCAACCATTATCATTGTGCACCCGTAGGTTTGGCCGTGCCAAACGTTCCGATCACGATATGCATACATGGGAATGTAAAATACCAATACCGATTTCCACGGTCATTTTATTTTGACATGCAGCATATACACGTGTTACGTGAAATACAAAACATCCGTTTCCGTAATCATTTTATTTTGACGTGTGACACGGTCACACCTACGCATTCTTATTTAAAATTTTATACATTGTTTCACATTTTGATATTCAATGATCATCCCACGTATTATTTTGAACCATATAGCCATTGTTTGGCATCATCTACAAAACCATGTTTCACAGGATTGTTTAAAATATATTGCACCTTCTCCAAATAATCTTTTTCATTTCGAATGATATGTTCGTAAAATCTTTTTTGCCATACAGGCTTGTAACCTTGCTTTGTTCTGCTTGCACTTTGTAACATGTTTTTATAAAAACGCGGTTCACAATGTTTAGAAAAATAACGTTTTATACTACTTATAATTTTAGGATAATCTTGTGCATTGTTTACTTCTATTATCATATGCACATGATCAGGAAGCACAACAATCATATCTATTTTAAAATCAAATTTTAACTTTGCATAAGTAAAGCTTTGACGTAAAAGTTCAATATTTTCTATAAGAATAGGATTTCGCATATAGGTCACAAACGTAATATAATAACAATATCCATCCAAAAAAACACGTTTATAATTTGCCATTATCTATCCTCTATTTTTATCAGCATAGCATAAGCATAAAAAATGGGTTAAAAATATGTCAAATTGTCATACAGTAGGTTTGGCCATGCCAAACGTTCCGATCACAACAATCATACATGGGAATTTGAAATACCAATACCAATTATTGTAATTTGACGTTTGACATGGTCAAACCTACACATATATGATATAATTCAAAAAAAATTAAAGAATAGAGAATGTCTAAAAAACTACATCTTGTCAGCCTAGGCTGCACTAAAAACCTTGTCGACAGCGAAGTAATGCTTGGCCGGCTCAAAGAGTATGAGATCACCGATGACAACACAGAAGCGGATGTGATCATCGTAAACACTTGCGGTTTCATTGATGCAGCAAAAGAAGAGAGCATTAACACAGTACTGAACCTGCATGATGAACGCAAAAAAGACTCTATTCTGGTCATGAGTGGTTGTCTCTCTGAACGCTATAAAGAAGAACTCCAGGCAGATATGCCGGAGATAGATATTTTTACAGGTGTGGGGGATTATGAGAAGATAGATGAACTCATCGCCTCCAAGCAGAGTACTTTCTCTCCGGAAGTGTACCTGGCAACTGAGACATCAGGAAGGGTCATTACCGGTTCCAACTACCATGCTTATATCAAGATAGCAGAAGGGTGTAACCAAGCCTGTTCTTTCTGTGCCATTCCCAGTTTCAAGGGGAAGCTGCACTCACGTTCACTCTCTTCCATCGTAAAAGAGGTAAGAAACCTTGCAGCACAAGGCTTCCATGACTTCTCTTTCATCTCGCAAGACTCTTCAAGCTACGGAAGAGACATGGGGCTTAAAGACGGGCTCATAGACCTCATCAATGCCATAGAGAGCATAGAAGGAGTACAAAGTGCCCGTATCCTCTACCTCTATCCCAGTACAACCACTTTTGAACTCATCGATGCCATTGCTGATTCCAACGTATTTCAAACCTACTATGATATGCCTATCCAACACATCGATGATGCTGTGCTTAAAACTATGAAAAGAGGGTTTGGAGAAGAGAAGACCATAGAGCTGCTTGAATACATGAAAAGCAAACCTAATGCTTTTTTACGTACTTCTGTCATCGCAGGGCATCCCGGTGAGAGTGAAGAGAGTTTTCAAAAACTTTGTGACTTTATGGAGGAGTTTGAATTTGACAGATTCAACACTTTCCACTACTCAAATGAAGAGACCACCACAGCCTACACTATGGAACAGATCCCACAAGAGATCATCAATGAAAGGGCTGATACCTTAGGTGAAATAGCTGAATCCTCTACGTTAAAGTCATTGGAAAAAATGGTAGGGAAAACACTAACCCTTGTTATAGACGGGGAAAGTGACGAACATGAGTACTTACTCTCTGCCAGACCACTTAACTGGGCTGTAGACATTGATGGAGAGATCCTCATCAACGATACTTCTGACTTGCCTGTAGAGTATGGGAAAGTCTATGAAGCCAAAGTAACTGAGTTGGTGGGAGAGCAGCTGTTGGCAACACTGGTTCCGTAGGGGTCAACCCCTGTGTTGACCCGTGGTTGCCAAAACAAATACAATATTCAACAATCATATTTTCATCAAAACAATGAATTTCAAATCCAAATCCAAACCATCATTTCACAATAAAATTTTACATCATCACAAATCAAATCCCCATCCCACGGGCGGACACAGGGATCCGCCCCTACATATTTGGCATTGATGTTACAAATTTTATTCTGTAGGGGTCAACCCCCGTGTTGACCCGTGGTTGCTAAACCATATCCAATTTACCAAACAATATATTCATCAAAACCAAACCAAAACATCCATTTCACAAAATATTGCAATCAGACACAAACATTGCATCTGCATCCCACGGGCAGACACAGGGATCCGCCCCCTACGGAAAATATGTTATAATGCTAAAAAATCAAAGAAAATAACTAAATGGCTCTTAACTGCTCACTGCTCACTGCTCACTGCTCACTGAAAAAGAATCTCCTTGCTTTCTCAGCCGGTATAGACTCTTCTGCTCTCT
This sequence comes from uncultured Sulfurovum sp., assembly GCA_913055205.1. Lineage (GTDB taxonomy): Bacteria > Campylobacterota > Campylobacteria > Campylobacterales > Sulfurovaceae > Sulfurovum. Next base: position 95,713 of record CAJXJN010000001.1, on the reverse strand, counting down.
TCTTTCTACTTATAGAAAACAACATTAAATTTGATATTGCTATTGTTGACTATGGTGTAAGAGAAGAGAGTAAAAAAGAAGTAGCACATGCCAAAGCACTGGCAAAAAAACATAAACTCTTTTGTCATACCATTCAAGCCCCTAAGTTTGATACCCACTTTGAAAGCAAAGCACGAAAGTTTCGTTATGGGTTCTTTGAATCGCTCATACAAATTGAAGGATATGACAACCTGCTCACAGCCCATCAACTCAATGACCAGCTAGAGTGGTTCTTGATGCGTCTTACCAAAGGAGCGGGAACATCTGAACTACTTGGACTTGAACCTGTAAGCAAAAGAGATAACTATACTCTACTGCGTCCTTTGTTGGAATATAGCAAAGATGAGCTACTTGAGTATTTAAAAGAAAATAACTACCCATACTTTGTCGATAAAAGTAACCGTGATGAGAAGTATGAGCGTAACAAGTTTAGAAAACAGTTTGCAGACCCTCTTATGGCAGAATACAAAGAAGGTATCAAACGCAGTTTTAAGTACCTGAGAAAAGACAAAAATGACCTTGAAAAAGGATTTGAAACTGTCTACTCTCAAAAAAAGTTAAGAGTCATCAAGCTTCATACACTTGCAGCAAAAATGAAAGCTGCTGACCTTACACTGAAAGAGTTAGGTTACCTTCTTTCTGCTTCACAACGAAAAGAGATAGAAAAAGAAGAGCATTTAGTTATAGGTGGGAAATGGGCCGTAGAACTTCAAGATGACTTACTCTATATTGCACCTTATTTGACTACGGATATGCCTAAAAAATTCAAAGAGAGATGTCGAGTCTTAAAAATACCATCTAAGATCAGAGCGTATTGTTTTAAAGAAAATATTAATATTCAAAATATCCTGTAGGGGCAGTACCCAAGGGCATTTCCTCCCTAGGGTCAGGGCACCCCTGTATCTGCCCGTGGTTTCACGACTAATGTTTGATTTTTGATGAAAAAATTGTATGGTATCATGGACTTTTGTTGGCAATTTCGGGTCAACACGGGGGTTGACCCCTACGGATTTTTCCCTGCCAACGGATGTGCTTTCATATACTCCTGCATCTTCTTTACAGATCCAAGCTTTGTATAAACCTGAGTTGTTGCCATAGTAGCATGGCCTAAGAGTTCACTTACATCTGCTATACGTGCACCATTGTTAAGCAAATGTGTTGCAAAAGAGTGACGTAACTGGTGTGGAGTCACTTTGAATCCTGCTTCTTTAAAAAGTTTAGTAAGCTTATAACGTAACTGAGCACTGTTCATCGGTGAGTTCCCTTTTTCAAAGAGGTACTTCTTGGGCATAGCCTGTGCCGTATAGAGCTTGATGAGCTTTTCCAATTCACCCAAGAGTGGTAACTCCCGTACTTTATTACCCTTACCGTGTATCTGGATCCAACTCTCTTTGATATTTTCCAGTTTGAGTTCACTCAGTTCAGAGATACGAAGTCCCAAACCATAAAGCATAGATATAAGCAGTTTTTCTTCTAAATTTGCCTTACTTAAGACTTCCTCTATATATGTTTCTTCTATAGGCTTGGGGAGGCTCTGGGGTACCTTTATAGACTCATCTGCTATGAGTTTTACTGACATATGCATTTGATCTTCCAGATATTTAACAAAGGAACGAATAGCAGAGAGTTTTTTGGCAATGGTCTTTTTGTGATTTTTTACTATTTTGAAACGAAAAGGGGTAATATCTAAAACAGTAACAGCATCTTCTTCATAAAAATGGCTTACTTCCATCATCTGTCTTAGCGCTATCTCATAGGTTATGATGGAGGTTTCAGAATAACCTCTGACCTCCAATAGATATTCAAGAAAATCTTCTGCATATTTTTGAAGTTTCTTTTTCATCCTTTAACCTATGGTGTGTTCTAACATCTTGCGCGAGAGATACTCTCTGGCTTCATCAAGTTCCATCCCTTCAAGTGAAATACTCTGTATATAAAAATCAACTTTTGTAAAAGGTTTAGGAATGACGAACTTATCCCAACTTTTCAACTGCCAAAAACTTTCAGCCGTAAAGTTCATAATAAAAATAGGGAGTTTACTTTTAAGTGCTATACCTATGGCTCCATCACTCATATGATGTCTAGGTCCTTTTGGTCCATCGGGTGTAATAAGCACCTCTTCACCTTTCTTGATACTTTTAAACGCTTGAAGCAGTACTTTGTGTGCTCCCTTTCTACTGGAGCCTCTCAAGGGTCTGATACCAAGTAATTTGAGTGTACCTGCGATAAGGGAACCATCAAAATGAGAAGAGATGATGGCTGAAGCAGGATGTTGTTTATGGATAGCTCTGTAGGCTTGTGGACTCATGAAAAGTTCTCCATGCCAACATACACAGACATGCTGCTCTTCACCTATGGGTGTAATAAAATGAAATTTTTTGGAAGTAGTAAACCAAATGATTCGCATCAACAGATAGGCAAGAGGAGGAATGACAACTTGCCCTACTTGTCGTAAAAGGTTTTTCATACCTTAAACAAGTACACCATCAAGTGCACCCCTTGAGGTTTTAGTGATCTTCACATCTACTATCTGTCCCAAAAGTTCTTCACTCCCCTCAACAAACACTAGTTTACCGTCATCTGTACGCCCGGATACTCTTCCGTTAGGTTTAAGTTCATCAAAATAAACTGTATGTACTTTTCCCAACTGGGCATCCATGATCTCATCCAAAATTTCAGTATGTCGTGCCTGAAGACGTGTTAATCGTTCTCCTGCAATAACATTATCTATTTGATCGGCAAATTCAGCTGCTTCAGTGTGTGGTCTAGGAGAATATTTGAATGAGAACATCTGCTCAAAACGTACCTTTTCAAGTACATCCATTGTATCTTCAAAGTCTGCATCGCTCTCCCCCGGAAATCCTACAATGATATCTGTAGAGATAGTTGCTTCCGGGCACAGTGTACGTATTTTTTCACAACGGTTCAAAAAGTTTTCTTTGGTATACCCACGCTTCATCGCTTTAAGCAATGCAGTAGAACCGCTTTGCAGAGGAACATGGATCTGTTTACATATCTTAGGGTTTGAAGCAAACTCCTGAATGAAAGCATCATCCATATGCAAAGGGTGAGGAGAGGTAAATCGTATACGCTCCAAACCTTCTATTTTAGAGATCTTCTGCAAGAGTTGTGTAAAGTCACATTTCTCATCAGAAGAGCCAAAACGTCTTCCGTAGTTATTGACATTCTGTCCAAGAAGCATCACCTCTTTTGCACCTGTAGCCACTGCCTTTGTGATCTCCTGTACAAGTAGATCGCTTGGGATAGATATCTCATCTCCACGCGTTGTAGGAACGATACAGAAGGTACAGGACTTATCGCAGCCTATAGAGATGTTTACCATCGCTTTAAACGGATTGGTTCTATACTCTCCAAAAGTATAGGTACTCTCATCAAAATCTGTATCTACTTCTACGGCATGCTTTTTATCTACCACTTCTGTGATCTTGGAAACATTTCTTGCACCCAGTACAAAATCTACCGAGGGCGCTCTTTTAATGATCTCTTTACCTAAATGAGACGCGGTACATCCGGTAACACCTATTTTGGCATTTGGTTTTTTATGTTTATTAAATACCCCTATCTCCGAGAAGAGTTTAGCCACAGGTTTTTCTCTAACGCTACAGGTATTAATGATAATAAGGTCTGCATCGCTTAGATTTTCAGTAAGTTCGTAGGGTTCTTTTTGATTAAGTTCCGCGATTATATGTTCGCTGTCGCGAACATTCATTGCACAACCAAGTGTCTCTATAAATAATTTTTTACTCAAACAATATTCTCTTTCTTATGCTATTATATGTACTTCATAGATATATTCATTATCATCAAGACCATATTTCACTTCACGCATATAAACGCTATATCCTTTTTCTTCAAAGTACTCGATCAACTCTTTTAACTCTTTGTGAGAGTTATCTTTATCAAAATAAAATATAGATTTGTTCGCTAGCTCATCTTCTAATTTTTTCAACTCAATCGTTTTCGGTTTCGCTTTAAGTGTTGTTCTAGCAAGTTTTAATTTCATCTATATTTCCTTTAAATTCTCTAATCAATATTTCTTTCATTATACTTTATTTTCAGTAAAGGTTTGATTAGCTATAATTCTATTCTTCAAAAACACCATCTCCTAGACGTTCTTAACACTGTTATGTTACCTCTTGTAGCGGTATAATTGAAACTGGACTACACTGATGTAGTAAGCCTTTCGCTGAGAAAGATTTAGCGTTAGCATAGTGATTTGGGCTTTGCTCAAATCAGATTAAATTAATACTTATTAAGGAAAATAATTATGGAAAAAATATTAGACATTATAGAAGCGATAGCTCATGAAAAAAACATTTCAAAAGAAAGTGCTATAGATGCATTTAAAGAGGCTTTGATCAATACGGCAAAAAAACTCACCAGCTACACAAGTACATTCGAAGCTATTATTGACAGTGATACAAAAACCTATAATATTTATAAGGTAATTACTGTCGTAGAGGATAACGATGCGCGCTTGGAAGAAGAAGCAGATAGCTATATGCCTCTTAGCGAAGCGAAAGAATTCGATGAATCTCTTGAACTTGGTGACCAACTTAAAGAAGAGTTTATCCTTGAAGAGCATGGCCGTACTGCATCAGCAAACCTTTTTAGAGAACTTGAGTATCATGTACAAAGACGTATAGAACAAGACCTCTTTGAAAAGTATAGAGAGAAAGTAGGTACGGTAATGCTAGGGACAGTAAACCGTATAGATGCTGATGACAACACTCATGTTGAGATCGGAGAACTCAAAGGGATACTTACACTTAGAAACCGTATCAAAGGGGAAAAATTTAAACGTGGTGACACTATCAGAGCGCTACTTAGATATGTGAGTGTTGATCCTCAATATGGTCTGTTCCTTGAACTTACCAGAACTTCACCTAAATTTTTAGAAGCACTTATGGCAAGTGAAGTACCAGAGATCGAGGATGGGGTAGTAGAGATCACCGGTGCAGCAAGAATTCCCGGTGAGAGAGCTAAAATAGCACTTAAAACAGATCAGATGAATGTTGATCCTATCGGTGCTGCAGTAGGAGTAAAGGGTGTACGTATCAATGCTGTAAGCGAAGAGCTTAACGGTGAGAACATTGACTGTATCGAATACTCTCCTATCCCGGAGATCTTCATTACACGAGCATTGAGTCCTGCGATCACACAAAGTATCAAAGTGAATGCTGATGAGAAAAAAGCGATCATCAACATTACCGGTGATCAAAAAGCAAAAGCAATAGGAAAAAGCGGAATCAATATCCGTTTGGCTTCTATGCTGACCGGATATACTATTGAACTTAATGAAGTTGAAGGTGTAACAGAAAGACAACCGGAATCAGCAGAGAGTGGAGAAGTTGAGAAAACTAAAGATACAACTGCATTGGCAGATCTGTTTAAATAAGTTACGTAGGTCGGGGTACCCTTACCCCGACAATAATAGATATTGTATGATAAATGTCGGGGTGAGGACACCCCGACCTACAGAATTATGCTAATACTATTTGTGAAAAACTTTCCACATCCAAAGAAGCACTTCCTACCAAAACACCATCAACACCACGAATAGTCGTGATCTCTTTGATATTGTCCGGTTTTACACTTCCACCATAAAGTAAAGGTTTTTGTATAGTTCTTTTGAGTGCTTCATGCGTACTGGCTATCTCATCAGCAGTGGCACTGCGTCCTGTACCTATCGCCCAGATAGGTTCATATGCAATAATGAGATTTTCATAAGAGGTATCTATTCCTTCAAATTGAGCCAAAAGGTACTCTATCACTGCTTTATCACCTTTTTCCCGTATCTCCAGAGGTTCACCAATACAATAGATGATCTCAAAATCCTGCTTTTTAAAATAAGCAAACTTTGCAGCTACAAGCTCTTGGCTCTCACCTAAAATTTCTCTTCTCTCACTGTGCCCTATAAGGATAGTCTTTATCGTAAACTCTTCGAGCTGTTCTAAACCGATTTCACCTGTATAAGCACCATTTTGCGTAGTATAGGCATTTTGGACACCTAGTGTAAAATCACCCGTATAACTATCCAATGCTGTTGCAGGAGGGAAGATATAGACTTTGTCTTCAGATTTTTTTGCAACTAATTTTTCTTTTAATGCTTCAATATACGCTTTGGTTGTTGCTCTTGTATGGTTCGTTTTAAAATTGGCTGCAAAAATCATGCTATTTCTCTAATGCTTCAAGACCAGGGAGTTTAATACCTTCTATAAGTTTTAAACTTGCCCCGCCACCTGTACTTACAAAAGTCATTTCATCAACATCTCCTGCTCTGGCAGCTACATCAGCAGTATCACCACCACCTACGATAGTAGTTGCATGAGTTTCAGCGATATGGTGTGACATCATGATACTTCCTTTAGAGAATTTATCCATCTCATACACACCCATAGGACCATTCCAGATGATAGTCTGTGCATCATTCAGTACTTCACGGAAAAGTCTTGAACTTGCCGGACCGGTATCAAGTCCCATCCAATTCTTGGGGATCTCTTGCGATGGAAGGTATTTGACCGCTGTATTTTCAGAAAATTCAGGTGCCACTACAAAATCTACAGGCAGATAAAATTTCACTCCCAAATCGTGTGCTTTTTCCATGATATCTCTTGCTTCATCAAGAAGATCATCCTCAACCAATGAATTACCGATCTCATAGCCTTGTGCTTTCAAAAAGGTAAACGCCATACCTCCACCGATAATGACTTTATCTACTTTGCTTACAAGATTTGTCAACGCTTGTAGTTTTCCGGATACTTTAGACCCGCCTACTACGGCAACAAATGGTCTGACAGGATCTTCAAGTACTTTACCAAAGAAATTCACCTCTTTGCTCATCAAAAAACCTGCTGCCTTATGCTTTACATCAAACTGTTTGGCAATAGCATAAATGGATGCATGTTTTCTATGACATGCACCAAAGGCATCATTGACATAAATATCTGCAAAAGAGGCTAGTTTTTCTGCAAATTCTTCATCATTACTAGTCTCTCCTGCTTCAAAACGTAAATTTTCAAGTAAAAGAATATCACCCGATTGCATTTGGGATACCTTCTCTTTTGCATCAGAACCTACAACATCTTCAGACATAAAGAGCTCATTTTTGATCTTCAGCAATGTATGTAATCTTTTAGCAATAGGTTTGAGAGAATACTTTTCTTCATATTTGCCCGGCTCCGGTCTTTCATAGTGCGAAGCAAGGATGATTTTACAATCTCTATCTATACAATAACGAATCGTAGGCAATGCTGCACGAATACGTCTGTCATCAGTAATATTGCCAAATTCATCTTTAGGGACATTGAAGTCACATCTTATAAATACTCTTTTGCCATCGATCTCAATATCTTTTAATGTTCTCATCTACCCTGTCCCTTATTTTTTACTCACATGTAATGCCATATCAACCAAACGACAAGAGTAACCCCACTCATTGTCATACCAGGAAAGTACTTTCACCATATTCCCACCGATCACTTGTATGGTATCAAGAGGTACTACCGTACTAAGCTCTTCCCCTACAAAATCCTGAGAAACTCTGTATTCCTCATCTATACCCAAGATACCTTTGTGAGAACCTTCACTTGCTGTTTTAAATGCTTCTTTTACTTCATCAAGTATCGCCTCTTTGCTTAGTGTCACAGTAAGGTCTACCATGGAAACATCCGGTGTTGGTACTCTGATCGCTTGTCCATTGAGTTTACCGGTAAGATTTGGCAATACTTTTGCTATAGCCTTGGCTGCTCCGGTAGTTGTTGGTACAAGATTCACTGCACCCGATCTACCTTTCCTTGGATCTTTTTTGTGTTTCGCATCTAAGATAGGCTGGGAAGATGTATATGAGTGGATCGTTGTCATCAATCCTTTTTCTATGCCAAATGCATCATCGATTACTTTGGCTACAGGAGCCAGTCCATTAGTGGTACAACTCGCATTTGAAACAATCGCTTCTCCTGCATACTCCCCCTCATTTGCACCTATGACAAATGTAGCAGTATCATCTTTTGCCGGTGCAGAAAAGACTACTTTCTTTACACCATTGGCCAAATAAGGCTGAACACTCTCTGCTGTTAAAAAAGCCCCTGTACATTCCAAAACAACCTCTGCGCCACAAGAAGCAAAATCTATTTTGCTTAATTCACGCTCTGCGAAGATCTTTGCTTTAGTCTCACCGATATTAAGGTAGCCATTTGCTACACTCACATCATTACGTCTTCCATGTACAGAGTCATACTTGAGGTTATACTCAAGCATCTCTTCAGTCCCGCTTGCGTTGACTGCTACAAGTTCTATGTCATCCCTATCTGCAATGATTCGTGCCACACATCTACCGATTCTACCAAGTCCATTGATCGCCACTTTTACAGCCATAGTTTATCCTTATGCATATTTATGTTAGAATGCGACTAGCCGCATGAGCCTACTGCTGAAGTAGACACAGCGTCAGCGTAGATTTTTTAGCTTTGCTAAAAAAACGTTCTAATTCGCACAATTTTACACTAAATGAGGTTATCTTTTGGTTAAACAAGGCAAGCAAGTTGTTGCAATATTTGGAGGAAGTTTCGACCCTCCTCATATGGGACATCAACGTATCGTTGAAAAGGCGATACAAAGTTTAGATATCGATAAACTGCTTGTTGTACCAGCCTACTTAAACCCTTTTAAAACATCTTCATTAGCCAGTGCAACACAACGTTTAGCATGGTGTCATACACTCTTTGACACAGTTGACAATGTGATCGTGGATGACTATGAGATACGAGAGGGCAAAAGTACGACTACCTCACAGAGTATAAAACATTTCAACATAGACTATAATGTCAAATATCTTATCATTGGTTCAGACAACTTGTCAACCTTGACAAAATGGCATAACTTTGAGTGGCTCAATACCCATATTATATGGGTTATCATTACAAGAGGGGAATACCCTTTATCTCTTGAAGCTCTTAGAGAATGGAAGATATTGACACTTGATATCCCTATCAGTTCAACAGATATCAGGGATGCTAAAGATTTACACTATGTTGACAAAAGAATTCAACACTCGGTTCAAAAGACAATAAAGGACAATAACCAATGACAATAGACGAAAGAATAGATAGTATCGTAAAGATACTTGATGAGAAAAAAGCTGAAGAGATAGAAGTATTTAACCTGGATGATGCAGATTATATCGCTGACCGTGTAGTAATCGCCAACTCACTCAACCTGAAGCATACGCAAGCACTTTTTGAACATCTCAAAGAGGGTCTGAAGCCCCAGGGAGAAACATTTCTTCATGCCGATATGAGTGACGAATGGGTTGTTGCTGATCTGGGTGATATACTCATACATATCATGATACCTGAGTATAGACAACGCTATTCACTTGAAACATTTTTAAGTGAACTCGTTGAAAATCAAAAGAAAAAAGAAAATTAAGGCAGAGGGAGTACTCCTTCATGCCCTGAACCTGTTAATGCTTCAAGCAGTAAAAAAAGTACTATCGTCAAAACAGGCGAAAAAATAACCCACCAATAATACCTCTCTTTCACAAGAAAAATCATCAACCCGCCCCATGCCATTATGACTAAAATAAGATGTGCCATAAAGATAGGTATAACAGGTCGTGTTACATTACCGACTACTGCTAAAGAGATGATCATTGCAAAAGAACCCAGTGCTATAAAAAGTTTTTTCAGATTTTTATTTTTATTGTATTGAAAGAATATAATAGCCACTGTTACGATAATGGCTAAAATAATGAGTGCTTTCATGAATCCTTCCTTTGCTTCGTTGGCATCGTGCTTGACAGGCACACAAAATCACAGTTTATCTACAACCTCAATACCGAGTATATCCAAGCCTTGTTTAATGGTTTTGGCCGTAAGATCAGCTAAAGCCAGACGACTCATTTTTGTCTGCTCATCCACACCCTCTTTTAAAATAGGGTTTTGCTCATAAAAACGCATAAATAGAGTTACAAGTTCATACAGATATGTAGTGATCTGATTCGGGGCTGCATCTATGGCTGCACGGTCAAGTATGTCTTCAAAGCGAAGTAACATCACACTCAAACGATGTTCAAGTGCATCACCTATAATAATATTGCCTTTGATCTCACCCTCGAAACGCCTAAAGATACTTTGGATCCTTGCGTAGGCATATTGCATATAGAGTGATGTATTTCCCTCAAAAGAGAGCATTTTATCCCAGTTAAAGATATAATTAGATTCACGGTTGATAGAAAGATCCGCATACTTCACTGCACCAATACCAATAATCTTTGCTAACTCCTCTACTTCTTCTTCAGAGTAACCCTCTTGATCTTTAATGGTATTTTTGGCTTTGACAACAGCTTCATCAAGCAGATCTATTAGTTTTACAGTTCCCCCATCACGTGTTTTAAATGGTTTACCGCCTTTATCCATCATAGTCCCGAATGCAATGTGTTCAAGTTTTACATCTTCCGGTACAAAGCCTGTCTCTTTAGCCACTCTGAAAACCTGTTTAAAGTGCTCTCCCTGTCTGGCATCTACCACATAAGAGATACGCTTCGCTCCAAGGACATTGGCTCTGTAACGTAAAGCTGCAAGATCTGTTGTTGCATAGAGGTATCCGCCATCCGCTTTTTGCACGATGACAGGAATCTCCTCACCTTCCAGGAAAACACATTGGGCCCCATCACTCTCCTGTAATGTACCCTGTCTTTTCAAATCTTCTACTACCTTCACAAGATCCTCATTATAAAAGCTCTCCGCCTTTACATCTTCACGTGTCAACTTTACACCAAGTTTCTTGTATACCTCTTCACAATGTCCTAACGAAATATCAATGAACTTTTGCCAAAGTTCTAGACAATGTGTATCTCCACTTTGGATCTTTACTACATATGCTCTTGCTTTATTTGCAAAATCTTCATCTGCATCAAAACGACCTTTTGCATCTTTATAGAACTGCTCAAGATCTTTCAAACTTACCGAGCCATCCTCACCCATCTCTTCGAGATAAGCGATCAACATACCAAACTGTGTACCCCAGTCCCCAATATGATTTTGACGGATCACTTCATCACCCAGGAACTCAAGCAGGTTTGCCAATGTGTCACCAATGATAGTTGAACGCAAATGTCCCACATGCATCTGCTTTGCCATGTTCGGACCTGAGTAGTCTACCACTACTTTAATAGGGGTCTCTCTCTTATTTACACCTAATCTCTCATCACCTAACGCATGTTGACATTGCTCCGCTATCCATAAAGGATTGATCCATAGGTTGATGAACCCCGGTCCTGCTATCTCTGCTTTAGTGACAACACCTGTCAGATCAAGATGAGCTACAATATCTTCTGCGATCTGCCGTGGATTTTTACCCAGTTTTTTAGCCAATGCCATAGCACCATTGAATTGGTAATCACCAAATTCAGCTTTGGTCGCTTCTGTGACAGACATAGGCTCAGTATCTATACCGGCTTTACTAAAAGCATCTTTAATGATTTGATTAATGTGTGATTTTAATTTCATAAATTTTCCGTAAATATGGAGTTGTAGTAGAGTATAGCAACTGCTATTATAAATTTCTGAACGCTCAACGCTAAACGCTGAACGCTACTTTTTTAAGCGTTTTCGCTTTTTTTCTCTTCGGTTTTTGCTTCAACTTTTGGCTCTTCTTTAGAAGCGATCTCTTTAGGCTCTTCTTCATCCTCTTTAATCGCTTTTTTAAAGTCTTTAATACCTTTTCCCATACCCTTTGCAAGATCTGGAATCTTTTTTGCTCCGAAAAGAAGCACAACAATTGCTAAAACGATCAATAGTTCTGGCATACTTGGCATACCCATAGTTCATCCTTTATCTACATGCATAATAAATGCAATATTAAAATTTTAATAATTATACTTAAAAATGTTTAACCCAACCATTGTTGGATAAATTTTTCTTCATCTTCTTGACTTTGTTTCAATCTTGCTGCTTTTGCAACGATCACAAACTCCCCGACAGCATCATCGATCATATCATTTATAATCGTAAAATCATACTCCCCTACTGCACGTATCTCTTCTTTTGCATTTTCAATACGTTGCAGAACAACACTCTCATCATCTGTAGATCTTGCACGAAGTCTAACTTCCAATTCTTTTAGCGTAGGTGGTGTAATAAAAGCCGAAGTCGTAATGTCATTCATCTTTTCTCTTACCAAACGATGTCCTTGTACATCAATGTCAAAAATAACCAGTTTTCCTTCCCTGAGTGCTTCTCTTACCGGTTTTAAGGAGGTACCATAGTAATTACCATGAACTTCTGCATACTCTAAGAAATTACCTGCTTTTATATCTTTTTCAAAACTCTCTTTGCTTACAAAAAAATAATCTTTACCATCTTCTTCTCCAACTCTAGGACTGCGCGTAGTAGTGGAGATAGAAAAATAATACTCCCCTATCTCCTTAGCAGCTTCTTGGATGATAGTACTTTTTCCTGCACCGCTAGGACCGGAAAGTACTAAAATTGCACCCTTGTGTACCTCTTTCATCTATTTCTTGTCCTTAAAATTTATTTTGATCGTAATTTCTGCACCTTTGAGAAGTTTTTTGATTTTTTTAACTTTCATCCCCTCTATAGCGGCTATAAGCGCTTCTTCAAACGTAAACGTCTCTTCTTTTTTCTTTTTATTCTTTTTTGAGTCACTTTTTTGTTTTTTTGCTTTTTTACTCAACGTTTCAACATATTCATCTTCATCAATTATCTCCAAACCATCTGCAATCAACTGCTGCTTGATAACCTCCATTTTACGACGCTCATATTCTTCCTCTCTGATTGATTCATCCTCTTCTTTCATATCCAAAAGTGCTTTTATCTTATCTATTTCATAAAGATCAAGTACTTTCGTATCTGCTTCTGTATCTTCTTCCAATGGTTCATCTATGGATTCCTCCTGATCATCACTAGTCTGTATATTACTTGAAAGCGGAAAAATAGAAGGAAATTCTATAGCCGGTTCAGAAGTCTCATCCTCCTCTACACTTTCCAGTATTGCTGTGATCTGTGAAGGTAAAAATGGTTTTTTAATGATACTGTCAAAAAAGTTTACCTCATCATTCACTTCATCACTACTTGACAAAAAAACTTTTTTTCTTAGTATCAAAGTCTCTAAAAATTTTTCTGTTTCCTCTACATAGGATGCTTCATCTACAAATACAATATCATATTTGTCCCGTGAAACTTTACCTACATTTTCAACCTCTTCAAGGTCAATATTGTCTTCACGTACACAAAGAGAGATAAGTCTAGAAACTACAGGATTGATGTTTATAAGTAAAATATGCATAGCAGAATGCTCCAAAAAATATTGATATTATTATAATATAACTCTGGTTAGGGCTTGATTTTGAAAATGTATATGGGATATAGTGGTACGCCCATCAGGATTCGAACCTGAGACCTTCGGTACCGCAAACCGATGCTCTATCCAGCTGAGCTATGAGCGCACAAAACAATGTAAGAGCAGAATTTTAGCGAAATTAGCTTTATTTTTCAAGTAGATTCATACTGCCGAACAAATTTAATGCTTTTTCGTTTGAAATAAACGTATGATTGTAGGGATGTTCCAGTTCTATGGTCTTAAAGTTTTCCAAAGAAAGTCTCTTTTTTAGCTCTTTCGCATGCGTACCGAACAGTATAAGTTCAGGTCTCTCCTCTTCCAAAGAAGCTAAGAGACTTTGTATGAACGGTCGCCATGATCTGACATGTTTTGCAGAACTTTTTTTATCTGTAAAGATCAATGCTGTATTAAGAAGCAAAACACCATTTTTTTCAAAATTGATCCTGAGTTCATCTATGGAGGTGATAAGTTTCTCTTTATCTATTTTAGAGATAGCATCCTGTGATAAATCTTCTTGTGACAGATCACCTCTGGCCAGTAATGCCATTTTTATAAAATTTCGTAAACTTGTAGCACGGTTCACCTCTTTACTCAATCCTTTATCAGAAAAGATGCTTTCTACTTTTGCATCTATAAAAGCATAGCCGTTTGCACTCTCTTTACGGGGATAGGGATCCTGCCCGAACAAGATATACTTTACTTTATGTCTTGGAAGTGTTTTAAATACGTTAAAATACTCTGTTTGGGAAGGGAAATAGCCTCTGTCTTCTTCTAGAAAATCACGATAGGTTTTGTCCAGCTTTATATATGCTTCAGAGAGTAAACTCTCCCAACTCTTATGCATCATACTGCTCATTAAACAGGTTGTTCTTTTTTGATCTTGTCAAACTTGATGATAAGCTCTATCCTGTTTACTGGGATTCCCAACTTCTCAGAGATACTCTTCCTGCTTTCTCCTGCATCTATAAGTTGCATAACCTCTTTATGTGCTGAAAAGTTTTCTATGACATCTTTTACTGCAACCCGTGATGCTTGCAGATTGGAGATCGTTGTATCTTTCACTTCAAGTATCTCTTGTAATACTTTATTCTCTGCTGCAAGTTTTTTATTGTTGTTGTAAAGATAAAAAAGTATACCTGTCAACAATAAAAGCAATCCTAATATAATATATTCCATTTATATTACCTCCATGATAATAAAAAGTAAAAAGACAAATCCAAGGTATCCATTAACCGTAAAAAAAGCTTTGTCGATCTTCGTAAAGTCTTTATTAACAAGATAGTGTTCATAGGTTAGCATTACTGTAGCAAAGAGCACTGCCAATTGTGCCCATAGACCCATACCGGCATCCATTACAAACCAAGCCCAAAAAACAACTGCCAGTAGATGAAATACCTTCGCTATATGCATCGTATTTTTTGCCCCGAAACGTGAAGGAATGGAGTGCAATCCATTGGCTTTATCAAACTCCATATCCTGTAAAGAGTAAAGCAGGTCAAACCCTGCTACCCAGAACATTACACCTACAGCCAGATAAACAGACCATGTCGTTATCTCTCCGGATACTGCAACAACTCCGGCAATAGGCGCAAGCCCCAAGCTTACTCCCAATATAAGGTGTGCTGCTGCCGAGAAACGTTTAAATACTGTATAGACACCCAGGACGATTAAGATAGGAACAGAAAGTTGCAGTGCCAACGTATTGATAAAATATGCAACCCCTATGAAAAGCAATGCATTGACAATGATGAATCCCATCATTTGAGCATTGCTTACTCTTCCGTCTACAGAAGGTCTGTTTTTTGTACGAGGATTAAGAATATCAATATCTCTGTCAAGATAACGGTTGACACCCATAGCGAAATTTCTTGCACTTATCGCTGCTAAAGTACCTAAAAAGAGTAACTTCCATCCAAACCATCCCGAACCACTGTCATGATAGGAAGCTACCAGCATTGCTATAAATATAAAAGGTAAAGAAAAAACAGAGTGCTTAAACATCACCAATTCAGAGAAATGACTTAACTTCTCAACAAAAATATTCCTTTTTAACTCTTTACTCTTCATTCTTCACTCTTCACTATCTACGGGTGTGGGATTTTAAGTTGACTGTTCAAAGACCAGGCAATAGCTATAACCAAGCCACCGATCGCATAACTGTTACCTATAATATCATAACTGAAAAGCAGATAGAGTACCCAAAGCAATATCGCACCTAAAGGCGTTGGTACCCCTACAAAATATTTGGCCGCTTCTCCTACTTCTACTTTAATATTAAACTCGATCAGTCTTCTCAGTCCAGAAACAATATAAAAAATAAAAATCACTCCCAAGATCAACTCTTGCAAACCTGAACTCTCTTTTGTAATTGCATAATAAAGCAAAAATGATGGCATCACTACAAAGGAGATAAAGTCAGCATAACTGTCTACCTGTATTCCAAATTCAGTAGAGAGATTATATTTTCGTGCTACTTTACCATCAGCAATATCCAATGCACCAGCGATCCATGCCAAGATAATAGCTGTAAAAAAATCCCCATGGACAATGAAATGTATCGCTATTAAACCTGCAGCAATATTACCGAAAGTGATAAGATTAGCGATATTGAAACGATTATTTTTGTCAAATAGACCCATTATTTCTCCAAACAAACATTTATCACATTTTACCCTCTTAACACTTAACGCTTATCTCTTAACACACAGTATGGTATGATTACACTATGAATACTATGCAACAACTAGCCCTTATTGGTCCGACTGCATCGGGGAAAACAGCACTTTCCATTAAGCTGGCACAAAAAATGAACGCCTATATCCTCTCTATCGATTCGCTCTCTATTTATAAAGAGATAGATATCGTTTCGGCAAAACCTACTTTGGAAGAGAGAGAAGGCATAGAACATTTTGGGGTAGACTATCTCTATCCTAATGAGAGTTTTGATGTCACAACCTTTATCAAACTTTATCATGAGGTTTATAATAAAGCATCCGAAGAGGGAAAAAATCTTGTCATAGTCGGAGGTACAAGTTTTTATCTTAAAATGCTGATAGAAGGAATAAGTACTCTTCCTTCTATCTCAGAGGCTACAAGGAATGAAACAAAAAAATATTTACAGGATCTGCAAAAAACATACCAATGGCTTTACAGCCTGGATCCTGAGTATATGGGTAAAATTGCAGCTAATGACCCTTACCGTATAGAAAAGGCTTTACATATTTATCTTGAAACTTCTCTTTTGCCCACAGAGTATTTCAAGCAATTTCCGCCACAACCGGCAATTACTGCTTCACTTCCTATTTACCAGATAGATATCGAGAGAAACAAACTGAGAGAACGTATTGCATTACGTACATCTATGATGATAAAAGAGGGGCTTATCGATGAAGTATGTGCTCTGGAAAAAAAATATACACGCAAACCCCATTGTATGAAAGCCATAGGGGTCAAAGAGACTTTAGCCTATCTTGATGGCATCTATGACAAAAAATTACTGATAGAGAAGATCACTACGAATACTGCACGACTTGCCAAAAGACAAAAAACGTTTAATAACTCTCAGTTTAGTAATGTGATAAAGGGAAGTGTTGAGGCATTAGAGGATTTATTACTATATTAGAAGCTAATACTTCTGTCATTCCCGACTCCGATCGGGAATCTAGAGTAAAAGCTAAAGAGAATATCTGATAAACGCCACATATCAAAATTCCAGATCCCCGTGTCAAGCACGAGGATGACATAGTGTGGCCTGTTTGCTCTTACGTTTTTCTAATATCCACTTGCACTTATCATATAATAAAGATAAGAGATCAGCGGTTGTACATAGAAGATAGCTGTTATTGTTGCAAGCGTTGCTAAACCGATCACTGCCATCAGAGGCTTAGAGAGGTTATAGTAAATCGTATCAACATTTTTTACCGGATCTTTCAAGAACATATAGACGATTAGTTTCAAGTAATAGTATGCTGCGATAGCAGAGTTTAGACCCATCACAACAGCCAACCATATATAGCCTGAATTTACTGCTGCCTGCATCACATAGATCTTACCCCAGAAGATAGAGAATGGAGGTACACCTGCAAGAGAGAGCATAAACAGACCCATGATGACCGCACCTACCGGCATAATTTGAATGAACCCTGCAAACTTTTCATAAGGGTGATCGTATCTTGCATTGAATCTTCTGTTCTTATGACGAGAGATCCATAGCATTGAAAATGCACCAAGGTTAGTAAACATAAAGAGTGCATAGTAAAGGAAGATACTTGTTGTTCCCTCAGTAGTATCTAGTGCTAAAGCAGCCATAATGAAACCGGCATGAGAGATAGATGAGTATGCAAGCATACGTTTCACATCTTCTTGAACCAGTGCCATAATATTTGCAAGCGTCATTGTGACTACTGCAAGTACCAAGATAATGATTCTCACCCACTCAACTCCAAGATCAATATACATACCAAAGATTCTGACAGAAACAACAAATGCTGCTATTTTTGGTACTACTGACATATACCCGGCCAATGGAGCAGATGCTCCTTCATAGACATCTGGTGCCCATGTATGGAACGGGAAGAGTGAAAGTTTAAATGCAAACGCTACAAGTAACAATACTGATGAACCAAAAATAGCGATCATCAATCCAGTTTCATTCAGACGTGTTGCAAGGATTTCAGAGATCTTATAAAGCTCAACAGATCCTGTCAATCCATAGATCACTGCTGACCCCATGGCGTAAAATGCCGCTGCAAGCGCACCCATAGTAAAATATTTTACTGCTGCCTCGTAAGAATTACTTCTGTTATGAAGAGCAATCAGTGTATAAAGCGCAAGAGATGCTGTTTCGATCCCTACAAAGATAAGTATAAGGTTATCACTCGCTGCCATAAACTGGAATCCTGCGATCATGAACAAAAAGAGTGCAAAGAACTCAGGATAGGAATACTCATGAAATCTTTTTGAAGTCAATGCCAATGGAATAAATATCATAGACCCGACGATGATCATTAATTGGGAAATGATAGAAATACCATCTATAAGCATAACATCAAAAAATCCACGTTCATTTACATTGAGTCCCAATACAGCACCAAAATCAATAAAAAGAATCAGGAGCGTTAACATAACGTACAATGACTTATGTAATTTTTCATTGATCAGGTTAAGAACCAAAATAATCAATCCACCCGCAATAGCGATAAGCATAGGTGCAAGTGTGATAAGGTTTAGACTCTCTAAACTTATATTAATTGGCTGCAACATTACTTCACCTCCCCAGTTTTTGTAACAGATCTGGCTACTTGTATCATATCTTTAGCCTCTTGTGTAATCGCCTTTTCATCCATAAAGGTCAACATCGCTTTTACAGAATTATCAATAGGCCCCAATACCGGTTTAGGATAAACACCTAACCAAACAACAATAAGAACCAATGGTACCAATGACCATGTCTCTTTAGCATCAAGGTCTTTCAGCGTTCTGTTTGCTTCATTCGTAATAGGACCGAAGAAACTTTTTTTATACACTGTAAGCATATAGACTGCACCAATAATAATAGAGGTACCTGCTAAAATAGTCATGATCGGTGAAACTTGATAGAAACCAAGAAGCACAAGGAATTCTCCGACAAAACCAATGGTCAATGGCAATCCAACCGCAGCCATAAGCATAATACCGAAGATAACCGCATACTTAGGCATCACTGAAGCAAGGCCACCGAACTCATCCATCATTTTTGTATGTCTTCTGTCATAGATCACACCTACAAGCATGAACAGAGCACCTGATACGATACCGTGAGAGAGCATTTGGAAAACTGAACCGCCGATACCCTCTGCATTCATCGCAAAAATACCAAGCATAATGATACCCATATGTGAAACTGAAGAATAAGCGATCACCTGTTTCATATCTTTTTGTGCGTAAGCCACCATTGCTGTATAGATGATCATAATGATCGAGATCACAGCAATAGGTGTAATTGCTATTACAGATGCATCCGGGAACATTGGAAGTGAAAATCTTACAAATCCATAAGTACCCATTTTAAGAAGTACTGCAGCAAGTATTACCGAACCGATAGTTGGTGCCTGACCATGGGCATAAGGCAACCATGTATGGAATGGGAACATTGGCACTTTGATCGCAAACCCTAAGAAGAATGCTGCGAATAGCCATAACTGATAATCAACAGGGAGAACCAATGCATACCAATCTGTAATCGCGAAACTCCATACACCTGTAAGGTTATGATACACATACGCCACAAAAAGCATACCTACCAACATGATAAGTGATCCTGCAAAAGTATAGAGGAAAAACTTTACAGAGGCATACACCCTAAGAGGTCCACCCCAAGCACCAATGATATAGAGCATTGGCACAAGAGAAAGCTCCCAGAAAAGATAGAAGATAATTGCATCAAGTGACACAAATACACCTACCATTGTCATCTCTAGGAAAAGAAGCGTAATGATCATGTTTTTGATGTTATGTGTGGTACTCATACTCATCATACCGATCAGTGTCATCAATGTTGCCATAATAATAATAAACAATGAAATACCATCCACACCCAGGTAATAACTCACACCAAAATCAGGGATCAAAGGAATCATCTCCATAAACTGCATGCCTGCATTTGCAGTATCGAAACTGAACCATAACCATAAAGAAAGCAGGAACTCTATGGCAGCTACTGTGATACCATATGCTCTAGCACTCTCTTTATGAACAACAAACCCCAACAATCCCGCGATTGCCGGGAAAAATACTAATACACTTAAAATATTATCCATCTCTACTCCTTAACCTAACATCGCTGAGAGGGCTGCGACCACCAAGAGTAAAACTCCACCGACAGCCATCCAATTTAGATAGTTTGAAAGGTTACCTGTTTGCATCTTTCTAGAGCCATCACCACTTTTATAGATAAATTTAGCAATACCGTCTACGGTTGCATCTACTATCTTCATATCTACATTTTTCCACATCATTTCCGAAAGCATTGCATATGGTTTAGAGATAAACTCCCCATAAAGCTGTGGAATATAATATTGGTTTGCAAGTAGTTTATAGATAAAGCTGTTTTCAAGTTTTTCATCTCTCTTAAGCCCTTTAGCATATTTTTTATATGCTAACCAAATACCACCTACAGCGAACACAAGGACTACAAGACCCAGTATCCATGCAATATGATGTGTATGCTCACTCATATGATACTCTGGTAGAAGTTTCGTTACAAAATGCTCAAAGCTTCCCATACCAAAGCCCGCTACCATTGCCAAAATAGCAAGTGGTGACATAGCAACAAGTACGAATTTGTACATTTCATGCGGATGAATACCAAATGCTTTATATCTCTCATCACCAAGGAAAGTCAAGAAGACCTGTCTGAAACTATAGAATGCTGTCATACCTGCTGTAACTACCAAGATAGCCCAAAGTACCAATGTACCTTCGTTAAATGCTGTTTCAATAATGGCATCTTTTGAAAAGAAGCCTGCAAAGAATGGAATACCTGCCAATGCCAATGATGCAAGACCCATATAAATATAAGTCCATTTCATCACTTTTTTCAATCCACCCATCTTAAAGATATCAAGCTCATCATGCATAGCGTGCATCACGTTACCTGCACCCAAGAAGAGAAGTGCTTTAAAGAATGCATGTGCTGCAAGGTGGAAAAGTGCGATCCAGTATGCACCAAGACCTGCTGCTGCGAACATATATCCCAACTGAGAAAGTGTAGAGAATGCAATGATTCTTTTAAGATCTCTGTTTACCAGTGCCATAGAAGCTGCGAAGAATGCTACAAATGTACCAAGTGCCGCGATAAAGAAACTCACCTCAGGTGTCATAGCAAAAAGAGGATTTGCTCTAATCACCAGGAAAACCCCTGCTGTTACCATCGTTGCAGCATGGATCAATGCAGAAACCGGAGTAGGTCCTTCCATCGCATCTGTAAGCCATGTATGGAGTGGGAACTGTGCTGATTTACCCATCGCACCTATAAAGAGTGCAACGGCTGCAGCATTAAGAATGCTTCCGCTTAAATTAGGCAATGCCGAAAAAACAACATCATATTGAAGACTTCCTACATTCCAATAGAGTATAAAAAGTCCTACCAACATACCAAGGTCAGCAATACGATTCATAATGAATGCTTCATTTGCTGCCCATGATGGAGAGATAGAAGGGTTCTCTTCTCTTGAAACATCCTCTTTATGGTACCAGAAACCGATAAGTAACCAGGAACAGACACCCACGCCTTCCCAACCGATAAAGAGACCGGCAAAGTTATCACTCATGACCAGGATCATCATAGAGAAAACGAATGCAGAGAGATAAGAAAAGAATCTATTGAAACTCTTATCATGATCCATATATCCGATAGAATAAATATGAACCACAGTAGAAACCAAAGTAACCACGGTCATCATTGTTACAGAGACTTGATCTACAAGGAACCCAAACGGAATCGTTAAGTCACCTGCAGAGATCCACTCCATCATTGTTACATGTACGGATGTGCCTGTAGTATAGACATGAAATGCCAACATTGCTGAAGCTGCAAAAGAGATAAAAAGTAACGAAGATGCTACTATCCCTACAAATGTTTGTCTTGGGCTCATACCAAACAGCGCTGAGAACATCGAACTTACAAACGGAGCAAAGAGTGCTATATATACTAAATTTTCCATCATTACCCCTTCATACTTGCAAGATCATCAAGATCAAGACTACCGTATTTTTTATACAAGACAATCAAAATTCCAAGTCCGACTGCCACTTCACTTGCTGCAATAGCAATGATGAAGAATGCAAACATTTGACCAGTCAGGTCATTATAATAGTGTGAGATCGCCGCAAATGCTATATTAACTGCATTGAGCATCACCTCTGTTGCGAAGAAAAGCATCAAAAGATTTCTTCTTCTCAATACACCCATTAATCCTATAGAAAAAATCAGTGCTGAGACGATAAGGTAGTGAGTAAGACCTATCATTTTGCATCCTTTTGTGTCATAATTTCATCATCTGCAGCCATATCTTCGGTGAGACTCTGATCCATTTTTTTACCAGCAAGGATAATCCCTGCTATCATTGCTACAAGCAACATTACCGCTGCTACCTCAAACGGGACGAGATACTTTGTAAAAAGTACAATACCTACATCTTGAGCATTACCCACACCTTCATGCATAGGGTAAAGTGCCTGAATCGCATCACTATGAATAGGTGCGGCGAATATCAAAACCAAAACTACCGCACTCAAACCGCCAAGTAAAAATATCAACGCTGAATTTGTATTCTTCTCTTTGATATCTCTTGTTGCATCAAAGAACATCATCGCAAACGAATAAAGTGCCATAACAGCACCTACATAAACGATAAGTTGCACTACACCAAGAAAGTCTGCCCCCAAAATAAAGAAAAATCCTGAGATAAGTACCATTCCCGCAGCAAGTGATGTCATTGCATAGAGTACATTCTTACTCATCACTGTAATCAGGAAAAGTCCTATTGTTAAAGCCGAAAATAGGTAAAAGGCTATTATTTCATACATTTCCACTCCTCCTAATACGCTAATGGCGTTTGTTTAATATTGTCATCTGCATTTGGTGAAACTGCACCAAATCCTTCATACTCTTGTTGTAAGTTAAGCTTATCGATAGGCGTTAACATATCTTCAAAGAGTGAGAAACTGGCTCTCTGCTCAGAAGCATTCTCATATCTCGGTCCATGTACGATCGCAAGTTCCGGACATACTTCTGCACAGTATCCACAGAAGATACAACGTCCGAAGTTGATCGTATATTCACTCACCTCTTTACGCTGATTTTCATCATATCTTGTATCCATTGTGATACAGTTGGAGATACAGATCTTTTCACAAAGTCCACACCCGATACATCTGTAGTGACCACTCTCAAGCAGTCTGAGCATATCATGAATGGCTCTATATCTTGGAGAGATAGGAAGTTTCTCAAACGGATACTTCACTGTATGCATCTCTCCACGGAAAAGGGCATTGATCATCTCTCTGAGTGTAACCCAAAGTCCTACAAAAAGTTCCCCTTTAAAGGTCCTATTGACTACCTGTTTAAACTTATCCAAACCACGTGTAGGTGTTTTACCCAAGTCAAGTGTTTTGTAGTTTTGCGTTCCTACATTCCTGTTTTTAAATTGTTCTAAACCCATACTTTCTCCTTACACCATCATCACAATACCGGTGATCACTACATTGATCACCGCAATTGGCATTAAGACTTTCCAACAGAGCCACATCAACTGATCCGGTCTTATATGCGGCCAAGATGCTCTTACCCATAACATCAATAAGAAGAAGAATCCGACTTTCAAGACAATTGTAAGCCAACCAAGCGTACCTTCACTGTATCCGCCAAGGAACACGATCGCTGCAATAATAGAGATAGTGATCATGTTGGCATACTCACCGATGAAGAACATCCCCCATCTCATCCCTGAATACTCTGTTGCATACCCGGAAACAACCTCTGCTTCATGCTCAAGCAAATCAAATGGTGTTCTATTCGTCTCTGCAAATCCTGCAATAAGGAAAAGTACAAATGCTACAGGCTGTTGCCAGATGAGCCATGAACCGATCCCTTCTGATTGTGCATTATTGAAGTCTACAAATGAAAGTGAACCTACAATCATAATAGGTGCCAAGATAGAAAGTCCTGTTACGACTTCATAACTCAAAAATTGCACTGCTGTTCTTGCTGCACCGATGATACCCCATTTATTCGCTTGCGACATACCCGCCAACAAAGGACCGTAAAGTCCTGATGCCATCATACCCAATACAAATAGAATACCGATATTCAGATCTGCTGCGATAGAAGGTACAAATGTACCGCCTAATAACGGAATGAACTCAGGAATAGTAAAATCCGGGAAGACAGGTACTGCTGCCAATGCGATAAATGCTGTTGCCGCAGTAATGATCGGTGCGATCATGAAGATGAATTTATTTGCATTTTGCGGAACAATATCTTCTTTGGTAAAAAGTTTGATCCCGTCTGCTGCAAGTTGTAGCAAGCCATAAGGTCCTACGTGCATAGGTCCTAACCTTCTTTGCATAAATGCAAGTACTTTTCTTTCGATATAAGTACCAAATCCAGCAATAGCAGAGATTACTGCTAAAATAATAATAGCTTTAATAAGCACACCTACTGCTGTAACTTCTGGTAAATTTTCTACGAGTGTTGTTTCCATATTACACCTTTCTCATTGTTACTGTTTTATATCTGGACTCACCAAAGAGCGTATATACATCTTTAGCACTTTTAAAGTCTGAAAGTTTTGTAATATCACCTTCAATCTTATCATCGACAATAACATCTACGATAATACTTCCATTCTCAAATATAATTTCTACCTTTTCCCCGAGCTCTTCTGCTTTTGCTATGCTGGCATAGAGTCCAAATGGCTCAAAGATCTCATGTGCTTTATCTGTAAAGTCACTAAATTGTCTTCCCGGATTACATCTATAGACAATCTCTCCTTCAAGGGCTGATGCTTCATCAAATTTTTCAACTTTAGGCATTTTTACTTTTCTGGTTGACGTTTTTAAAAGATAACCACGGTTTTCTGTACCATCATTGCTATATCCATTTTCCAGATCATCAAAAGCAATGGCCTTGTATCCTTTTGCTGTTGGAAGTTTTACTGTCCAATCAATCGTCTCTCTTTCTCCATCTATCAATGCAGAAACGATATCATTAAGCTCATACCCGCCATATTCCAAAGCTGCATTGGTAGGTACGACTCTTTTTGACATATTGGTCAGTGTACCCTCTTGCTGGTTCATCGCCGGCATATCCAGATCACCGTCTCCAAGGGCAGAGAGTCTGAAATCACCATTTTCATTGTATCCGACAGTATATCCTTCTGCTTCATCATCAAGATCACAGATAAGTGCAACACCCAATGCATTGGACTTAGGTGGAGCCATGACTACATCGATCTCTGACGTCTCTTCAACCAAGGCGATAAGTTTTGCAAGATTCTCTGCTTTGTCATGATAGTAGAAATCTTCACCGATCATCATAGAGAAAGACTCTTTTTTCTTCATCATTTTTGCAAATACTTCTTCAAACTTCTCAGAGTTGCCGCCTAAAAGATCCACTAAGCCATTACGTTCAATGGTGATCTCTTTCTCTACCATCTCCGGCACTTTCTTAGTGACTTCTTTCTCTTCGCCTGTCTCTTCATCTTTTACCATTTCAGTGACATCTTTCATCACCTTTTCTTTAATGGTCTTCTTTTCAGAACTTTTGAAGCTTGCAATGTATTCTTTGACATCATCAGGAAGTTTCTCTTTATCTGCAAACAGGTCCAATACAAGATAAAGCGCTGCTTCTTCAAGTCCAGGTTTATGTGTAAAACACTCTACATTTTTACCAAATGAAGGGATCAGTGTGTCCCCTACCGGATGGAAGTAAAGTCCTGCACCTTTGTTCATCTTCTGAACATTGTTAAATGCATATTTGAGTCCCGGGCTGTCATTTCTAAGTGCGGTACCCATAGCGATCACAAAATCACTCTTTTTCATCACTGCATCTGTATCTGTAGTGTAGAATCTATTGCCTGAAGCTTTTTGATAATAACCCAAGAATTTCTGGAAGGCTCTTACTTCCGGATTATAAAGCTTTATGCCCATCTTCTCTTTAAGTGTTTGAAGCATCAGTGCCTCTTCATTGGTGATCACAGAATTAAAACGAATGGTTTGGGCTTTTTTGAATGCTTCTACCGCTTTCTCAAAGGCTTGCTCATCTTTTACTACGTCTCTGTTCTCAAAATCATAGGCAAAACGTGCAGCTCCATCAAGTGATACATAGTTCCACTCATTGGTCACACGATAGATCTTTTCACTTCTGTCTTCAATAGAAGTCGGCTTCACTTCATAGTAGATCTGGAATCCGTCAGAAGAGTGTGCAGATACGGCAGGTACTCTTTTCAGATCCCAGGCATTTGAAGTATATTGGAAATCCCTGCTTACCAATGCTCCTACAGGACACACAGCTGCACACTCACCACAATCTGAACAATCAGTGAATTCTGTACCGTTACTCGGTGCAATAACAGATTTTTGAAGCTTGTTCCACATTGCGTAAGCATCTTTAGGCATAGTCTCTTTAAAGCCTTTATCGAGAGCTTCTCCGCCTCTTTTGACTGTAGTAAGCGCTGCATCACCTATCATATCTTTACACACTGTTGTACATCGTTCACATACGATACAAAGCCCTGCATCATAATGCAGCACAGAACTCCAATTTTTTGTCTCTCTCTTTGTATCTGGTATCATATATGATTGTGAATCCACACCTAACTCTAAAGTATAGTTTTGAAGTTCAC
The DNA here is from genome assembly GCA_913055205.1 of uncultured Sulfurovum sp. Classification (GTDB taxonomy): domain Bacteria; phylum Campylobacterota; class Campylobacteria; order Campylobacterales; family Sulfurovaceae; genus Sulfurovum. The sequence continues at coordinate 68,906 of CAJXJN010000001.1, read as the reverse complement.
ACTCTCCACTCTTGTCACATACACCACACTGAAGAGGGTGATTGACATCATACACTTCCATGATCGCACGACGCTCTTCAAGGATATTTGGTGTATCAACTGTGATCTCCATACCCTCTTTCACTTTTGCATTACATGCATATACCTGTTTTCCGTCAGCTTCTACAAGACAAAGACGACACGCCAGTGTTGGCGAACATCTTGTCAAGTAACAAATTGCCGGGATAAAAACGTTATTGGCACGTGCTGCATTAAGAATATATTCACCCTCTTTAACTGCAAATTCTTTACCATCAATTTTAATATTGACTGTACTCATATTATTTCCCTGCCCTTTCAAAATCTAACCTGCTAAATCTATAAGAGGATAACAAAGCCCCACTTAATCCCATATCAAAAGTAGGATTAAGCGCTATGGTTCCCTTCATAGATGTATCAATCTTAAACACACGATTAAAGTTTACACCATCGATGACATAAGAGATACTCTCTCCATCCTGAAGTTTTGTTGCCATTGCAAATTGTTGTGAGCCTAATAAAAATGCTTCTGTTTTCAGAGATTCACATTTCTGTGTAAATGCAGAAAACTGCTCTGTCGGATTACAATTATATACGACTGCACCATCAAAACCGTCTATTTCGGAAACTTCTTCCAATACTCTGTTCACAGAGACCTTCATACTTTTTAACAAGTATCCTCTGTGTTCATTTCCCACACTGTCAAAGTAGTCCGGCAAGCTATCAAACTCCTGCGCTTCAAACCCTCTGTCTACAGGCAGCTCTTTTGTATAATCTATCGTATATTCTGCATTTAAGCCTAAACTATTTGCGATATCATTCAATACATATCCGCCATACGGCAATGCAACATTCATCGGTACGACACGTTTATCTATCGTTGTGAGCGTTCCCTCCTGTTGATTCATTGCCGGCATATCCAGATCTCCGTCTCCGAGCGCAGAGAGAGTGAAGTCAGCCGGAGCATTATATCCAACTGTTTTCCCTTCTGCTTCATCATCCAGATCACAGATCAGTGATACACCCATTGCATTACCCGCAGGAGGTATACAAACTACGTTAAATCCTGCATACTGTTCAAGCAATGCGATCAGTTTTGCAATTTGCACTGCTCTTGGATGTGCATAAAGATCAGCACCGACCACCAATGAAAAACCGGATTTTTTGATCAATGATCTTCGTAATGCATCAAGTTCCTCTTCACCGATGTTGCTCTCTGCACTTAAGTTACCGATATCCAGATCATCCAGGAATGCTCTGATCGATTTAGGGACTTCAACATCTCTGAGTAAAGTATCGACCAGAAGTGCTGCTGCACCCTCTTCGCTTCCTGCTTCATATTTGATGAACTGTGTAACAATATTTTGTATCTCAGTATCTTCCAATGGATGCATATAAGCTACTCTGGCCCTATGCCATTTACTTGCCATATTGATATGGTATTTCACTGTAGGACTGTCATCATTGACCTTTGTCCCCAGAATGATGACCGCTCTTGATTCAGAGATCTTTTTAAGTGTACCGGCATAAAGGCTTTTGCCTGTTATCGTACTGTAGGCTTGCATGAATTTCTGATAATTCCTGGCTTCATGCGATACAAGCCTATATCCTTTTTTCTCTTTCAATTTTTGAAGGATCAGGGCTTCTTCATTGGAGATCTGGCTGCCAAAAATGATACTCTCTGCCGTTTCAAATGCTTGAACCGCCTTACTGAATGCTTCTTTGTCTTTTGTGACATTTTTATTGGCATAATCAAAACCATATCTTCCCGCACCACAAAGATTTGAGAATTCAAAGGCATTGGTCACACGGTAGATCCTGTTATTTTTCACTTCATAGGTCATCTGGCAACCGCCGCCACAATGTGGACAGGCACTTGGTATCTTTTCAAGTTCCCAGGCATTACTTGTATACTTAAAGTTCGTATCTACCAATGCTCCCACAGGGCATACGGCTGCTGCTTCACCCAAAGAAGCATAATTTTTCTCTTTTTTCACATTGATGATCGTGGAAGAGTATCCGCCAAACTTTAACTGAAGTGCTTCGTCTCCTGTGATCTCTGTAGAGACCCTCACACACTTTTCACACATGATACAGAGTGCAGGGTCATAAGATACATGTCCCCAGTTCTCTACAGGTCTGTACTGGTCGCGTGCAGTAAAGGATTGTTCTTCTAAACCAAACTCCATCGTTTTGTTTTGAAGGTCACACTCCCCACTCTTGTCACACACACCACACTCCAATGGGTGATTTACATTATAGAGTTTCATGATGTTTTGACGCTCTTTATTGAGTTCATCATTCTGTGTATTGATCACTGCACCGTCAGTTGCTTTCTCCTGGCATGAAAGGATCATGCCGTCAACACCCTCCACATTGACTATACACATACGGCATGAAGCTATAGGCTGTACTTTTGTCAGATAACACATGGTTGGAATGTAAATATCATTCTCTCTTGCAATATCCAGGATCGTTTTTCCAAAGGTACTTTTACACGTTTTACCATCTATGGTAACTGTGATCTCTTTCCCTTTATGTATAGAATTATGTACACCCATATTACACCGCCACCATTGAGATATAGTAACAACGCATGCAACGTTCAGCTTCAGCCATGGCTTCTTCGCCTGTGAAACCAAGGTTCACTTCTCTGTTATTCGTTCTACGCTCATCTACACCGAGCTTTTCACTCTCTGCCCGTGGAAGTCCAGGCATCCAACCGGTGATCTTCTCATTTTTGTCATAGACTTTGAGTTTTCCCAAATGGTCTTCCATGATCTCATCATCTGTCAATGTACACTTGCCATCATAGATATAACGGCTGATCACGGATGCAGCTCTTCTTGCTTGTCCTACAGCATTCACAATGGTCATCGGTCCATATTCACAGTCACCCGCAGCAAAAAGTCCCGGGCGGGATGTCATATAGTCTTTACCGTTGGTGAGGAGTGTATTCCAGCTTGTAAGTTCGATATTCCACTCTTCCGGTATGATCTGCAGATCGGCTGCCTGTGAAACCGCAGGGATCAGATAATCACATTCGATCTCAAAATCTCCATCTTCTATCTTTACAAGCTGTGCTCTGCCGCCATCCGGATCCGGAACAAGTTCAAACTTGTTCACTTTGAGTTTAGTGATCTTCTCACCATCATCATAGATCTCTTCGATCGCAGAGTGGAAGATAAACTCAACACCCTCTTCAACTGCTTCATGATACTCTTCATAGGTCGTGTTTCGGATAATGGTTTTTTCATCACGGCGGTAAAGCATGATCACTTTTTTAGCCCCTTCACGTATGGAACATCTTACAACATCCATAGAGGTAAATCCACCGCCTACACACACAACTGTTTTACCTGCAAGCTCATTTGATGCCGGTGAACCTATCTTGTACTTATGCCACAGGTTGACCTTGTCAAGCATATCTATCGCACCCCAGTAACCACCCATTTTCGGGTTTTCATTGTTTGCACGCACTTTCTTGGAAAGCCTTGTACCAAAACCAAGCAGTGTTGCATCATACTCGGCATCTATCTCTTTAAGACGTTCTGCATCAACTCTATGGTTGTTTGTAATACTTACTGCTTCCATTTCAAGCACAAGATCGATATCTTTTTGGTATTTACCGATAGGCATACGATACTCAGGTACACCTACGGCTACTTCACCGCCGTTTACCGGCAACTCTTCAAAGATATCTACTTTGATCCCCTCAAGTGCCAAGTAATACGCTGCAGTCAGACCTGCAGGTCCTGCACCGATGATCGCCACTTTCTTACCATCATTTCTTAATGGTTTAGGCTCTTTTGGATGCAGCCAAGGCAGTTCATGATCTGTTTCATAATCCGCACCCAAACGCTTAAGTTCCATAATGGAGATAGGCTCATCAAGGTTCGCACGGCGACAGGCATCTTCACACGGGTGTGGGCAGACGCGACCGCAGGTATGTGCCAGCGGCATCGTCTGTCTGGTCGCCGCCAAAGAGTCTGTAAACACCATATCTCTTACACCCTCGATATATGCAGGGATGTCAACATGTGCCGGACACATATCGGTACATGGTGCCGTTACCTTAGCGATATAGGAAGTATCACCTCCATAATGTTTAGAAGGTATTTGACCATCAATACATCTGTCAAACTGATCCTTGTAGTGCTCCATCAGATCCAGAATAGGTTTAGGTACTGTTTTCCCGATCTCGCACTTAGAGGTAGTCATCATTGTCTGAGAGATCTCTTTTAAGTGTGCAATATCATCATGTGAACCTTCACCTCGAGCGATTTTGTCGAGTAAATCATAAAGGATCCTGCCACCCCATCTACCTGGAGCACAACGTCCACATGCCTCTGAATACTCTTGGTACTGTGCAGCATACTGTGACGCTAACTCAACAGCATCAATATCTTCATCAAAGATGGCAACACCATCCCAGCCGATAAATGCTTTAGAGTTTGTATCTCCATGATAGGTTTCAGGCAGTTTAAACCCTGATTCACCCCACTCTTGGGATGATTTACCGCGATTATCGATAAATTCATCCCTCCAAGTAGAGAATACGATACCTGACATTATTTGGCCTTCTCTTCTGTCTCAGCTTCAGCTGCCTGGGCTTCTTCTTCTGCTTCTATTTTCTCTACTCTGGCTTTTCTGGTCTCTTCATCTACTTTTTTCACCACAATGGTCCAATCTACTTCATTGAACTTCAATGAGTTCATCAAATCATGTCCTGTGGCTCTTATGACATCAGCACTCTTTTGAATAGAAGAAAAATCCCCTACTTCAAAAAGGAATATTCCTACTTCACCGACCTTGATACCTTTATCAATAAGTTCGACCATTCTGTCATAAAAATCATCTTTTAAATGTCTTAAATCATATCTTTTCATTATATATTTGTCCTCCTGCCTACGCGGCTACACTTTGTTCCGACCGCTTCGGTTTCAAACCAAAAAAGGTGAAACTCTTCACCTTTTCCAACGGTTCTCATCTGTCAACTTCACCGAATACGATATTGGTAGTACCAATGATCGTAACGACATCTGCTATATAAGTACCTACAAGAATCTCCTGAAGCAATCCTGTATGGAAGAAACTCGGTGCTCTACACTTCAGTCTGTAAGCATACGGCTCACCCTCTGACTTAATATAGAATCCAAGTTCACCTTTTGGCGACTCAGTTGGGACATAGACTTCACCTTTTGGTGGTCTCATCCCCTGTGTGACAAGTACAAAGTGTTGCATAAGTGCATAGTTTTGTGTCATGATCTCTTCTTTTGGTGCAGAGATATATTGTGGTGCATGTGCCATCAACTGTGGTTCGGTCTTCGCATACATAGGGATAAGCTGTTCCAAGATCCTTACGGATTGTCTCATCTCTTCCATATAGAGTCTGTAACGACCATAAGAATCACATCTGTCACTTACAGGAATATCAAAATCAAGCTCCGAATAAAGCTCATACGGTTCCTCTTTTCTGATATCATACTTCACGCCGGAACCTCTGAGCATTGGTCCTGTACAGCCCCAGGAAAGAGCATCTTCTGCTGAGATAACCCCTACATTTTCCAAACGCATCTTCCAAATACGGTTTTCCGTTAAAAGTGCTTCATACGTATGTTCTACTTCATGATTCACTTTCGCACAGAATGACGCCAACTTTTCTACCCAACCTGCAGGCAGGTCAAGAGGTACACCACCGATACGCACTGAAGAGTGTGTCAATCTTGCTCCACAGTAATCTTCCATCAGATCCATCGCAAATTCACGTTCACGGAAGGCATAAAGGAAGACTGACATCGCACCCACATCCAGTGCATGTGTTGCTATGAAGAAAAGGTGAGAGATAATTCTATTGAGTTCCAATAGCATTGTTCTGATCACCTGTGCACGTCTGGGTGCTTCAATACCAAGAAGTTTCTCTACGGCTAAAGCATACGCATAGTTATTTGAGGTTGACGCAATGTAGTCCAGTCTATCCGTAGTTGGCAAAAATTCATTATAGGTCATATTTTCTGCCATCTTTTCAATACCTCTGTGAAGATACCCGATATCCGGATAGGCTTTTACTACCTGCTCACCATCCAACTCTAATACAAGTCTAAGCTGACCGTGTGCCGAAGGGTGCTGAGGACCGAAGTTGATGACCATTGTATTGTCATCACGCTCAAAATTGAGGTTTTCAAAAAATGGCGTTAATTTATTGACTTGTTGCATACTCTCCCCTTATCTTCTCTCATCTAATTGTTTAGATGATTTCGTATAATCAACTAAAACTGTTTCACTATATTCTATAGGGTTCTCTTTTTCACCCTCAGAGATATCCGCTCCAAATGGTACTTCATATCCTACTCTTGAGAAACGTTTTGTATCATATCTGTCAATGCGTGCAGGATCTCTGTTCTCAGGTCCTATTACATCTCTATACTCTTTGCCAAAGATCTTGTCTACTTCATACCATGAAGCAAACTCATCCCCTATCATTGGGTAGGTTTTAAGGAGAGGATGTCCTTCCCAGTCATCAGGCATAAGAATACGTTTAAGGAATGGATGGTTATTTACCTTGATACCGAACATGTCAAATATTTCACGCTCCGCAAAATTTGCAGATTTGAAAAGTGGCACAACACTCTCTATGGCTTCACCCTTTTTGATACGGCATACTACTCTTACTCTTTTTGCTTCAGAAATATTCAACAGTTGATAAAAAAGTTCAAATTCTCCATCTTTTGCCAAATAATCTACTGCACTCTGCTCTGAACATTGGGTATATCCACAACTCTCTTTGAGTGTTTTCAGTACATTGAAATTTTCACTTGCTTTAATATGTACTACCAGTTGTCCTATCTCAACATAAGACTCTTTTGCTTTTCTGCCCAAAGCCTTTACAACATCCGCAAAGTGACTTCCTTCTTCTACTTCATGTCTTGGGACACGTGGTGCTACCCAAAATCTATCTGTATAGTATGATTTACCCTGAACATTGTCTTTTGGCGTATATTTTCTCATTACACTAACCTCAAGTTTTGTTTTGTATTGTTATTCATATTTGCAGACTCTCTTCTGATCTTCTTTTGAAGCATCATGAGTGCATACTGAAGGGTTTCAGGTCTTGGGGCACAACCGGGAAGATAGATATCTACCGGGATGATACGGTCAACCCCTTGTACCGTTGCATAAGTATTGAACATACCACCTGTATTTGCACATGAACCCATAGAGATGACCCATTTAGGCTCTGTCATCTGGTCATAGAGTCTTCTTGCAAACTCTGAGTGCTTTTTAGAAAGTGTCCCTGCAAGGATCATCACATCTGCCTGTCTTGGAGAGGCCCTAAAGATCGTACCCATTCTATCGAAGTCATAACGACTTGCTCCCGATGCCATCATTTCGATCGCACAACATGCGAGTCCATATGTAAGCGGCCAAAGAGAGTTTGAACGCCCCCAGTTTACGAGTTTATCTACCGAAGTCAATGCTATCGGCAAGCCTGCTGATGAGGCGTAATTTACTTGATGCTGTGCCATTCAAGTGCTCCTTTCTTCCATGCATATACGAAACCAATCGCAAGTAGTAATATAAATAGTATCATCTCTGCAAAACCGAACCAACCAAGCAGTTTAAAGTCGATCGCCCACGGGAACATAAAGATGATCTCTACATCAAACAAGATAAACAAGAGTGCTATCAGGTAAAACTGTACAGAGATGGTGTTGGGTTGCTTAGTCACCTCCGGTCCACACTCATAGATGGTGAGTTTAAGCTTTTCTGTGTCAAGTTTGGCTAGTTTTCTACTAATGAAACGAGCCGCCATAAGCGTTGCAGGAAATGCAACTGCTGTCAGTGCAAATAAAACAAATACACCAAAATATGGATGTTCTGTAATTACATGAGTCATATTAATCCCTTACCTATTTAATTCTTCTACAGAAGCAAAGCTCCTGCCTAATTCATCTCACCAAAGCTTTGTCTTAAGACTTGGCAATATAACGAGAGTATTCTCAGAATATTATTTTTATATTAGCTGAAAGATAGTTAAATTACTTTAGACTCAATTTGCTTTAAAAGATTAGTTTAGGGGGATGTAACTATGTGAAACAAAAAAAAGTGCTACAATGTTGAAAAATATTATTAGGACTATAGTATGGAAAAATATACGAATATACTTTATTGGATCGCTATGGTGGGTTTGGTCGTTTACTTTTCCTACACCAAAGGATGGATATTCGCCAACTTTGAATCCATTACTGCCAAACAGGCACAAGAATTACTGCAAGATGACCAAAATGTAACACTTTTGGATGTGAGAACCATAAAAGAGTTCAAGTCCGGTCACCTGAGAAATGCAAAACTTATTCCTCTGAGTGAACTGGAAAAAAACCTGGATAAACTTCAGGCTGATAAGCACAAGAAGATCATCGTCTACTGCCGCAGCGGGAACCGAAGTGTCTCAGCTTCGCGTATTTTAGAAAAAAATGGGTTCACTCCGCTCAACGTAAAGCAGGGGATCATTGGACTTATGGGCGTGAATATGGAGATCGTGAAGTAGATTTACTTTTTAGAAAATCCGCTTTTCTTTACTATTTTCTTTTCATCAGAGAGAAGCTTTCTCTCTACTTTTTTCACATCACCCGAATTATAATTGTTATCCTGCAGTGGTCCTCCCCTGCGGGATTTAATATATCTGTCCTAAACCTTGAACCCCATACTCTTGGAACCTTCAAAACTGGAACCCAGCTCTTTTTCTATCTCTTCAAGGAAATCCTGATTTGTAAAGACACTTTCATCTCTTACAGCCACTTTATAAGCTGTGTTTTTGATGATAAGATTGATCTGACCGCCTGTGAGTTCATATTTGGCCAACTCTGCCATATCGAAGCCCTCTTCATAGTCTGCGTTTTCAGGGAGCATGAATTGCCATAGTCTCAGGCGTTGTTTTTTACCCGGTTTCTTGAACTCTATCTTGTAGTTAAAGCGTCTGGAGAATGCTTTGTCTATATTGCCGAGCAGATTCGTCGTAGCGATGAGTATACCTTCGAATTTTTCTATCTGCTCCAAAAAGATATTTTGCATCTGGTTATGCATCTTGTCAGCAGAAGACCCTGTACCTTCAGATCTGGAACTCAGGAACTGGTCCGCTTCGTTAAGCAGTAAAATAGGCTCTACTTTTGCCTTCTTGCTCAACTCCTGAAAATCATCAAATATCTTACGGACATTCTTCTCACTCTCTCCCACATACATAGATAGAATCTTGGAACAGTCAAAAGAGAGGATAGGCTTTTTGAGTGTCTTTGCCAGGCTCATTGCTGTCATCGTTTTACCTGTCCCTGCTGCACCATAGAAAATAATACGTGCATCAATACCTTTACGCTTATCTTTAATCCCCCACTCTCTGAGTTTTTTAAAGACCTCTTTGTCAACCTGTTTGACAACATTGTTCAGTGTCTCTCTGGTTTTTGGATGAAGTACTACATCATCAAGTGTTGTGGTAGGTTTCAGATACTCAAAAAGCTCCTGTTCCTGTACAAGTGCATCTAACTTAAGCTTAGTCACTTTCTTCTTTTTCTTAGGATGGATAATGCGTTGCATCACTTCTTCCTGCAGGTAGAACGAACGGCTGACTCCTCCAAACATATTAAGTATTTCTTCGTAATCTATAATGTCTTCGGTAATAAGCTTTGCACCATCTTCAAGCAGGGCTCTGTTTTTTATCTTTTCATACTCATCAAAAGAGATGAGTTCTATAAGGGTATTCATATCTCTAAACTGCCCTTCTCCTCCACTATACTCCTCTTTAAGCAATGCAAGGAAGATACGTTTTTCTTTCTCGTCAAGCTCTTTTTCTTTAAAGAACTCTTCAACCACAATAGGGGTCTCCGTCATTTTAACACGCTCTTCTATACGTGTTGTCAAAAGAGTCAACTTGTTTTTGAGCCGTCCAATGCTTAAAGAGTTGTCTGCTAAACCTTGTTTAAACGTAGCTATCTTATGCAAAAGAGCCACCATGTCAAACTGGTCCTGCAAGTACTCCAGGTGATCCGTATAAGGTTTGACTTCAGGAAGAAATATTTCCAAAGACCCTTCTTCAAGCAGACGTAAAAGAGAGATACTTGGTGTCACAGAGGTATTAAGAAGTTCAAGTTGAGATGTTTCATGTGCCTTGACCTGTCCAAAACTCATCTGGATGATCCAGCCCAGATCAAGTAGGTTTTTTACCAATTCAAGTTTTTTAAGGTACACATATCCCTCTTCCGGAAAGTTATCTTGCAGCATTTCCAGCACAGGCACCTCTTCAAGCCCTTTCACATAACGCTGACATACATACTGCACAAGTTGTGCTTCACCTTTCGTACATTTAAGGTGTTTATAGATCGATGTCTTACTCACATCTTTTGCTTCAATAAAATCAATAAGGTGTTTCAATCATTTTCCTAATTTTTATTTGAGTATAGCAAATCTTTGATATACTTTGAGTTATCAAAATATAAAAGATGGCTATGGAATTTCTAAAAAATCTATTTTATAAAACAGATGGTACAACACTTACTGTCACCTCCAATAACGGATTTCATCTAAGACCTGTTGCACAATTTGTCTCTGTAGCTAAAAAGTACCCTTGTAAAATCACAGCTTCTTTTGAAGGCACTACAGTAGATGCAAAAGGTGTCAACACTCTACTGGCTCTCTCGTTAGAAAAAGGGAGCAGGTTTAAACTCACATGTCAAGGCAAACAAGCCAAAGAAGCACTAGAAGTTTTAAGACACACTTTTACTTCACTCATGCAAGAAGATAAAGAGATAAAAGCGATACAAAAAGAGCAAAGCCATTATAAGGGTGCGTTCATAGAAGGGGATATTATCTCTAGTGGTATTGCCATCGCTCCTGTCTATCACTACAAAGAGACAAGAGTGCAAAAAAAGAGTGAGCTTACTTTTGAAGAAGCAGTGCATCAAAGTATAGATGAGCTTGAAATACTTTATACTACACAGGCACAAAACAGTGATGCAAACATTTACCTTGCCCAAAAGGAACTCTTAGCATCACTTAAAGCAAAGGCCTCTACTCTTCACGGGTTAGAAGTACTTATAAAAGATGCCTCCTCAGAACTTTCAGGAGGAAAACTGAAAGCAAAGATCAGTGACTATAAAGATATTCTGCAACGTGTGAAAAAACACTTGGGGTTGGAGGTGGAAGCACACTTTCCGGATAAACCCTTCATATTGTTGGCCAACGACCTGTTCCCAAGTCAAATAGAACAGTTGTCACAGACAGATGTTGCAGGGGTGATCCTCAAAGAGACTTCCATCAATTCCCATACTGCCATTCTCCTTCGTGGAGCCGGCATACCTTCACTCATTGCAGATACTTCTCTGTTTGATACAGAAAGATCTGTCATTCTGGATGCACACAGCAGTGTAGTTGTTACTGATCCTACCCGGGCAGATATGGAAAAAGCACGAAAGCGCTTGGAGAAAGATAACGAACAGAAAGCTTTAGCCTCAGAAAAACGCTTTAAACCTGCAGTAACACAAAAAGGCAGAGATATAAAGGTCATGGCAAATGTTACCGATATCGACTCTGTCAAAATATCCAAGGAGGAAGGTGCACAGGGTATAGGACTTCTGCGTACAGAATTTTTATTTAAAGAGGAGAAACCCTCTTTTGAGAGACAAACCAGAACCTATGAAGAGATATTTTCCCATTTTGACGACATTACCGTACGTACACTGGATGTAGGCGGGGATAAAGCACTCCCCTATCTACAACTGCCTAAAGAGAGCAACCCCTTCCTCGGCATACGCGGCATACGCCTTTTTCAAAGCCACCCTGAGATCATGGCAGAACAGCTCCATGCCATTTTCGCAGCTGCCGGGAACAAAACGATCAAGATCATGTTCCCTATGGTAAGCAGTGTAGAAGAGTTCCATGAAGCAAAGACTTTTGCAAAAGAGCTCGCAAAAAAACATCAGCTGGATATTTCACAGATCCTCTTTGGTATTATGATAGAAGTACCTTCTGTACTTTTTTTAATAGAGTCATTCAATGAAGTAGTGGATTTTTACTCTATCGGTACCAATGATCTTGGACAATATCTTTTTGCCATTGAAAGAACCCATCCTACACTGAAGGTGGATGAAGCATCACCCGTACTTTTCAATGTCATTGGCACTATTGTTAAAAAAGCAACAAAACCTGTAAGTATCTGCGGGGAGCTGGCGGCAAACAAAAAGGCTATAGCAACCTTAATAAACCTGGGCATAGAGACCTTAAGTGTCTCCCCTAAAAGCATTGCGCAAACCAAAGAGGAGATCAGACATGTTTAATCTGTTACAACGTATAGGTAAGGCACTTATGACCCCGATCGCAGTACTTCCTGTTGCTGCCTTACTGCTGCGCCTGGGATTTGGAGATATTTTTGACGGGCAGATAGCCCTTATCATGAAAAGTGCCGGAGATGCCATCTTTTCCAACCTTGACCTGCTTTTTGGTGTAGGTATCGCTTATGGACTTGCCAAGAACAATGATGGTGCTGCTGCACTCTCCGGAGCCATCGGCGTACTTATCGCCAAAGCTGTTTACATCAGTATTGACAAAGATGTCAATATGGGTGTCTTTGTGGGAATCATCATCGGGGTACTTGCAGGCACACTTTACAACCGTTTTCATGACATTAAACTTCCTGAATTCCTGGGCTTCTTTGGAGGAAAACGATTTGTGCCCATTATTACAGCGCTCTCTGCCATTGTTGTAGGAGTCCTGGCTGGCTACTTCTGGCACTATGCCCAGGGTACTATAGATGCCTTTTCCAATATGATTATAGGATTAAACGAAATAGGTACTTTCATCTACGGTACACTCAACCGTCTTCTCATCCCTCTTGGACTCCATCATATCCTCAACTCTGTCTTTTGGTTCCAGTTGGGTGAATATACTCACCTTAAAGACGGCGTAGAAGTGGTTGCCAATGGGGACCTGCATCGCTTCTTTGCCGGGGACAAAACAGCCGGAGTCTATATGTCCGGTTTTTATGTAGTCATGATGTTCGGGCTTCCTGCTATGGCATATGCCATTTATCTCAATACACCCAAAAACTACCGTAAAAAAGCAGGTGCTGTTTTAGCAGGTGTTGCATTCACTTCATTTTTAACAGGGATCACCGAACCTTTGGAGTTTCTCTTTCTTTTTGTCGCTCCATTGCTTTTTGTACTCCATGCTATTCTTACAGGCTTGGCTCTTTCTTTAGCCCAAATGCTGGATATTCATGCCGGTTTTGGCTTTTCGGCAGGCTTTATTGACTATGTGATCAACTATAAACTTGCTACGCATCCATTACGTATACTTCCTCTTGGTGTGTTTTTTGCCCTACTCTATTTTGTACTCAGTTACTATACCATCAAACTCTTCAAACTTAAGATACTGGAAACAGAGCTACAGGAGGATACTTCATCCGGTTCTACTTCCGATGAAGCACTGGTATTCATAGAAGCACTGGGAGGAGAGGAAAATATCCTCGATACTGATGCCTGTATTACAAGACTTCGTATGAGTGTAAAGGATAGCGCATCACTCAAAGATGAAGATTTTATGGTACTCGGAGCAAAAGGTGTCATCCGTCCCGATAAAAGATCGATCCAGATCATACTCGGTACAAAAGCAGAGAAGATAGCAGAAGGAATCAAAGAAGCATTAAAGTAATCAGCCCTCGGAACAACTTAACTCTTACACAAGCAGTTCCATCATCATTCTCAAACTTTGTGGATTCACAAAGTTTTATAGCCAGTTTAATATGTAACTTTTTACATTGTCTCAGGCTTGAGAATCCCTGTGTTACGCATGAAGATAATGTATATGCAAAAGTTAAATTACTTCTTTTTTGGTGACTTTAAAACAAAAAAGAATGCTACCAAAATTACTGCGTAAATACCATAATAATATATATTGTCACTCTGTGGCATCAGTTCACCTCCATAATAATATCACCGCTTTTAACGATATTCAATTTTTTTTCTATACTTTTTACATCACTTTCATCAGAAATAATAACAGGAGTGACGATATCTTTGGCATGTTTACGGATATACTCCAGATCTGCCCGTATGACAGGATCTCCTGCTTTTACCTTATCCCCTTCATTTGCCAATCGTTCAAAACCTTCTCCATTTAAATCTACTGTATCCAGACCTATATGCACCATCACTTCCATATCTTTCGGACTTTTGACACTATACGCGTGGTTTGTAGAAAATATTTTTGTGATAGTTCCATCTATAGGCGCTGTAAATACATTAGATACAGGAACAATAGCCACTCCATCCCCTACAAGTTTTTGTGAGAAGACTTCATCATTCACACTTTCAAGTGCTACGATCTCACCATCTGCCGGTGCTTTTACTTCTCTTGCTTTACGTTTTAAAAATCCGAACATTCAATCCCTTTTATACTTTACTTCACCTGCAACAATGGTTGATATAATACTGAAATTTTCATCAAAAATCACTATATCCGCATCATAACCAATTTTAAGTTCACCCTTTTTCAACCCCAGTTTTTGTGCAGGTATTTTTGTCACCGCATTAACAGCTTCAACCTGCGTCATAGAAGTAGCCATCGTCATATTTTTAAGTGCTTCATTCAATTTTAGTACAGATCCTGCAAGTGTGCCATCTTCAAGAGTTGCCTTGTCTCCTTCTACCAATACACTACGTCCACCCAGATCATACGTACCAGACTTCATGCATCCTGCACGCATTGCATCTGTAATGAGTATCAGTTTTTCTCTCTTTATTTGATAAACAAGTTTCAGTATAGAGGGATGCGTATGCACAAGATCAGCAATGATATCACAGGTCACATCTGCATCAAAGACAGCTCCCACGATCCCCGGATTTCGATGATGATAAGGGTTCATCGCATTAAAAAGATGGGTTGCGTGGGAAATCCCCCAGGAAAAACTCTCTTTACTTTTTTCATAACTTGCATCACTGTGTCCGATACTTAAAATAATATGAGGGTATTGGGCTGATAAATACTTTACAAAAGATTCTGCTCCTTTAATTTCAGGAGCAAGTGTGATCATTTTCACTTCATTCATATACTCTTTGATCAATGCTATATCAGGTGTTTGTATATACACTTTATCCTGAGCACCGTGTTTAGAAGTATTAATAAAGGGGCCTTCAAGATGTACACCCAGGATCTCTGCACCGGTTACATCTTGACTGTGAAGTTGAATATTCTGTAAAGCCTTGTCAATACGCTCTTGTGACATGGTCATAGTCGTTGCCAGAAAAGAGGTGGTCCCTGTTTGAAGCAGTGCAGAAGAGATATTCTCTAATGCTTCCGGTGTTGCGTCCATGACATCTGCTCCTCCGGATCCATGGATATGCAGATCAATGAATCCTGCACTTACATAAGCACCATTTGCATTAATGATCTCTATATCATCCTCGTCTATCTTATCCGTTATATTGACAATTTTTTTGTCAAATAAAACTGTTTTACCCTCTATTATATTATCTTCATAAAGGATTTTTGCATTTACTATAGCTTTCACAGTATCACTTCCAATCTGCCTGCATGGCTTCTCTTCGTTCCGTACCCAAGGGGATTTTCTCCCTTCGGTCAGGGTAGCATTTCGGATTCAAAGCCAAAAACAACAAACTATGGTTGTTTTCTTAACGCTTTTCCTCTCTAAGTCTGTCTTTTAACACACGCTTGAGTACTTTGCCTGTAGCATTTTTAGGAAGCTCATCAATAAAATGAATATGTTTTGGCACTTTATAGTTAGCAAGATGTTCACGTAAATACTTTTTGAGGGCATGTTCATCTATGATCTCTACATCCTCATCAAGTTCTATATAAGCTACAGGAAGCTCTCCACTCTTCTCATCGACAATACCGATCACGGCAGAAGCACATATACCGTCAAAGGTATCGATCACCTCTTCAAGTTCTCTAGGATATATATTGATCCCCTTAGAAATAATCAAGTCTTTTTTTCGATCCACAATAAACAAGAAACCTTCATCATCCATATAACCCATATCTCCTGTGAGCAACCAACCATTTATAATCGTCTCATCAGTTGCTTCAGGACGGTTAAGGTATCCTTGCATGACATTGTCACCTTTGACTATAATATCGCCTATAGCTCCGCGTGGAAGCTCTTTCATATCTTCATCCACGATTTTCATTTCATAGCTATACAGTGCTGTTCCCACAGAACCTGCTTTCTGTTTTTTGAAGGTATTCATACATACAGCAGGAGAAGCTTCACTCAATCCATATCCTTCTAAAAGTGTTGCTCTTTTAAACTTCTTTGCCATCGCATCCAATGTTTTCGGCTGTAAAGCAGCAGCACCTGAAATAAAAGCACGAATTTTGTTGAACCACATAAAGTACCATGGAAGTTTTGCTTTAGCTAAAGCATTATATACATCCGGAATCCCAAAGAAAAGTGTGACACGTTTTGTCAACACTTGTTTAAAAATATTTGAGAAAGGTTTGAGTGATTTTATAATGACAATACTCCCCCCGGCATAAAGCGGCAATATTACACCTATAGAAAAGGTAAAAGAGTGGAACATAGGTAAAAAGACTATGGCTCTATCTTTCGCTTTTACATTAATAGTTCTTCTTCCGGAATCTGCATTTGAAAGTATATTTTTATTGCTTAGCATGGCCCCTTTAGGTTTACCTGTAGTCCCTGAAGTATAGATAATGACTGCTGTCTCTTCAAGTCCTCTTTGTATATGTTCTGCAGTTATATCCGATTTGAACGCCTCTTCAAAGTAGTGATGCTGCTCGCCTTCGACTAACACATCACCTTCCCATAAAATGAACTGACAAATTCTACTTGCTTTACTGCTGTTCACTACTTTGTCATGTATAGCAGATGCTACCAATACAGAACTGCCACTGTCTTCCAAAATATAACTAAGCTCTTCTTCTTTTAAAAAAGTGTTCACAGGAACTATAATGGCTCCCAGTTTGGAAGCAGCAAAAACCGTATAGATAAACTCTGGTGAATTTCGTAAAAAAAGTGCAATTTTATCACCCTCTTTTACACCTTTTTCAGCTAAAAATCCAGCTAATTTATCTACATTCTCTAAAACTTGACCATAGGTAATCTTCTCATCACCTACTAAAAGTGCAACTTTTGATTTACGCTTCTTAGCTTGAAAAGTGATGAGTTCATAAAAGTTGTTAAACTTATAATCCATATTAATACTCGTAAGAGAGTCCTAGAGTTGTCAGGAAAGCTCCACCTTCGTGGAAACTCCCCCCATTTACAAGGACAGGATTAGGATTGACCCCCGGCGTTATAGATCTACTCTCTTTGCTGTCATACAGGAAAGCAGCTCCCCATGAAAGATTCTCTGTCTGTTGATAACGGAATCCCATAGAGAAGATCGTGGCATCACTGTCAGGAAGTTCAAATCCAAGTGTCTCTTCCGGTACCGGTGTTTCATCGATCGCAAATCCCATCATCATAGTGATTTTATCCATTATCATGGTTGCACCTACTCTAAACGTATTCGTATCTTTCCAGTTTTTATCTGTTTCAGGTAAAGGAACCCCTTCAAATTTCAATGTTTCATATGCAGACCAATAGGTTCTTTCATAATTAAATTCCAATGTGAATGTATTATTCCATGTTTTACTCACTGCAACATTTAAAGCTGCAGGAAGCGGTACAGATACACTTGCATCACCATCATATATGATACCGTCACTATCAGAAAGTGTTGCTGTACCTTCTTCATTAAGATCAATATTGGAACGATATGTTACCGCAAGATTAATATCTGAAGTCGGTTTATATGTCATAGCTAGATTGTAACCGAATTCAAAAGTATCTCCTTCCATATCTACCTTTGTTGCACCAAGAGCAAGTGCATCATTTTTAATAACACCCTCACTATAGATAAATCTCAGCCCTCCGCCAATACTAAAATTATCTGCTACTTTGTATGAGATACTTGGATTAAGCTCCACAACTTTAAGCGTAAATTCTTCAGCAAATGCTTTTTGGTACAGTGTATCCCATTTTTTTGTCAGACCACCCGGTGCAGTAAGACTCACACCCCATCTGAAATCACCTATAGGTTTAGAGACATAATGCATATTTGGTATCAATATATCTTCTGTGTTTGACTCTCCCGAATATGGGGGTATCAATGTATATACATTAGAAGGTAAGTGTGCCAATGTTATACCACCTTCTACATAACTTTTATCCGCATCCATAAATGCCATATTGGCAGGGTTGTAATACGCGGTATCTGCCCCTGTAGTATGTGCCACATATGCTGCGCCCAGCGCCATAGAATTTAATGATTGTTCCGGGATTTTGTATCCCCCTGCCATCACCACAGAACTTGTTACTACACTAAGTACACAACTTTTGATTATTTTACTCATTTTACTTCCTTCTGTTTTAATTTTACTGTTCAATCAAAGCATATAATGCCCTAATCTCCTCCGCCCAAATCGACTCATCAATTGTTTCCAAGACAAGCGGTATGTCATCCATACGTGAGTCATTCATAATAAATCTAAAGGCATCCCAACCTATCTCCCCTTGACCTAATGAGGCATGCCTGTCTACTCTTGAGCCTAGTTTTGGCTTAGAGTCATTGATATGCATTCCCATCAGGTACTCAAATCCCACAATACGCCCGAAAGCTTCCATTGTCTCATCATACGCTTCTCTCGTTCTCAGGTCATACCCGGCTGTAAATGTATGACAGGTATCCAGACAAACACCTACTCTGCTTTTATCTTCTATTTTATCAATGATGTGTCCAAGATGTTCAAACTTATATCCAAGGTTGCTTCCCTGCCCTGCTGTATTTTCAATAACCAGCTTTACATTTGAATCTTGCGTTGCATCTATAGCTCTATTCATAGACTCTGCAATCACATCCAAACAATGCAACTCTGCCTCCATCAATTTCTCATCATACCCCGGATCTTTTTTGGGAATCTTCACCAAGTGCGATCCTGGATGGAAATTCAGCTTATCCAAGCCCAATATACGACATCTTTCAAGTTCATCTATAAAGGCATCTCTGGACTTTTCCAGTTTTTCTACTTCAGGGTGTCCAAGATTGATAAGGTAAGAGTCATGAGGCAAAACATGCTTAGGCAGGATCCCTGAAGCTTCAAGATTTTTATGGAAAGCATCGATCGTTTTAGTCTCCAATGGTTTAGCCACCCATTGTCTTTGATTTTTAGTAAAAAGTGCAAAAGCTTTGGCCCCTATAGCCATAGCATTTAATGGTGCATTATCGACTCCCCCGCTTGCACTTACATGTGCACCGACAAATTTCATCTACTCTATCCTCTTCACTTTGATTAATATATCGTTGATTGTATCACGGAATATAATTTGCTTATTTAAAACACTGTAATCTATGCTATATTTATCTGAATTTATTATTTTTTGTGTAAAGCCGTTACGATTTTTTTTCAATCCTTTACCTTTAAAGATAGGATTGCCTCTGAAAATTTCTTCAAGAATATCATGTGAGTACATAGGACTTAACACTTTTTTGTTGAATTCTTCTTTATCCATACATGCTAAAAAACTCATACAGATTTTCTCTTGTGAAATTATCAACGTCATCAAGGCCTGTCCGCTTCCATAGATCTCTACTTTTACCTCATCACTGTTCTCATACACAAATCCCATATCTGCATACCTGAAGGTAGGTGTTTTGAATACTATCAAAGCACTGTTTTGTTTAATATATTGTTTTTGTACACATGCATTTAGAACTAATAGTCCCATCAGTATAAGTATAATAGTTCTGATTTTCAAAAAAAAATTCCTTATTTTTACTTAAATCTATATCGTTTAAGAGTTTTTTAAGTAACCTAGTTATATAATGCCGTCCACAAGTTGTGAATGGCCCCTTCGTCTAGCGGTTAGGATCCATGGTTTTCATCCATGTTACAGGAGTTCGAGTCTCCTAGGGGTCACCATTTTAACTTGTTTTATCTTTTACCTGTCTTTAGGTAATTCTTGTTGGCCCCTTCGTCTAGCGGTTAGGATCCATGGTTTTCATCCATGTTACAGGAGTTCGAGTCTCCTAGGGGTCACCAACTTTACTTTCTTCAAAAAACTATCAGATTTTTTTATAATAAGCATTTAACAAAAGAGTCTTGGCCTCTATACATAATACCTGTACCCTCTCTTTATTAAAGATGAAATATGGTATCTTTCTTTTAGGATGAACGGTTGTTGATATCGCATGTATTTTCCTTCTTTTCCAGTGAAAAAATTAACCGATTTCCAATTAACTCTATCTTTCATAAGCCAGTTTGAAAAATTGCGCTTATTGTTGAAATTGGCGAATCTAAAAGATGCAAAAGCGTATATAGCATCTCTAAAATAAAATATTTCATCCATTCTATCTGACTACCATATATTTAGATTAGACTAGACTGTAAATATGCTTTAAAGCTCGTATTTAAGGGGTTTAGATAGATTAAGTTGAATTGGTTTAGATTGGGGATTGGTGGAGCATAACGGGATCGAACCGATGACCTCTTCGCTGCCAGCGAAGCGCTCTCCCAGCTGAGCTAATGCCCCAAAAGATAATAAAAAGTATTTTACCAAAAGGTAGGTTAAACCTACCTCAGGTAACTATGAACGCTCTGTTATTTCAAGAAGGTGGTAACCAAACTGAGTTTTTACCGGTCCATGTACTACACCTACTTCATCATTAAATACCACTTTATCAAACTCTGGTACCATCTGACCTTGACCAAATGTTCCCAACGCTCCACCTTTTACCCCTGATGGACATGTGGAATGATCTCTTGCTGCTTCTTCAAAACTGATTTCACCTGAGTTGATCTTCTCTTTAAGTTCTTTACAGAACGCTTCATCATTTACCAGGATATGTCTTGCACTTGCTGTTGCCATTGTTTTTCCTTGAATTATTCTCTATTGATTTGTATGAATTAGCAGTTTATTTCATAAGCTACTAATTCTCCTCGTTTCAGTCTTGGAATTATATCTGTTTTTATTTTACGTATCAAAAAACTTTTTTTTGCAAAAGGTATATTTGTATCTGCTACGATATGTTTAAGTTTCATATCATAATGTTTGATGAGAAAATTACGCAACACATCCTGCAGTTCTTTTTCATTCATCACCTGTAAACTTTCATCTACCGCTAAACCCATAAGATGTGGATGCTCTTTTTCTCCGTTGATCAATGCAGAAAAAAGAGAAGCATAACCGCCAAACATATTGATATCTATTACATCAAGCACGTTATCTATGAGATTTGGCTTTTCCAACAGTGTTTTGAGGATACTTAACTGTGCCACATCATCTCTTTTTTGGCTAAAACGCTCTTTTGCTCTTCGGGGTTGTGTCTGCCTCCCAAAAAGTGCAGGTGCCACTCCCAGAAGTGTAGCAGCCATAGGAATATATGCATCTTTTATGATCTGGCTTAAGCCTTCCAAAAACTGTTTGGCCGCTCCAAAGGCTGCCTCTTTAGCTCTTGGATCGTTCAGATCATATGCATAGATGATTTGCTCCAGCACAAAAGGAATGAGAGGTTTCGCTTCACGAAGAAGTTTTGCTACGGATTCACTCTCTCCTCTGGCTATGAGATCAGCAGGATCCTGTCCATCAGGGAAAAGGACAACGCCACCATCAAAACCTGCAACACTCAACATTTGTGAAGCTTTAAGTGCTGCAGTTACTCCTGCCTTGTCGCCATCATAAGCTAAAATGATCTTGGGATCCCCCTTGCGAAGAAGAGGCAGATGTTCAGAGGTCAAAGCTGTACCCAGTGTGGCAACTGCTTCTGTAAATCCTGCCTGATGGAACATCACGACATCCAGGTAGCCCTCACAGACAATAAGCTTTTTGTTTTTATAAATACTCTCTTTTGCCAGATCATAACCATAGAGCAAACGTGACTTGTTAAAGAATTTTGTTTGAGGTGAGTTGATGTACTTGGCAGGGTGATTAGTAATAGTACGGCCCCCAAACCCTACCGCAGCACCATTTGCAGAGAAAATAGGAAAGGTGATACGCTCTACCAGACGTGCGTAAAACTCCCCACGCTCCCCTTTAGCGATGACCCCTGCATCCATTGCTTTAGGTAAAGGCAAAAGTGCAGCATTTAAAAAATGTATGACCGAAGCACTATCAGGTACATACCCTATGCCAAACCGCTCGATGGAACTGACACTGACACCTCTGTCTAAAAGATATTTTTTGGCTGTTTGATTTTGATCAAGATTTTTTACATACCATTTTTGAATGGCTTCAAGCACATGCTTTGCATCACTATAATCACTACTGCCTTTCGTATAATTTAAAGAAAAATTATACATGGAAGCAAGTTTTTCTATAGCTTCAGGATAAGAGAGTTTCTCAAGTTCCATCACAAACTTGATACTGTCACCCCCTACACCGCAGCCAAAGCAGTGATATATCTGCTTACTTGGGCTTACAACAAAAGAGGGGGTTTTCTCTCCGTGAAACGGACAGTTCGCTTTATAGTTCGCACCTGCTTTACGCAGTTCTATAAAGCTGCCGATTACATCTACAATATCAATGCTGTTTTTTAGAGATTCTATCGAGGCGTTATCTATCATTTCAACATTATATCTAATTTGATATAATCTAAGACAACTTTATACATTCGTCATCCTCGTTCTTGATACGGGGATCCATAGTTTGCAGTTTAATCAGGCTTGTAGATTTCCGGATCAAGCCTGAGAATGACGAGCATATCATACAAAGGGAAAATTTGGAAAATATCTTACCTGCTTACAATGATCCGCTTTTTAGCATTTTGTTAATTGTAATCATCTCTTTAATCATTGCCGTTGTTACCTATGCCTGGGGACTTTACAGACAACAAAAAGAGAGGGGGAACCTTCTTAAATTTCTAGAAAAATTTGACAGTTCCGAGTGTGCTCTTGATACAGGGGATATGCCCTTTGAACCCCATATGTTCAAACCACTCACATTACTTGCAAAAGCTTTTGAGAATTCAGGGGAATATCATAAATCTATCAATATCTATCTCTATATCATTAAAAACATCTCTGATGATCTTGCAAAATTAGAGCTTATGGAAAGACTGGGGAATACCTATTTACATGCAGGATTTTTAGAACGTGCCAGATCCATCTATACAGAAATCTTACGTAAAAGACCTCGTAATGTACAAGTGCTTTATGAACTGGGTATCGTATATGAAGTGATGCATAAATACGATAAAGCAAAAGAGATCATAGAACCATTAGAGATGCTTGGAGAAGACACACATACCCTTACAAAATTCCTCGAACTCTCCGAAATAAGAGTAAACAAGATGATCTCTGCAGAAGAAAAATTGGAAAAACTCAAAAATATCTTGAAAGAAGAACCTAAACTCTATAGAGAAATTGTGAGTGCGATGCTGAAACTGGATACCAAAGTAGCATGGAACACCATTGATCCCGAACGCCTTAAAGAGGTGATAGATATCCTTTGGTTCTTACCAAATTCACAACTCGATTTAGATATAATCACATCCAATACACAACTAAGCACACTCTACTATGCCAAAGGATATTTACAAGAACCGGTTGTTCAAAGCGGTATCTTTAGTCTTGACATGTTAGCCACTGCAAAACAAAGTGGATTTGAGCAAGGAGATTTGCTTTTTTCATACCTGTGTAAAAAATGTAAACAGAGTTTCCCTGTCTCCTTTAAACGATGTCCGAATTGTATGGCGATAAACTCTGTAGAAGTTGAGGAAAAAATTGCAAAATCAAGCCCGAAAACAGATTACTCTCTACTCTGACGGCTCCAGTCTCGGCAACCCCGGACCCGGAGGCTATGCCGGTATACTGGAATTTAAAGGAAACCGCAAAGAGTACTTTGGCGGAGATGCCCATACAACAAACAACCGCATGGAACTTCAAGGGGTCATTGAGGGGCTGAAACTGCTCAAGGAACCCTGTGATGTAGAAGTCATTTCCGACAGCGCCTATGTCGTCAAAGCGATCAATGAATGGCTGGAGGGATGGGTGAAAAAAAACTTTGCAAAAGTAAAAAATGTGGATCTCTGGAAAGCCTACCTTGAAGCTGCTGCTCCACATCATGTACATGGTACCTGGGTACGTGGGCATAATGGACACCCGGAAAACGAACGCTGTGATGAGTTGGCCCGTAATGAAGCCGAACGAATCAAAATGACTCTGTAGGGACAGACCCCTGTGCCTGTCCGGGAGCACACAGGAGTGCGCCCCTACAATACATTAAATAAGGAGAAAACTAATGAACGATTATAGTCAACTTGAAAAACGACTGAATTATACATTTAAAAATAAGCAATTGATTATTGAGGCTTTGACACACAAAAGTTATAAAAAGCCTTACAATAATGAGCGGCTTGAGTTTTTAGGAGATGCAGTACTTGACCTCATTGTAGGGGAGTATCTTTTTTCTAAATTTCCAAACTCAAACGAAGGCATACTTTCCAAGATCCGTGCATCACTTGTCAACGAAAGTGGCTTTACACTTTTGGCAAAGGCTGTTGATCTGGGACAGTATATCTATCTTTCCTCTGCAGAAGAGAACAACAACGGCAGAAATAAACCTTCTTTGCTTTCCAATGCCTTTGAGGCTATCATTGGCGCTATTTATTTAGAAGCCGGTCTCAGTGTTGCAAAAGAAATTTCCATTACACTGTTGGAAGAGTGTCATCCTAAGATAGATCTGCAATCTCTATCCAAAGATTACAAAACTGCGCTTCAAGAGTTGACACAGGCAACACATGGTGTAACACCTCTTTATGAAATGCTGGGCTCCTCCGGACCGGACCATAAAAAAGAGTTTGAGATCGCTGTCATATTAGATGACAAAACTATCGCCACAGCAAGAGGAAAAAGTAAAAAAGAAGCACAGCAAAAAGCAGCTCAAATTGCACTGGAGAAATTACGTTCATGAATACTTTTGGTAAAAAACTGACCCTCACAACCTTTGGAGAGTCTCACGGTAAAGCCTTAGGATGCATTCTTGATGGAGTACCCGCAGGACTGCATATAGATGAAGAGTTCATACAGTCTGAACTGGACCGTAGAAAACCGGGAAAGAGCAAACTTGAGACCGGCCGCAAGGAAGAGGATAAATTTGAAATACTCTCCGGAACTTTCGAAGGTGTAAGTACCGGTACGCCTATTGCTATGGTCATCTTTAACACCAATCAAAAATCAAAAGATTATGACAATATTAAAGACCTCTTCCGCCCGGGACATGCTGACTTTACCTACTTTCACAAGTATGGTCTAAGAGACTACCGCGGGGGTGGACGAAGTTCTGCCAGAGAAACAGCTGCCAGAGTGGCAGGTGGTGCCATTGCAAAACTGATGCTTAAAGAGCTGGGTATCTCCATACAAAGCGGTCTTTGTGAAGTAGACGGTATCAAAGGTGAAGTACAGGATTTTGAACATGCAAAGAATTCTAAACTGTATGCCCTTGATCCCAAGATGGAAGCAGCACAGGAAGCTGCTATATTAACTGCGAAAGAGAACCATGATTCAGTTGGTGGTGTAGTCTTAACTACTGCTACAGGCGTACCTATCGGTCTGGGTGAACCACTTTACTATAAACTTGATGCTATATTAGCTGAAGCAATGATGGGCATCAATGCCGCCAAAGCAGTAGAGATAGGTGATGGTGTAGCAAGTACCCACCTTAAAGGAAGTGAAAACAATGATGAGATCACTCTGAACGGTTTCACAAGCAACCATTCCGGCGGTATGCTGGGTGGTATCAGCAATGGTGACACGATCATCGTCAAAACACATTTTAAACCAACCCCTTCCATCTTTCAGGAACAAAAGACCATTACTACCCACAATGAAGAGGTAAAATGCAACCTGAAAGGACGGCATGACCCTTGTGTAGCTATACGCGGTGCCGTAGTATGCGAAGCAATGATGGCACTTACTCTTGCCGATATGACCCTGCTCAATATGGGTAAGAAGATGGAGCATCTAAAAGCACTCTATCCTCAATCCAACTAAAGGCATATATGTGACAAGAATGATAAACATTAAAACACAATGCAATAAATCACTAAATGATCTATATAAAATTCAGTACAAGCGAAGCACTAAATGCTGAGTCGTAAGAAATTAGGCTTTGGTATTATCGGTCTTGTACTCATTGCAACACTCTATTATTTTGCAGCAGGTTCTACCCAAGTTACTGAAGAGTTAAAAAAACAAGTCAATAATGAGTTGACAACTTTACAACAAAATGGATTTGGGGTACAAGAGAGAAATATAAAAGAGACAGAAGAACATTTCGTGGTAAGTTTTGATGATCCCTCCAAGATCACCAGTTACCTGATCTCCCAAGGTGTACAGGTCAATCAGAAAGATATTCTTGTATTTAAAGGTTTGAAACTGGGTATAGATGCAAAATATCTTCATGATGGATATAGTATTCTTTCTTTAGATATTTACCCTGTAGGACTTCCGGAAAGCATACTGAAAAGTACAGAGAAAGAAGACAAGGCCGCCATTGAACGTCTAAAAAAGATGATCGTAGACAAAACACTCCTCGTACATCTTGATTTTAATAAGCTGCTCACCGGTTTCAAAGGCTATATCAAGGATATCCATGAAATATTTGAGGAAGAAGAGAAAGTCACATTTGTAAGTCAAGGTTTCAAATTTGAAGGTACCATAGAAAACGGGAAAGTAAAAACAGTCCGGCAGACACTTCAACTTCTCTCTTTGGATGCAGGGAAAGAACTCACTATGAAACTTTCAAATCTTACATCCGACTACACATTCATCGGTCCATCTCCTTATGATACTAAATCTGATTACCATGTTGAGAAGATTGAAATTCAAGCGGAACCAATATTCTCTATGCTTATGACAAATCTGAATGGATCTGCCGTAAGCAGTGTAAAAAATGATCTTCTCAAGAGTACTATTACAAGCAAAACAGATAAACTTGAAATAACCGAAGCGCAAAAGAAATATAAGATGAATGACGTATGCTTTGATTTCACTATTGACAACTTGGATATTGTTGCATTTGAAGCACTTCAACATGTTGATGTCAATGATACAAAAGCCATTAATGCACTCAGTCAAAAAATGCTCTCTAAGGGTATTAGCATAAATATTCCAAATTTTTCTGTTAAAAAGATAACACAAAATGGGACAACGATGGATGGATTCAGACTCAGTTCTTCATGGGGCCTTGATAAATCATTTGATATCAGTACAGTCTCTCAAAATCCATTCGCCGTACTTGATGCACTTAGCAGTAAAACAAACATTTCTGTCTCAACAGAACTCTTTACACTTATTGCAAAAGAACCCAGAGCGTTGATGCTTTTGATGCTCTTTCCTCCTCTTGAAAAAGAGGGTAAAAAGATATATGAGATCGAATTTGTCAAAGGAAAACTGACAGTAAATGGAACACCCATGATCTAAAAACCGTAAATAGCTCTGCAAAGTCTCACATTTACAGCTCCAAAACTGAGGCGTAGTTGTATATAGGCTGATTAAAACAGCCGAGGTTCATCCAAATCTTTCACTCTGAAAGTATAGCGATGAAGTTCGCATCTTCCATATTTGACTAAAGCTTCCATATGTGCTTTAGTCCCATACCCTTTATGTTTATCAAATCCATACTCTGGGTACTTTTTAGCCAATTCTGTCATCTCTCTGTCACGTGTCACTTTGGCTAAAATACTCGCGGCACTTACTTCAGGAACTTTATCATCTGCTTTGATCATAGTTGTAATGTTGTCCACACCAAAGGTACTGTTCCCATCAAAAAGATACTCTACATTTGGTAAATATTTCTGTATGCTTTGTAAACCTTCTTGTAAACATTTGGAAATACCCTGTTCATCTACCTCTTTTGCTGAAAAGGAGACAATGTGATAATCAGAATTTTCAATCACCATGGGGAAAAGAGCTTCACGTTTTTTCTCTGTCAATTTCTTTGAATCCATCAATCCATCAACAGGATTTTTCAATATAACTCCCGCTATGACCAATGGACCCGCCAAAGGTCCACGCCCAGCCTCGTCTATGCCGCACAGGGGTAATTTTTTCATTAGCATACTCCGTAGGGTGCGTTTGCCAACGCACCTTTTGTTTGCATGAAGAAAATATCTGTTTTGTTATTTGAATATTTGGTGCGTTGGCAAACGCACCCTACAAAAACTTTCATACTAATCCTAACTCTTTTGATATGTCACGTGTCAATTTTGACAATGGTCGTTTGTATAAATTGTCATCTTCAAATAAATACTCACCAAACAAATCTTGTTTAACTTCCTCATCTGTTTTTTGAGTTACCATTCATCAAATCTTCGTTTTTTAAGTTGATGTCATAGGCGTACATGAACATGTAGATAAAAGTATTTAGGTTTTGTGTATTTTCATCTGCTATTTTGGGGATTATAAAATAACTCTCATCATTTGTAAATAAGAACCCACAGTAGTTTTTTGGTTTTATACCTTTGAAATTTATGTCAAAATAAGTATATAGCAATGGAGTATTTTGAATATGTGATACTAACTCATTAGGAATACTTTGACTTTCATAAAGATATATCATTATACTCCTTCTAATCTCTTACACAAGTTATATATTTTATCTACCTATACTAAAACTTTGTATATAGTAGTACTTCCAAAACAATACGCTCAATCCAAACTTAACTCATTCGTACTTTTTACCTCAATATCTTTTGACATGAATCCTCTATCGTTTGTAAGTATCAACTCTACATCCACTTTTTTTGCACAGACATATTGTAAGGCATCTTCATAGTCTTTAAATGCTGTGTTTTCATCTTCACATAAAGTGATGGCATCTGTAACATCTTCATACTCTACAGAAACGATCATAAAAATAGACACACTTTTACGCATCAACCCCAATAGCTCTTTTTGAGTATATTTTTTTTGCTTGCTTAATACATAAAAGGTATTTGTAACAGTATCAGAATTGATATACAAAAGTGTTCCATTCATTATCATTTTACGTATAACATTTGATGTATCTTTTGCAAAAGGACGAGTAGCATCCAATAGATCTATAAAAATATTGGTATCTACATAGACTCTATTTACCATATTTTTCCATTGCATGTTCTATACGTACAGCTTTGGCATCCACATCTGTCAAAAGCCCATGGAATGAATCTGTGATCTCATCCAAAACAGCTAACTTTTTCTTGATGTTTATATGCTTATAACGCTCCTCTATCGCTTCTTGGGCGATCTGTGTTTGTGTTTTTCCTTCTATTTTAGCAATCTCTTCAAGATGCTTTGCCACTTTATCATCAAACAAAAAATTCTTACGAACAGTCATACTTCATCCTTTTATACATACACTTATATACATATAATACCGTATATATATACTCCTGTCAAATTATTCCTCACGCCTCACTTTTTAACAAGGCTAAAAACTCTTTCCCATACCGTTCAAATTTCACTTCCCCTATCCCATGTACAGCAAGCATCTCTTCTTTGCTTTGCGGTTGTTTCACACTCAGATCTTTCAGTGTCTTGTCTGAAAAGACAATGTATGGAGGAATACCGTTTTCTGAAGCGATTTTTGTACGTAATTCACGAAGCTCATCATACACTTCCACATCATAATCATCAAAATAAGTCACTCTCTTTTTAGTCTGGGCTTTTTGAACAGTCAGCCTCTCTTTTTTAAGTTCAATGCTATGTGCACCTTTAATGACTTCCACACCAAAAGCTGTCAACTTGTAAACCTTGAACTCTCCTATCTCCACTGCACCGAGTTCAAGCAGTTTATCCCCTATCGTAAGCCATTGACTCTTCGAGTACTCATCTCCTATACCATAGACAGAAAGAGTGTCATGCCCGTTTTGCAGTACCCTCTGCTCTTTGCTCCCTTTGAGTACGTCTATCACATAGTGCAGACCGAAATTCTGTTCTGTCCGTAATATAGTTGAAAGAAGCATACGTGCTGCTGTAGTAATGTCAACCTTTTCACTCTCAGGTGCCGTACAGTTATCACATTTGTCAACACAAGATACTATACGGTCATCAAAGTAGGCAGCAATGCTTTGATGGCGACAATTTTCAGAATTGGCAAAGCGTACCATACTGTCAAGTTTATTAAAGGCATGTTGTTTGTACGGAGTCTCCGGAAGGTCCTCTATGAACATCTTTTGCTGAACGATATCCTGAGCAGAAAAAAGCAGCAGTGTTTCAGAAGCCACACCGTCTCTTCCCGCCCGTCCTATCTCCTGATAAAAATTTTCCAGAGTTTTAGGCATCGTCATGTGTACCACAAAACGAATGTTGCTCTTATCTATTCCCATACCGAAAGCGATCGTTGCTACGACTATCTGTACTTTGTCTGCCACAAAGTCCGCATAGGTACGATTTTTCTCTTCGGTAGGCAATCCGGCATGGTAAGCCTTGGCTTCAATACCTTTCCCCTGCAGGAAATGTGCAACCGCTTCGGTTGATTTACGTGAAAGTGTATAAATAATACCTGATTCATCTGTATAAAGTTTTAAAAACTCCATAAGCTGAGCCCGTCCGTCTTTGATACGGTGTCTGGCATTGATGGTCAGATTCTCTCTGAAAAGTGAACCTCTTACGCGTTTGGGATCCTGTAAGCCCAAATTGGCTGCGATATCCTGCTCCACAGCTTTGGTTGCTGTTGCCGTGAACGCTGCTATGGGTGTAGTGGCAAACTGCTCTTTCAGCAAAGAGAGTCGTCTGTAATTCTCCCTGAACTCGTGTCCCCATTCACTCACACAGTGCGCTTCATCGATGACAAAGAAGTTGATAGGGAGTTGATGCAGCAAGTTCAAAAAATAGCCATTCGTTAAGCGTTCTGGAGCCACATAAAGCAGTTTGATCTCCCCTGCTCTAAGTTGTGCCTCGATCTGATGACTCTCATCAAGGTCTTGCATAGAGCTCAACATCGCGGCACTTATACCATTGGCTTTGAGTGCCACCACCTGGTCATGCATGAGTGCAAGCAGTGGTGACACCACTACCGTAATGCCCTCCATTAAAAGCGTAGGAAGTTGATAACAGAGTGATTTTCCTCCCCCCGTAGGAAGTATCATCAGTACATCCTGTTTTGCCAAAATAGCATCAACAACCTCTTCTTGTAAGGGGCGAAAACTGCTGTGTCCAAAATAGTGTTCAAGGGTTTCTAGTTTATTCATACTGGAAGTGTAGCGTGTTCAAACACAAAAGAAGAAAAAACATGTCATATTGTCATATTTTTTGCCCAATATCCTTTAAAATCACCCTATGAACTTACCTTTGCTTTTCAGATCCGTCTCCATGATCTCTATCTCTTTGTATCCGCTGTGTACGATCTGTTCATCCACACTGAAATCAAGATCCCTGTTCCTGTTTTCATAAGGTACTGCGTTTAGAATGGTCTTGATCGCATTGAGTCTGGCTTTAAATTTATTATTGCTGCGTATCACCGTCCATGGAGAGACTTCGGTATGTGTCTGTTTCAGCATCCTGTACTTCATCTGTGTGAACTCATCCCATCGCTCCTGCATCTGCACATCGATCTCACTGAGCTTCCATTGTTTCAGAGGATTTATCTCACGTTCGATAAAACGGGCATGCTGCTCCTCTTTGGTGACAGAAAAATAGATCTTGATAAGATAAAATCCATGATTGACAAGATCCTCTTCAAAAGAGGGAACACTTTTCATAAAGATCTCATACTGCTCTTTGGTACAAAAGTTGAAGACCGGCTCTACCATCGCACGGTTATACCAGCTCCGGTCAAAAAGTACGATCTCTCCGCCTCTTGGAAACTGCTCGACATAACGCTGAAAATACCACTGTGACCTCTGAACATCAGAAGGCTTGCCCAAAGCGACCGTACGGTAATGTTTTTCATTCATATAGCGTGTGATACGACGGATCGCACCACCTTTCCCAGAAGCATCACGCCCCTCTACAAGGACGATCATTTTTTGATCCTTATCTTCCAGGTATTTCTGAAGTTTCAGTAACTCCACCTGATAAGGTTTAAGTGAATTTTCCCGTAAATAATAACTGTACTTTTTGTAAACCTTTTTCTGTAAAGCTTCACTGCCATTGAATTTCTCTAAAAAATCTTCAAATGTCATTCTTTTTCCTAACTGAATTTATATCCGACACCCCAGACAGGATGAAAATAGTTTTGTTCATTTTCCGGGTCTATTTTATTCTTAAGCCGGTTTATAGCTACATTAACCGCATTGTCATTCACTCCGTCACCATCGGATCCCCATACCTCATCACGAAGAAAATCTCTTGTCAGAGGCTTGTCTATGTATTTCATAAAAGTATAAAGCAGATTGAATTCAAGATTTGTAAGTGAAACTGCCTGTCCGTCAACATACAGATCTTTTTTCAGCAGATCCATCGTAAGAGACTTGTACTTGAGACGTGACTGTTTCTGCAGGGCACCGGAACGTTTCAAAAGGGCTTTGACCCGGAGTGTCAACTCTTTGGGGCTGAAAGGTTTTGTCATATAGTCATCAGCACCTGCTTCAAACCCCGATTCAAGGTCAGATTCCTGATCTTTGGCCGTTAGAAAGATCACCGGAATATCATAACCTGTCTTTCGGAGGGAAGAGACGAATTCGCTTCCCTCCATGCCGGGAAGATTCCGGTCTAGAAGCAGTAAAGAGGGACTCTCCTCTTCCAGAAACTGTTCCACATTTTCAGTAGAGAGGAAACCTGTCACAGCATAACCCTCTTTGGAAAGATGGTACTCTATAAGTTCTAAAATATCCTCTTCATCTTCAATAATGACGATCTCTATATTCTCTTTTTGCATGCATATATTATAGCATACACTACATTACCGCACCAGTTAAAGTTTTCCACCTATCCGGGAAAAGATGATTCTTTGAGCGATACTATCCAATCTGTCTATGATCTTAAGATTTTTACGGATGTACTTCAGCAGGTTGAAATACTCCTCCGCTTTACCATCTGCCTCACCCATCTTTTGCACGGCACTCTTTTCAAGCAGTGCATAAATATCATCCGTTTTGGCATACTCGACATCTATCTCTATGGCAAGTTGTTTTATTTTATCGTTATCATCAAATGTTTTAAACATTTCTAATGTTTTTTCAAATGCATTAATGGTACAACGATTGATACTGAGTGATTCTTTAATGAATTGAATGATATTTACATCCTCTTCTGCAAGCATGCTTTGCATATTTTTCAGGTAGTTACTAATATTTGTCTTGATACGATTCAATGCTGAAGTGATCTTCAAATACGAGACCATCTCTCTTAAGTCTTTTGCCTCTGGTGTATAACGAGCAAAGATCAGCACGATGTCGTTGTCTATCTTTTCTGTAGCTTTACTTACATTCTTAAGTGTCTTTCTGACTTCTTCCAGTTGCTTTGCATCCGATGATTCAAGTGCTTTTAATGCCTCAGTATTTGCCTCTGCCAGGTGTTGTACTACTTCCAGTACAGCTGCTCTTACCTCGTGTCTTGCTTCTTGATATTTTGTTAACATATTTCTTCCTTATCCAAATCTTATCTATATTTTCTCCTTATCTTGAAGCAAAGCTCCAAGACAATTCCTCTCACTAAAGCATTGCCCTTGGCAATGTGATAGATCTATCCAAATCTACCTGTTATATAATCTTCTGTCAACTTTTGTGTCGGGTTGAGGAAGATCTTCTCTGTTTTATCATACTCCGCCAGGTCACCCAGGTACATAAATGCAGTATAGTCACTTAAACGGCTTGCCTGTTGCATATTGTGTGTTACGATGACTACTGACACCTCTTCTTTGAGTTCAGCAATAAGCTCTTCTATGGCTCCGGTAGAGAAGGGATCCAGTGCAGAAGTTGGTTCATCAAAAAGCAGGACTCTTGGCTTTAGTGCAACTGCTCTGGCGATACAGAGACGCTGCTGCTGCCCGCCGCTCATACCCAGTGCACTCTCTTTGAGTCTGTCTTTGGTCTCATCCAAAATGGCAGCCCCTTTAAGTGCCTTTTCTACACGTCCTTCCAATTCACTCCTGTTTTTAATACCTGAAAGTCTAAGTCCATAAGCAACATTATCAAAAATGCTCATAGGAAAAGGAGTAGGCTTTTGAAAGATCATTCCTACTTCCTGACGAAGTTTGATGAAGTCATTCTCTTTTTTGATGTCTAAGATATTTTGCTTACTCCCATCTGCTTTATAGAGGTTGATCTTTCCTTCATACTTATTTCCCGGGTAAAGGTCATGTATGCGGTTCATTGCTCTAAGCAGCGTGGATTTACCACAGCCGCTTGGACCTATCATCGCAGTAATTTTATTTTCTTCAATAGGAAGATTGATCTTTTTCAATGAAGGCTTCTCTGCACCCGCATACGTAAATGAAAAATCTTTGATCTCCATTACCAAGTTCTCTTTTGCCATACTACGTCCTTACTTTTTATTTCTTATTGCATATCGACCGATAAGGTTAATACACAGTACGATCATTGTCAATATAAATGAAGCCGCCCAAGCCAACTCCCTGCTTGCCTCATCCGGGTACGTTGCAAGGTTATAGATACTTACGGTGAGTGAAGGGAACTGCCCTGTCAAGTCCATCGTAAAGAACTGGTTATTGGCTGACGTAAAGAGCAGCGGAGCCGTTTCACCGATAATCCTTGCAAACGAAAGCAGCACACCCGTGGTAATACCCACTTTGGCTGCCTTCACAACGATCTGCAAGATAATTTTATGTTTACTCCCACCAAGCGCGATCCCTGCTTCTCTTAACTCCTTAGGTACGAGTGCCAACATATTGTCAGTCGTTGAGATGATAATAGGTATCATCATGATAGAGAGTGCCACGATACCTGCATAACCATTGTAGCCGCCAAAAGGATCAACCAGCAATGCAAACACAAAGACGCCGATGACGATGGAAGGCGCTGACATCATCACATCACTGAGGTTTCGTATCACAGAGGCTAACTTGCTGCCATGTCCATACTCTCTGAGATAGATACCTGCCATCATCCCTACAGGTACAGCCAATGCACTTGCCAAGATAGCCATGGTAAACTGCCCGACCAACAGGTTTCTTATTCCACCTTTTACAAGGTCATGGGTAAATGTACTCCAGTGGATGCTTGTAATGCCTTTATAGCTGAGTGTCGCAAGTATCCAAAAAAGAAAACCGATCCCAATCACTGCGGAGAGCGTTGAGAGAATAAGTATAATTTTATTGAGTAATAATCTATTCATAAACTGCCCCTTACTTTACTTTTCTGCCAAGAAAATAGAATTTTGCTATGGTAATAATAAAGAAACTTACTACAAAAAGGATCAGTGCCAAGTAGTACATACTACTCATCTCCAAATCTTGTGCTTCAGCAAAGTTGTTTGCCAAAAGTACCGGGATAGAAGTCGTAGGATCTGTGATATTACGAGGAATACTCATCACAGAACCTATAAGGAATGCTACTGCCATCGTCTCACCCAAAGCCCTCCCAAGTGCCAAAATAATAGAACCGATGATCCCACCTTTGGAGTAAGGCATAATCACATCTTTGATCACTTCAAACTTGGTAGCACCCATAGCATATGCAGACTCTTTAAGTACCAACGGTGTCGTATTCATCGAATCTCTTGTAATGGCTGCCATAAAAGGAATGATCATGATCGCAAGCACGATACCTGCTGTCAGTAATCCAACACCGTTCCCTCCAACTGTGGATTGAACAATAGGAGCAAAATAAAAAAGCCCCCACATCCCATAAATGATACTTGGAATAGCAGCAAGTAGTTCAATTGCGATTGAGACAGGTTTTGCAATAGCTTCTGAAGCGATCTCAGTAAGAAAGATAGCAATTCCCATTGCCAACGGTGTTGCAATGACCA
Source organism: uncultured Sulfurovum sp. (assembly GCA_913055205.1). Lineage (GTDB taxonomy): Bacteria > Campylobacterota > Campylobacteria > Campylobacterales > Sulfurovaceae > Sulfurovum. Next base: position 32,969 of record CAJXJN010000001.1, on the reverse strand, counting down.
TTGCGATAATCGTACTTAACAGTGTACCAATGATGGGGATAAACCCACCAAAAATCCCACCTTCATCATCTTCATCTGCCTCCCAAGTCCCATTGAAAAGGAAGTCAAATCCAAACTCATGCATCGATTCTTGTGCATAAGTAAAGAGTATCGCAAAGATACCTACAAGAAGAAAAAAGGAAAGTGTTGCTGAAAAAAAGGAGAAGTTTCTAAAAAGTTTTCCACCCATCATATGCGACCTTTACTAAAAATTACGCGATTTTATTACAAATTGGTAACATTTTGATAACCATCATTAGGACGCGCATGAAGCAAAGCTCCAGTAGTGTCAAAATTTATAAACGTGCATTTTAGCACCTTTATCAAATTTTGATTGTTAACACTGAGTTTACTTCAGCAGCAGGCTCACGCAACTGGTTGCGTTAGAAGTAAGCCAGCTTATTTAATACCCTTTGCTTCCCAATATTTTCTGATCTCATCTTTAGTTGATGCAGGAAGTGGAACATAACCAAGTTCTGCTGCTGCTTTGTCACCATTTGTATATGCCCAGTCTATAAATGCTGTTACTTGTTTGTTTGTCTCAGCTTTCTCTTCAGGAAGAAGGATGAATGTTGCCGCTACGATAGGGTACGATGTAGCACCTGCCGGGTCACCGATCACTGCATAGAAGTCATTCTCTGGAGTCCAAGTCGCATACTTCGCTGCATCCTGGAATGATGAAACTGTCGGGTTAATGAATTTACCCTCTTTGTTCTCTACCTGTGCTGCCGGAAGGCCTAATTTAATTTTATATGAGTACTCAATGTAACCAATAGAGTTTTTGATCTGCTGGATATTTGCCGATACACCTGAGTTTGATTTACCTGCAACCACTTTAGATACTTTCCAGGTTGGTTTTTTGCTTACTTTGAACTCTGGATTGATCTTATTTAAAAAGTATGTAAAGTTGAATGTTGTACCGGATTTGTCTGCTCTTACTGCTACGGTAATAGGCTCATGCGGAAGTTTAAGACCGGCATTCTCTTTAGTGATCACAGCATCATCCCAGAAACTTGCTTTTCCTGTAAAGATCGCATCGATCGCTGCACGTGAAAGCTTGAGTTCACCGTCTTTTACACCATCAATATTATAGGCAAGGACAATGGATCCTACTACTGAAGGAAACATATAAAGTTTAGCATCTCTTAGTTTTTTTGGCTTAAGCGGTTTGTCTGAACCGGCAAAATCTACCATTCTTTTTTTAATAGACTTGATACCATCACCGGAACCTGTTGGCGTATAGTTCACTTTTTTACCTGTAGCTGCGAAATACTCAGCTGTCCAAGCTTTATAAACCGGACCGGGGAAAGATGCACCTCTACCTTTAAGTTCATCTGCATTTACAGCAGTCAAAGCAACAGATGCTGCAACAGCTGCAGTGATAATCTTTTTCAATGTCATTTGTTTTCCTTTGTATTGTTTGAGGTCAGGTGTATGAAAGTTTACTCTTTGAGTCAACTTTGCAACACTAGTACCCCTCCCATTAAGTACACACTATTTTAACGATAAGAAAAAGGTACAGGTACAAGGCAGATTTTTACAGGACTAGCCGTAGCTAATTCAAAAAAATCTAACGCCATAGATGTGCCTTTTTCTTATCGCCCGTAGGGTGAAATGAGTTTGCCTTAGTGGGAAGGGTACTAGAGCCCCTATCATTCCTTTTGGATTTCGAAAGTATAGGACAACTTGGAAACATTTTGGTTACAAGAAAGTGTTATCAACTTGTTACAGATTGAAGATAAAATTTCACATGAATTTAATCAAGAAAAATTACGAACTACTCCTGGCTTCGGTGATATTTATCACTATCCTACTCACACATTATCCATTCTATAAGGCGATTATTCTACTTTTGGAGTTTATTGTTATCATTGAAGTGGTAAAAATGGTGGCAGAATTTATAGAAAAGAAAAGATTGCGCTTACGTTATGTCCTGGATGTTTTCATCATCTTTTTAACCAGAGATGTCATCATCTTAACAGCACTTCCCAAAAAGCCTTATGAGGATATACTCTTTTTACTCTTTGTTATTTTTATATTTTTCATCTTTAGGATACTTGCTGTACAGTATTCACCTACCAGATTGAAGAAGAAAAAATTAAACTAACTTATATCCAATACCCCACACAGGAGCAATATACTCCTTCTCTCCGCTTGGATCTATCTTCTTTTTGAGACGGTTCATCGCCACATTGATGGTCTTGTCATGAAAATCTACACTGTCATCACCCCACACCTCATCTCTTAAAAAATCTCTGTCAAGAGCTTGATGAGGGTTTTTGATGAAAGTATATAGCAGTCTGAACTCCAGATTGGTAAGTTCTATAGGTTTGCCTTCTATGCTTAGAATATGCTGATGCATATCGAGTACTATATCACGGTGTTTTACTTTATCACTTGCCTGGACACCGCTTCTTCTGAGGAGCGCTGATACACGAAGCAGTAACTCTTTAGGCTTAAAAGGTTTTGTCATATAGTCATCAGCACCTCTGTTGAAGCCCTCTTCCAGGTCACTGTCTTTATCTCTTGCTGTAAGGAAGATAACAGGGATCTTATAACCCTGCTCTCTTAAATAGGCAATAAACTCACTCCCTTCTACACCAGGAAGGTTACGATCCACTATCATAAGGGAAGGGTTCTCTTCTTCTAAGAACTACTCTACATTCTCTATGGAGAGGAAGCCTGAGACTTCATATCCTTCTTTAGAAAGATGATATTCAACTAACTCTAAAATATCTTCTTCATCTTCGATAATTACAATTTCTATATTTTTATTTTCCATAGTACTATAGTAATATTTATTGATAACATTTTGATTACATTCCAAATCCCGAAATAGAAATTTACAGTATTGACAACGCTTGTGTTTATGGGCTTTGAGAAAAATTTAAGTTGTACCCGCAGGTTCGATGATGGTTTTTCCCGATGTCCATGAATATCATGGTTGTTGCCAATGTTTTTTTCTATTTTGAGATTTGGGTGATATAAAGAATGAGGAGTATTGAGTAGAAATTTCAAGGTGGGCAGCAATGCCCATGCAAACATACTATAAAGCTAATATTATGCAGCAAAACCTTTAAGTACAAAGAAAATGATCGCAGAAAGTACAGCCGCAGCAGGTACGGTAATAACCCATGCCGCAACAATTTTTTTCACCATTCCACGCTTCACATAGTTCTCACGTAATGATCTTTTAAGACTTTTTACCTTTTTCTTTTGTATTTTCAAAGACTCCATCAACTCAACTTGTCTCTTATAGTCCTCTTCAGTTTTCAGCTCTGACAACTCTTGTTTGAGTTTAGTATGCTTATCTACTTCTATTTTAAGCTTTTGTTGCTTCTCTCCCATTGCTTTACTGTCCAACCACTCTCTAAGGAATCCAACACCAAAGATAGCTCCAACAGCAATATGCGTAGATGAAACAGGCAATCCAAGCTGTGAAGCGATAACCACAGTGATCGCTGCAGCCATCATAATGGAAAAGGCTCTCATCTGATCAAGCTCAGTGATCTCTGACCCTACAGTTCTGATAAGTCTTGGACCAAAAAGTGCCAAACCAATAGAGATACCCACACCACCAACAACCATGACCCACAATGGAATAGCAGCTTTTTTAGCAACAGTAAGGTGAGTCAGTGCATCATTTACTGCAGCCAAAGGTCCTACAGCATTGGCAACATCGTTTGCACCATGTGCAAAACTTAACAATGCTGCTGCAAAAATAAGTGGTATCGTAAAAAGAATATTAAGCGCTTCTCTAGAGTTTTCCATACCCATTATTTTTTTAGAAATTTTGGGCTTTACAACAACAAAAGTAATCATCGCACCGATCAAACCAAAGAGTAGAGCTACTATAAAAGTAGGTTTTTTAGTTTGCGGCAGAAAGCTCAATGTATCTACGATCACAGGCCATACTTTTTTAAGTCCCTTTACTGTCAGATAGGTAATAAATGCTGCTGCCATCAAGGAAACAAGAATAGGTACGATCTTCTTTGCAGCTGCAAGTTTATCTTCTTTGTAAAGGATCTGAGACTTTATCACATAAAGGAATATTGCAGCGATCACACCGCCAAGTACCGGAGAGATCACCCATGAAGCTGCGATCTTACCCATCGTCCCCCAGGAGACAATGGCAAAACCACCCGCAGCGATACCACCGCCAAGTACACCACCGACAATAGAGTGTGTTGTAGAGACAGGTGCCTTAAGCCATGTGGCAAGGTTCAACCAAAGTGCTGCAGAAAGAAGCGCTGCGGACATAGCATAGACAAAAAGCATCGGATCACCGCCAAATGCAGAAGGATCAATGATCCCTTTTTTGATCGTTCCCACAACATCACCACCGGCAATAAGTGCTCCGGAAGCTTCAAAAATAGAAGCGATCACAATAGCCCCGCCTATGGTCAATGCACCGGAACCTACAGCAGGTCCTACGTTGTTCGCCACATCATTTGCCCCTATATTCATCGCCATATAGGCACCAAATACGGCTGCAAGGACTAGAAATCCTCCATGTGTTGCCTGCCCTATGATGCCATTTGCATAAAAAGCCACAGCTACAGCAAAACCTGCACCCAGTATCATCTTAAATGTGTTGTTCATTCTTTATCCTTGAAAAAAATTTACGAAGTATAAAAAAAAAGTATTACATTTTTGTTACCAAATTGTAACTAAATTATTTTGATAGTAAAAGTAAGGAGGAGAAAGAAGAAAGATGGGCTGTAATGCCCATCTTTAGGAGTTTACATAAAATTTTAGACGTTAATTACCAGTTCACTTCTGCAGTTAACATTAGAGCATCTGAATCTACACCAGTATCTTTAAGGTTTCCTTCACCAAGGTAGTTGGCTATGAATTCTACACTTTTGTTGTATTTGTATGTCACACCGGCAATAGTTGTTGTTTGCTCACCAAAGTATGAATTATCTTTTTCAAAATTATCATATCTACCGATAAGGTTCCAATCTTTTGCAAATCTAAATTCACCATTGAATGAGTATCCTTTACCTGCATAGTTCGTACCACCAAGCGTATCAGCAGCATCTACTGTTTCTACATATTGCCCGGCAAAAAGGAACTCTGGCTGATTATATACAGCATGAACTCCATACCAGTTTAAGTCTTCATCACCATGTTTATTGCTTGTATCATTCCATTGACCGAAAAATGAAACGTTAGCATAGGTATTTTTCTTTTTCGCTTTATGTGTACCTCCGCCAAGTATATGTCCGGTAAGTCTCCACTCAGCACTTAAACCATCACCCTCTTCTACACCATGGTAGCCTTCACCGTTAAAGAGACCAAGTTCCGATGAGAAGTACTCAGTTTTTGTTTTAAAGTTTACACCAAGGTCAGCAGAGTTTGTCAAGTGTGCACCATTGCTCGCTTCAACAAAAACTTTAGAGATAGAACGGTAATTCCATCCACCATGCTCTTCGTTATCGATCCAAGGTCTGTGTGCCTGACCGATCTCTACACCAGTATATGGAAGAATATTATCTAAGTAAAGATATGCATACTTAAGTCTTACTTCCCAACTTCCTTCATCCTCACCATCGTCACCATCATTATGGAAAGTATCAAGTGTGATTCTAAAGTAATCTTTTGCATCTTCAGCAAAATATCCTTTCACTTGAAGGTAGTTTCTTCTAGTCTCAAATGCATTTTCTCTATCTGATCCCTCTGCTTTTGAACTTACGAAACCAAGATAATGTTTACCGGAAAACTTAAGTACTGGTACTTTAGATTTAACCAAAGTTCCTTTCGGAGAAACAGAGGCAACTTCAACTACTTGCTTTTTATTAGCCTGTTTTTCTGCCTTAGCCTGTTTTGCCTCTAATGAATCTATCTTTTTCATCATTGCTGCCATTTGTGCTTTAAGTGTTGCAAGCTCTGAACTTGTACTTGCAGTCGCAGCTGTTGCCAATGTTGCTACAGCCACAGTTGAGAGTAGGATTTTTTTCATTTTTTCTTCCTTGTTTTATTTTGATGGCGAAAGTATAAAAGAAAAGGGTTACAAAATGGTTACAGAATTAGATATTGTTTATATAGGAAGTAGTAAGTAGTAAGTAGTAAGTAGTAAGTAGTAAGTAGTAAAGCTTGGAACAGTTGGTCTTGTACCAAGCTTATCAGTTCTCAGGATAGATGTTGAACTTTGCACCCTTTTCTTCTAAAAAAGCTTCCATCTTTTTTTGTCCGAGTTTTTTAGCATAATCTTTGGCACTCATACCGCTTGCATCTGTTACATCGATCTTCGCACCATTTTCAAGTAAAAGCTCTACCATCTCTATATCTCCAAAACAGGATGCAAGTTGTAGAGGGAGTATACCGCTTTTTCTTTTTGTAGTATTGAGGTCTGCACCATTCTCAATACAAAGTCGTACAATATCTTTTCGTTTGAATTTGATCGCAGTATCCAAAGGAGAGACTTTATCAGAATCGACTTCATGAATATCCAATCCATACTTCAAGAGCAGCTTTATGGCTTCCAGAGAGGCATGCGTACGAATAGCATAAAAAAGCAACCCTATCTCATCAGGCTCATCAAGTTCATACTCTTCTCCTATGATAACAGGTTTAGAAAGATCTATCCCTTTTTTAAGCAGTGCTTCTATTTTTACCAGAGAATCATGTTCTATCGCTTCTAATAATTCTTTCATTGCTTCTCCTTTAAATAAAAAAGCTTGTTATTAACATGTAATATCTTTAGTTTACACTTCGATCGTTCTTCGGAATAAATTTATAAAAAAGGAGCCAAGATGAAAATAAGCCGAATACTCAAACAAGTCATCAAAAAAGAGGGGAAAAGATCATTAACATCCAGAACGATCACTAAACTCAAATCTTCCAAAGAGTTTCATTATCTCGTAGATATCAGTAAAATATAGAACCCTCATTTATGAACCGGGAAGGTTCATCTCACCACCATATAAAATGAATAACACATACAAAAGCAAAGCTTCATATGCCATTCCGGCAGTTGATTCTCCTAACTGATCGCTCTAACTCTTTCCAAATGGATTCATTCCACCCATCATTCCCATTGCTTGAGACTTTTTGTTATCTTCAACCATTTTATTGACATCATTCACAGCACTTATCAGGAGTATCTGCAGTGCCTCTTTATCATCCAACAGACTCTCATCAATATTCAAATCAATGATCTCACCGGCACCATTGGCTTTGACTTCAACAAGTCCGCCACCGCTTTTAGCGGTCAGCTCGATATTTTTAGCCTGCTCCTGAAGCTCTTTTGCCTTCTCCTGCATCTGCTCCATTATCTTGCCCATATTGCCGAGATCAAATCCTTCAAACATTATTCTAGTCCCTCAAACTCTTGAGCAATACCGTTGTCATCATCCAAAATAACGATCTTTGGCTGATGATTGTCTGCTTCGTCTTTAGTCATATCTGCATACGCAATGATAATGATCTTATCACCTTTATGTACTTTTCTTGCTGCTGCACCATTAAGACAGATATCCCTCTTTCCTTTTTCACCGGAAATAATATAGGTAGAAAACCTTTCACCATTATTGACATTTACGATATCGATCTTCTGACCTACACGCATATCAGCTGCATCCAAAAGCTCCTGATCAATGGTAATAGAACCTACATAATTAAGGTTTGCATCTGTTACAGTAGCTCTATGTATTTTAGAGTAAAGCATTGTAATATTCATATTCACGTTCTCCTTAAAGATAAGAAAAGCTTATCTTTAATCCCTTCCCCTTTTTGACTCAAGTCTAAGAAAGGAATTATCATTTAATTCATTATTAGTGGGATTATACCAAAATCCTATATTTATATTATACTAAAATTATGAAGTATTTGGGAAATCGCACCGTAAGTTTGGTGCGATTATATTTTAGATGTTATATTAACGTGCCATTGCTGATGGTGCTATTGGCTCTCCCCACATCTCTGCAGGGATCACATACTCTTCTACTACCTTCCCGCCGATGATATGCTCATCAATGATACGGTCGATCTTCTCTTTTGTTAACCCGACATACATAGTATGTCCTGGCTCTACAAGCATTACCGGACCTTGTTGGCAACGGTTAAGACATCCTGTTTGGATAGGCTGTACTGTTCCGATAATACCTTTCATCATCAATGACTGTGCAAGATGTTGGAAAAGTTGTGCTGATTCTGGGTCATTTTGACTTACACAGCTAGGTTTTGGCATCCCCGGAGGTGCTGACTGCTGACACTTAAAAATGTAAAATGCTGGTTGTGGTACGCCATTCATCATGGTTGATCCTTTAATTAAGAGTAATTTACTCCGATATACTTGATGTAATTTTATCGAAAGTTTCTTAATTTCATATTAGACTCTATTCTTGATAAATATCAATCATAAATTTACTTTTTTTCATTATAATCTAATAATAAATTTTATGAGGAATCATCATGCAATATCCTGCTTTTTATGACAAAGTACAACAAATCAAACTTCACGATCCGCTAAGCGACTTTCTGGGTGCCATAGAGAACGGTGATCTGGAGATCAGCTATCTTGACTGTGTAAAACTGGCAGGACACTCCTGCCCTACAGTAGCAGGAGCATACCTTATGGCACTCAAAGGACTTGAAACACTTTATAGTGATACATTACCTCAGAGAGGTTCCATTCAAGTATCGATGAGAGATGGGGAAACAGAAGGTGTAACAGGAGTGATCTGTAATGTTATCTCTTTCATCGCCGGGGCAAATGGTGCCAGTGGCTTTCAAGGGATTAAAGGAAATTTTTCCAGAAACAACCTTGTAAGCTACAACGTACCTATGGAGGGTGAAGTAAAACTTACCCGACTTGATACAAATGAAAGTGTGATTCTAAACTATGATCCATCCATGATACCAGCCGATGCCATGATGCAACCGCTCATGGGAAAAAGTCTACAAGGCATGGCTTCCGATGAAGAGAAAAAAGAGTTTGGAAGACTCTGGCAAGCGCGTGTAGAGAAGATCTTGCTCTCTACAGAGCTATGGGACAAGATGATAACAATTAATAAAGGATAACCGATGATCATTTCACAATATATGAAACAAGAACACAGAGAGTGCGATACTCACTTTGCAGAAGCTGAACAGGCTGCTGCATCAGGTGACTGGGCTAAAGCAGAAGAGAGTTTTCTTACTTTTTCAAATGATACACTGAGACACTTTAAAAAAGAAGAAGAAGAACTTTTCCCGGCATTTGAAGCACAGACAGGAAGCTCTGAAGGACCAACTCAGGTGATGCGTTATGAGCATGAGCAGGTAAAGGGTCTCATAGGAAAGCTGGCTGAAGCACTTGAATCTCAAGACAAAGATGCCTATCTTTCTCTTTGTGAATCTATGATGATCTTGCTACAACAGCACAACATGAAAGAGGAACAGATGCTTTATGCAATGTGTGACAGAGTACTCCCTCCGGAAACAAAAGAGTGTACTTTGGAAAATATGAAGAAAGTAGAGCTTTGACAAGAATTGAAATGAAGTATAGTGAGGCACGAAATGCCAAATCTTAAAAAAATCGCACTGGATGCACGGGATTTGGAACATCCCAAACCACTTGAATTTGCTATGAAAGCACTCAGAGAGCTAAATGAAGAAAATTATTTTTATATGATCCATCGTAAAAATCCCATTCCTCTCCTTGATCTTGCGGCTGAACAACATTTTCAAGTTTTAAGCATAGAAGATGAACAGGGGGATTGGCATATACTCATCTGTAAAAACCCTGATATCAATTTAAGTGAGCTGCTCAGTGTTTAATCAAAATGGTCTCTCTCTAGATCAGGCTCCTCCGATTTCAGTTGTATTTCGTTTCTTTTTTTCAGGAGCTCTTTTTGGGGTACTTTCCGGCATATTTATTCTTTTTTTTCAAACCGCTATTTTTGATCCACACACTATAGAAGCCGTTATCCTCACACATACCTTCACGCTGGGGGTCATGCTCTCTTTTATGTTTGCTGCACTTTTTCAGATGTTACCTGTGATCGCAGGAGTAAGACTTTCCTCTCCCATACAAAAAGCCAATTGGGTACAGTACCCTTTTATAGCGGGTGTGATTTCACTGCTTTTTGCGTTTCATCTCTCTATACCTTGGCTCTTTGGGCTTGCATCACTGTTATTAGGAACTAGCATCCTTCCCATTGTATTTATCATGCTTAAAAACTTACTGGATCTTCAAAGCCACAGTAGCTCTTCAAAAGGGATGCTAATCGCATTACTCTCATTAGGAATCGTCGTTCTCTTGGCTCTTTACCTCACAGCAACACTGGGAGGAGTGATAGAGGGAAGCTACTATATACAGATTAAAGTTGCCCATTATTCTTTTGGTCTTTTTGGTTGGATAGCACTACTTATTATCTCTATTTCATTTCAAGTCATTGAAATGTTTTATGTTACCCCCTCTTATCCGAATCTTGTCAGTCGCTATCTGCCTTTGACGCTTTTATGTTTACTTATTGTCACTTCAATAGTAGGAATTTTTAATTTTGATATATGGATGATCTCCAATATTCTACTTATTTTACTGCTTAGCGGATATGCCCTGTTGACACTCAAACGATTGACACAAAAAAAGCGCCCACTTTCTGATGCAACTGTCTGGTTCTGGCGTGTTGGACTCAGCGCTTTACTCTTAAGCATGTTTTCAACAGGGGTAACACTCTTTGCCGATATAGCTGTCATCAAGACATTAAGCTACATCTTCTTTGCCTCCTTTGCACTAAGTATCGTTTTTGCAATGTTTTACAAAATTGTGCCATTTCTCACGTGGTTTCACCTAAACAGCCAGGGTTACTTCACTGCCCCTATGATGCATGAGGTCATCCATCCTAAAACAGCAAAAAAACATCTTTACATTCATCTGGCAACGATTGTTGCTTTTATAGTGTCGATCTTTATACCACAGCTTATTTTGCCTGCAGGAGCATTGACAATAATCTCATTCGGATGGATGACATACCAGATCATTCATGCACATCTGCTTTACAAAAAAATACAGGAAACCGGGGAAAAATTTGATATGGGAAATGTACATTAAATGTAGGTCGGGGTGTCCTCACCCCGACACATTAATTTGCATAAAAAAAAAACTTAATTTATATATTTAATTTGAATTGTCGGGGAGAGGACACCCCGACCTACAGAACATTATTGTAAATTCAATAACTCTCTTACAACCTCTCTGTCATCAAAAGGATACTTGACTCCTTTGATCTCCTGGTAATCCTCATCACCCTTTCCAAGAATAAGCAGTGCATCATTGCCTTCAAGTTCATCCAGGGCCATCTTTATAGCAAGTCTTCTGTCCGGTGTAGCTGTTACATGATCTTTCCCATATAATCCTACGAGAATATCCTCAAGTATCATTTCAGGTACTTCATCACGTGGATTATCACTCGTCACGTAAATTTTCTTTGCAAATTTACCTGCAACGGCACCCATACGTGGACGTTTTGCTTTATCCCGATTACCTCCGGCACCAAAAACCACAGAAATATCTCTATCTTTGATGCTCTCAAGTACCTGATACATACCATCATCGGTATGTGCAAAATCTACAATAACAAGAGGATCCCGACTTACGACTTCCATACGCCCCGCAACACCGGCAAAGTTTCCGACCACTTCACATACCTCTTCTACTTTTCTGCCTGTCAGCATCACTACAGAACCTACTGCTGCCATCAGGTTGAAAAGATTGAAAAGTCCTACCATAGGAGACTGGAATGTAGCTTCGGTCTGCATATGCTTGATCCCTGCCGTGATACCGTGAAGCAGTGAAAATGCCTGTACTTTGAATGTTGCAGGCTCATCAACACCGTAGCTCTGTGCTCCTACAGGATTATAAGTGATGTTTTTAATATCATCTTTATTGAGCAGTTTTGGTGTCTCATCTGCAAAGAAGAGGCTTTTAACACGTCTATACTCCTCTACTGTACCATGATAGTCCAAATGATCGCTCGTTACATTGGTGTGTACTTTCAGTGCGAACTGGAGTCCCTCTATACGTTTCTGGTCTATGGCATGGGAACTTACTTCCATGATGAAATAATTACACCCCATATCCATTGTCTGCTTCATATTATGAAGTGTCTCCAGAATAGAAGGTGTCGTCATACTCTTCTCTTCTATACGTTTCTCTTCGGCAAACAGGCCTCTTGTACCCTGAAGGGCAGGTTTCTCCCCCAGATCGAGTAAAAAAGAGTATATCGCGGCTGTGACCGTTGTTTTACCGTTCGTACCGGTCACTCCTACTACTTTCATCTTATCGAGCCCCCAAAAAGCAATAAGCTCCTTTGGGGTTATACATACCGGTTTAGAATCCAGTTTGTCATAGTAGGGACTGTTTTGTGCTGTCTTTAAAAAAAGTGTGCTTTCATCCAATGCATTCGTATCATCTGTTAGAAAGCTGTAACCTTTCTGTTCAAAATCCAGTTTCAATTCTGTGTTCCTCTGACAACATTATAAAGAGCCAATACATCCTGGTCATCACCAAAAAGACTCGTGGTTGCGTCAAGATAGCCTAGTGCCATTTCATCAAAACCTTCATTCGCCAATTGTGTCACAAAATCTATAAACTCATCTTTATCCGTAATGACCACTTTAGTCGAGAACATAATGTCTTCAAATGCCTTTTTAAAACTTCCTCGACTCTTCACAAGGGCTAAAAAATCACTATAGCGTATGCCATCACCATACTCCACCTGCTCCTGTAAAGGGTTGGTTAAAAGTTCCTGTATCTTATGTTTGGAACTGTCTAAAGAGTCTATAAGGCTATCAATGATATCTACAGCATTCTCTTTTTCCGTTTTGATCATTTGATAGTAGTCGAACAGCGCCTGCGCTTCTTCTTCACTCTCTGTACCCAGATCACTTAAATAGACGCCTATTCTTGCTTCATCCAGTGAAGGGTAATCTTTCAAAATAAGCCCATAACTTCTTAAAGCATTTTTGTAATCCCCTTTAAGAAATTCACCCTCTGCTCTTTGCAATAATAAATCTTGACTAATTTTACTCATTTTAACCTAGTTGATCCAATTTATCTTCCCAGCCTTGAGGAACATTCATTACAGTTAATTCCGGATGTATCAAAGTTTTAAGTTGTTTCTCAACACCGAACTTTAATGTAGTTCCACTACTGCCGCAACCTACACAGGCACCTTGGAGCTGTACATAAACAACACCATTTTTAATCGCTATCAACTCTATGTCACCACCATCCAATTTAATGGAAGGTCTTACTTTTTCTATGACATTTTCAACAGCCGGTTGCAATTCTTCATCTGTAAACGGGATCAATATTTCTCCTTACAATGACATCTGAACTTGATGTCTAATATAATTTAATTATAACAAAATCATAGTAAAAACTCTGTGCAGTACTATGCTTTATTGCTGTTTATACACTAAAAGAGTTATTTTGTCAATGGGATCATTTAAGTTTGGAAAATTTAGGAAACAGTACCCAATGCAAAGCCTTGAAATACTGGAGTTTCAGTGCTATGACCGAATGATACGAGTTCGACAATTGCCATAGGTGCGGAATCACCTTTTCTCATACGTGTTTTAATAATTCTTGTATATCCACCGTTTCTCTCTGCATACTTTGGTGCGATCTCGTTTAGAATAGTATTTGTACACTTTTTGTGTTGTAACCCTTGCGAAGATTGCTCTATATCTATTCTAAGTTTTCTTCTCGTTGTATCTTTCTGAATTTAATTTTTTACCAGTTTGATCTTGACACATCTGTTAGGTGTAGATCATTAACAAAGCACTTATTTATTTTCTTTATTGGGGATGGATAACTCTACACAATATCCTTCTGTTTGAGTATTGAAAAGCCTACATGAACCTTGGTGAAAATCTTCTATCATCCCTTTTGCGATGTAAAAACCCAGTCCCCTGGCAAGGTTTCGATTTTCGTGATTGCCCTGCATCTGCACAAACGGGTCAAAAAGCTCTTTGGTATCTTCACTCTTCAGTGCCGGTCCTGTGTTACATATTTTCATCACGAAGCTATCATTCTCTGATTGCAAAAAGGCGGTGATCATGACTCTACTCTCTTTTGGTGCATTTTCAATGGCATCCTCGATCACAATATTCAGTACAGATTTAAGCATTACAAAATCAGCCTCTATGATTGTATTGGACGGAATATCCACCTCAAATGTAAGCTGTTTTTCCAATACCCTTACACGCTCTTGTGAAACCAGTGAAGAGACGACCTCTTGAACCATACCCTTTGTTGGCACATACTCAAGATTACCTGATTTATATTTAGAATACTGCATCAGTACATCTACAAGAGCCAATAGCTTATTTCCAGAGGCATTGATCTTCTTGAGTATAGTAACCGTGCTGTCAGGCACATCCGGTTGATACTGAAGCACCTGAGAAAAACCCTGTATCGCATTTAGAGGTGTCCTGAATTCATGACTGATATTACCGATAAACAGATCTTTCATACTATTCGCATTTGTTGCCTCTTCCAATGCTTCTTTGACGCTGTTTTTCTCCTTCATTAAACGCTCTATGAGTCTGTCATTGTTCATTTGAAGTATCTGAACCTTGGCAGAGTCATCTGCCATACGTTTTGCATTTACGAGTGTGATCATCATATAAAGGACTACCATACCCCCAAAATAATAATTGCCGCTTATAAATACATAGATCATCAACACACCGAGAATCGGGACATTGTAGAGTGCATAAAGATAAAACCGGTATGCTGCTACAGACATCGCTCCTGAAACCATACCGCCTAAAACAAAAGAGAGCAGGAGCTGATCAGAAAGTGAAGCTTTCGTAAAAAAAAGTGATACCGATGCTGCCCAGACCAGAGCGGTTGCAAAGAGACCGATTGAAAACAGTATTTCCCATTTTCTATACTGCTTTTCACTTTTGATTTTAGACTTGAAGTAAAGATAAAGAATATAGCGCAAAGCCACAACTGTCATCATGGTCAGTAACCATCCCTCCAATCTAGACTGCTCTATAGCGTCTGAGAAGATGATCGCAACCACAACAGCACTTACCAATGTACCCAAAAGACCCAGCGGAAGATTAGTGAACAGTAACCATAACTGCCTTTCATCTATCGTTCTTCTGATTATATTTCCTTTCTCCATAACGTACACCCCCCGTCTTTTACACTATTATATCAAAAATAGCGCTCTCAATAAACATAGAAAAACTCAAGTAAATAACTCATTTTAGTCATATATCCATGTTTTTTAGAGCTGCCCTTTAGGTCTAGCAGGGAGAAGATCAATAAAAAGATTTAATGTTGTAAAAAAGTTGGCAGGTTTTAGGGTAAGGAAGCTTTCAAGGCAAAGCCTTGAAATACTGTAGTTTCAGTGGTATGACCGAATTATACCAATTCGATGATAGCCATAGGTGCTGAATCACCTTTTCTCATACGTGTTTTAATAATTCTTGTATATCCACCGTTTCTCTCTGCATACTTTGGTGCGATCTCGTTTACAATCGTATTTGTACACTCTTTGTGTTGCAACATTGCAAAAATCGCTCTATGTGCATTAAAATCACCAGTCGATGCTTTTGTGATCAATTTTTCATAGTAGCTTCTAAGCTCTTTGGCTTTCGGCAATGTAGTCTCGATTCTACCCTCTTTTGTCAAAGCAATAGAAAGGTTTTTAAGAAGCGCTGCTCTGTGAGAAGACGTTCTATTTAATTTACGGTAACCGTGCTTATGTCTCATGTCTTTCCTTTAATACAACTATGCTTTAAGTTGTTCTATTTTTTTCACAAGATTCGCTCTTGTAACATCTGCGAGTTCAAACTCAGAACCAAATCCATGCTCTACGAGACATTCATTGATTTCATCTAAAGATTTTTTACCAAGGTTTTTGATATTTTTAATCTCATTTTCACTCATCAATACCAATTCACCAAGGAATTTCAAACCTGCTCTGTCAAGTGAGTTGAATGATCTTGCACTAAGCCCAAGACTATCCACAGTCTGCATAAAAGGTTTGAGTTCACTATCGTCGCTGTTTCTTTTTACCGGTGTAGTACTGATATCAACATCAAGGACACCATTAAATACAGAAAGCTGCTTATTCATCACTTCAAGTGCATTTGTAAATGCCTCTACCGGACCGATCTGAGCATCTGTTTCAATATCAAATGTGATCTTTTCAAAGTTTGGATTGTCCTCAACAAGTACAGGTTCTATCTTATAGTTTGCTTTTCTTACCGGAGTAAAGAAAGCATCCAATGCGATACTGTCTGGGGCAACATCATCTCTAAGGTCTTCACTTGGTACATAACCAATACCTTTTGAGATCACTACTGTAAAGTTCAGTTCTGCATCTTCATTCAATGTAGCAAGTGGAAGATCGCCGTTTACTACTTCAATTTGATCATTGTTAAGATCTTCTGCTGTCACTTCTTTATGTCCGGAGAAAGAGTATTTAAGCTCTACTCTGTCACTTTCATCTTTAATTTTAAAACGAATATTTTTAAGATTGATGATAAATACAGCAACATCTTCATGCATACCTCTAATGTTGTCAAACTCGTGTGCAGCACCTTCGATCTTTACAGAAATCGGTGCATAACCGATAGAAGAACCTAGGATAAGTCTTCTAAGTGGGTGTGCAAGTGTAACAGCATAACCGCTCTCAAAGGGGTAAGCAATGATCTCAGCACGATTAGCGCTGATCTCATTCACTTCTACCTCTGTTGGCATAAATGGTGCAACTTTAATTTTTCTCATTAGCTAGCCTTTACTTATGTATTATTTAGAGTAAAGCTCGACGATTAGACGCTCTTCAACTGGGATTGCAATCTCTTCTCTTTCCGGAATTCTTGTGAATAGACCAAAAAGTTTTTCTTTATCCATATCAACCCATTCTACCATACCTGTTTGGCTGGTAAGTTCGATTGCTCTAAGGATCTGAGGATTCGTTTTACTTTTCTCTCTGATCTCGATCTTTTGACCTGCTTTTACTCTGAATGAAGGAATATCTACTCTTTTTCCATCAACTAATACATGTCCGTGATTTACAAATTGTCTGGCAGATGCTCTTGTTGTAGCAAATCCCATTCTGTAAACAACGTTATCAAGTCTTTGCTCAAGAAGTTGGATAAGGATCGCTCCCGTATTTCCCTCTTTAGAGTTCGCTTCTTTATAAAGTGCTCTAAATTGTTTTTCACTTACACCATACATGAATTTAGCTTTTTGCTTCTCTTGAAGCTGAAGACCGTATTCACTGATCTTTGTTCTTCTCTGTCCGTGTTGTCCCGGTGCATATGGTCTTTTCTCCAATGCACTTTTACCAGCAAGTTTTCTCTCACCTTTTAATCCAAGATCAACACCAAGTCTTCTTTCTAATTTTTCAACTGGACCTCTATATCTTGCCATGCTTATACCCTTCTCTTCTTAGGTGGTCTACAACCATTATGTGGAAGTGGTGTAATATCTTTTAAGAATGTTACACGGATACCTTCCGTTGCACCGATCGCTTTAACCGCAGTATCTCTACCGGAACCGGGACCTTGTACTTTAATTCCCACTTCTTTAATACCATTCTCTTTTGCTTTTGCCATCGCATCCGCTACCGCTTCTGTCGCTGCAAAAGGAGTTGACTTTTTGCTTCCTTTGAAACCTAATGCACCTGCACTGCTCCAAGAAATAACATTACCCATTTCATCTGTTACTGTAATTACAGTATTATTGAAAGTTGCAGCTACGTACACTACACCTTTAGCAATACTTTTTTTTGCTTTTTTCTTAGCCATACTTCGCTACTCCTTACGCTGCACCGACAGTTTTACGCTTACCTTTTCTAGTACGCGCATTTGTCTTTGTTTTTTGTCCACGAACAGGAAGCCCTCTTCTGTGTCTAAGACCTCTATAGCTACCCAAGTCCATAAGTGCTTTAATATCTAAAGTTACTTTTTTTCTAAGGTCACCTTCAACCATAACATTCTCTTGAATATCATTACGGATCAAAGCTGCTTCAGCATCTGAAAGTTCATGTACCCTTTTGTTATAATCAACACCTGTTCTATCAAGAATTTTTCTTGAAGTTGTCAAGCCAATACCATAAATGTAAGTAAGTGCATACTCCATTCTTTTCTTTTGTGGTAAATCAACACCTGCAATACGTGCCATGTTTATCCTTGTCTCTGTTTATGTTTTGGATTTTTACAAATCACGCGTACGATACCTTTGCGCTTAATGATCTTACAATCATCGCACATTTTTTTAACTGATGGTCTAACCTTCATTGGTTACTCCTACGATATTTTTGCACCTGGAATGCTAATTGAGCACTCTTTTGTTGCGTGGATTATTGATGTACCATAATCCAACCCTTGAGTAATCAGTGCTACTTAATCAAAGATTCTTCACGCAGTTTCCTAAGCCTAATAGTTTTAGGGAGGAGGATTATACCCAAATTTATTTTAACGTTTTCTTATATTGTGTGTTTAATGAGGGATTTATGCAGGGTGGTGTCTCCTGACGGTACCAAAAAAATAAAAAAGGTGTTGTCAGCAGACAACACCCGGCAGTCTATTTGTATCTAAATGTGATACGCCCTTTATCGAGGCTATAAGTTCTATTTTTTACTTTATCTCCCTTGCTTCATAACTTGATATTAAACTGTTAATTTGCTTCAAATAACAACTGTTTCCATGATGCACAAAATACATCAGCATATCCATCTTCATCTGCTCGAATAACACAGTAGGGCTCCTGTGCATACTCCAAACTAAAGGAATACCCTTCTTCATATTGCGCTATTTTATCTTGAAAGTATTGATCTCTTAAGCTCTCCAGTGAATCATGATCATTCTGCAATATCGTTTGCATAGCCTCTGTAGATATTCTGTCTCCTTCGAAATTCGAATCTACAAAATGAACTGTATCAACATTATTATTAAGAGAGTTCCAGCACTCGACACGTTCATATTCAAAAAATCCCTTTAGCATCCCATTATAATATTCCATTTCAACAAAAACCCTACACCAATAATCAGGAATATCAGCTGTTATTTTCTCTTTTTGTGCATTATCTATCATATAGAACTCATTAGGCTGTTGACCATCCCAACTACTCAAAATCTTACTACCACCACAACTAGCCAATACCCACTCACCACTTTCTACCTGATAAAGTGACCCGTTTAAATTAAAAGGAAAAACGCCTGTTATGGTTTCGTTAGTTTCTTTGTTTTTTACGGTAACTCGCCAATTTCTGCTATTTTGATCGGTTTGAGATATCACTTCAAAAAGAGATGGATCTTTACATGACTCTCCACCTATTTTCTCCTCCTGAGGATTATCAATCATCCAACACTCATTGTCTTTCTTTCCGTCCCAGTCATCCATAAAGTCCGTACCGCCACAGGTTGCTTTAACATATTCCACTTCACCGCTTTTTTGGTTCGTTGCCGTATAGAGCTTTTGGTTTGGTGCAAACGGATAGACCTTTTCTCCGATCTCCAGTGCAGGATCGAAGCGGTGCTTGACGGTGATGCGGTAATCGCAGGTGCCTCTTTCAAGCTCTTTGTCGGTGCTCCATTGGGAGTCTATTGTATCGAGTACCCCCAATTGTGCTTTGATTGCATCTACGATTTTGGTGTAGGTATCTGAACTGTCCAGATATGCGGTTACAAAGGCATGCCCGCCAAAGTCGTCAAGGTCAGCATTGCTCTCCATACTTCCGGGAATAGGGTTGATGATCGGATCGACCCAGCCTGTAATATAGGTACCGTCTGATGCATGTACTCTGCTTGCCGGTGATGCCACCTGTACATTGGCAAAATAGTTTTGATAATCAGACGGATTGATACTGTCATATACTCTGTTTGCAAAGAGGTTTCCTTGAGAATGGGAGACGAGTAGAACTCTGTGAGAGTATCGGAAGCTTTCGTTGTAGTACTTTTGCATCATCGTATCTACATTTTCTTGTTCTGCTTCTACTACAAACGGCATGGACTCCAACATTACACCAGTTGCATAGGTAGAGAGTTCGGCATTCCCTCCTGTGATGATCATCATTACCATAAAAAACTCAAGGTCATTCACTTGCCCTTCTTTTTTTAGCTGATAGTAGGTTTCCAATACATCCACCATCGCACCTCCACCCCAATTGTATTGAAGTTTAACTTCTCCGTATTTGGTCTGGAGGAGTGGATCTCCTTTGATGATTTCATCCTTAATGATATTATCAAGTTCTTATCTACTTATATCCGCACTTTTTTCAGTATTCCAAACACCATTACCAAAATAGATATCTGTTTTACACTCGTTAACAGGAAGTGCAAACACTATAACCGAAAAACCAATAATCGCCGACATTGCTAAAATAAACTTTTTCATCTTACTCCCCCAGCTCATTAATATTGATGCGACAGTTATCAATGCTCTCTTCTCGTCCATCAAAAATATTTCCACTTAATGCGGCATTGAATTTGAAATATTCTTGAATACGCTCTTTAGTATTGTAAATTTTATCATCTAAACTAGGATCATTTAAAACATATAATTTTCTTCTAAATTTTCCTCTTTCAAAACCAGACATATTATTCATGTATTTATCTGTTTCTTTATTTGCCCAATAATACATACAATCTAAGGCATCATCCAAATATTTTTTGCTCTCCATTGTAGGATTCTCCAAAATCCTCTGACTTGCCCAAGCATACTGAAGTGCAATCGCCGTTTTCGTTTTCGGGTATTTTGGGTCGTTGGCATAATGGGTAATGATCCACCTCTCCACATCATCCCTGATCCCATTATGGTTAAAGTCAAGCCCAAGCAGTGTTTCATTGTTTTTATCTTCATCGGGTTCGGGTGGCAGCTTGAAGCCGTTAACCACTTCAGGGACATAGAATCGGTAGACAATGGGTTTGATACGCATATCTGTACCGGGCATTTTCTTCATGAGATTTTTGAACGCTATCTCATAAAACCCTACAGCAAGAGGCTGGTCTGGGGTAAAGTAGAGGGTATTTTCATTTTGGTCATACTCTACAGAACCGCTGATGGTTTCATCATCGTTTTTGGAAACACCAAAGCCAAACATCCCCCATGTTTTCTTTTGTCCGGTCAAACGTTTGAGCGTAACACTGTGTTGTGTACTAATCGGATTGAGCGCTTCATCAAAGACCGCTTCGATCGTGACGTTGGCATCCACTTCAGGTGAAGCGGGTGCAGGGTTGAGTGAAACAATAACACTCTGCTCAGTTCCCCGGGATTGAGTGACATCGATCTGATCTGCAAAGAGTATCCCCGCAAGCAGAAATAGTAGTAAACCTATAATCTTTTTCATAACTTCTCCCCCTGTTTTTGAAAGTGCTTTCAAGTATAGCATAGTTTGAATGGGGGAGGGAATTAATCTTTATCAAAAAGTTTGGTGGTTTTTTTGGGGGAGGATAAATAAAAATTTGTAGGGTGCTGTGTCCCCACAGCACCAAAACATAAAATAGTGCCATCAGGAGACAGCACCTTACCTTATTATTTGTATCTAAATGTGATACGGCCCTTATCTAAACTGTAAGGAGTGAGTTCTACTTTTACTTTATCGCCCGGAAGGATCTTGATGTAGTGCATTCTCATCTTACCGGCAATGTGACAAAGTACGATATGCCCATTGTCCAACTCTACTCTAAATGTTGCATTTGGCAACGCTTCAACTACTTTGCCGTCAATTTCAATTACATCATCTTTAGCCATTGTATTCCTTTATGAATTTTCTATATTTATAGTTTTAAACTCTGAAGTTATCATGAAGCTTATGCTTCAGTCAAGATCACAGCTTTACCATCTACTACTGCTACCTGGTGCTCATAGTGGGCTGATTTAAGTTGATCTTCACTCACTACTGACCATTTGTCTTCAAGCAGTACCGGTGTACCACTCTTTTGACATACCATAGGTTCCAAACAAAAAACCATACCGTTCTTTATCTTGGGTCCCTGATTTGGTTTGCCTTCAAGATAGTTGGGTATATTGGGTTCATCATGTGGTTTGGTACCGATACCATGACCACAATAATCTCTTAATGGAACAAATCCTCTCTCAGTAATAAAGTCTTCAAGAATTTTCGTCAATTCCTTAAAACGCATACCCACTTTGATAGAATCAATCGCATGATAAAGTGCATCTTTAGAACATGCGATAAGTGCTTCATCTTCTGCACTTACTTTACCTACTGCCATTGTAATGGCTGCATCACCATAGTAACCATCCAGCTTTGTCCCGATATCCAAGCCTAAAATATCACCCTCTTTGATCACTCTGTCTGTAGGTACACCATGGATACATACTTCATTGACTGAAGTACAGACAGAACCGGTAAATCCATAAAGACCTTTAAACGAAGGTTCCGCACCAAGTGAACGAAGATATTTTTCGCCCATAGCATCTATTTCATGAAGCGTCATACCTGGCTTGATAGTATTTTGAAGATATTGAAGTGTTTTTCCAACGATCTCACCAGCTCTTTTGAGCTTAGCGATCTCGTCAGGTTTTCTGATAGCAATAGCCATTATAGACCTACATTACCTAAAGTATCATATTGATTCATAGTTCTTTGTGCTTCGATCTTTCTCATGGTGTCAAGTGCGACTTGTACGATAATCAATACAGAAACCCCACCAAAGTAGAAGCTTGCACCCATTCCTGATATAATCGCAAATGGCACAGTAGAGATGATCGCAAGATAAACAGCTCCTGAACCGGTTAATCTGCTTGCTACTTCATTTAAGAACTCTTTAGTGTGCTCACCTGGTCTAACACCCGGGATGAATCCACCTTGTCGTTTCAAGTTATCTGCGATATCTTTCGCATTAAATGCAATTGATGCATAGAAAAATGCAAAGAACATCACAAGCAAGAACGTCGCAGCATTAAATACAATACCGCCCGGAGCCAATGCATCAGCAATAGCTGTAACCCATGGTGTTGTACTTGCCTGAAGCATGGTCAGCGGGAACATCAATACAGCAGATGCAAAAATAGGAGGAATAACACCTGAGAGGTTTACTTTCACAGGAATGTAGTTCATCACTCTTTTTGTCTGGTTCTGCATGATAGTCTTTCTTGAATAAGAGATAGGTACTCTTCTCTCACCCAGTTCCACATAGATAATAGCCAAGATCGTAATAAGCATGACTGCTAAAATACCAAGTATTACTAAAAAGTTCATCTCGCCGGCATTTACTCCTCTGATAGTATTACCGATAGCAGATGGCAATCCGGAGACAATACCTGCAAAGATAATAAGTGAAATACCATTACCGATACCTTTTTGTGTGATCTGTTCACCGATCCACATAAGCAACATTGTACCAGTCAGCATAGAGAATGTTGTTAACACTGTAAATGTTACAGGATCAATCATCACAGCACTCTGTCCGGCTCTTCCTGTCATACTTTGAAGTCCCATAGAGACACCAATAGCTTGTACTACAGTAATAAAAATAGTGAAATAACGAATAATTTGCATATATTTTTGCATACCGTCACGCTCTTTTTTCATTTGTCCAAGTGCTGGGAAAGTTGCTGAGAGAAGTTCCATAACGATGGAAGCAGTAATGTAAGGCATAATACCTAAGGAGATGATACTTAAACGTGAAACTGCATTACCAGAGAACATATTCATCATCCCAATGGCATTGCTTGAGTTGTTATCAAAGAACTCTTTGATAACACCCAAGTCAACACCTGGAGTTGGGATATAGGCTAAAACTCTGTACGCAAAAAGGAATCCTAATGTAATAAGGATTTTTTGAGTTAAAGCGTTACCCATGATTATTTTCCGCTTGTTGTAACAGCTTCGTCTTTGATCTTAGGTGCAAGATCTTTTGCACTAGCACCAATCAACTTCACTTTTGTTACAGTTTTTTGTAATTTGTGAACTGACTTGATACTCTCAAGAGTAATTTCAGAAAGCTCAGCGATCGCTTTGATTTTTTCAACATTGATCACATATGGTTTTTCTACTTTGGAAGTAAAACCAATTTTAGGCAATCTTTTGTAAAGTGGCATTTGACCACCTTCGAAACCTCTTTTTTTACTGTAACCAGATCTAGCTTTTTGACCTTTGTTACCACGTCCGGCTGTTTTACCTGTTCCTGAACCTTGACCACGACCAACTCTTTTTCTGTTACGAGTTGAACCTGGAGCAGGTTGTAAATTATGTAAACCCATACTTTACCCCTTACGCTTTGATTCTAGTAAGTGCTTGGATTGTCGCTCTTACTAGGTTATTTGGGTTGTTAGAACCGATTGACTTACTAAGAACATCCTGGATCCCTGCAAGCTCAAGTACTGGTCTGGCAGCACCACCGGCGATAACACCTGTACCTTCACTCGCTGGTCTAAGCACGATTCTACTTGCGTTGAATTTGTGCTCAATGTCGTGAGCGATAGTTGTACCTTTGATGTTTACTTTCACAAGATTCTTGTGTGCATCATCAACCGCTTTTTTAATCGCATCCGGAACTTCTTTGGCTTTACCAAATCCGTATCCAACTGTACCTTTTTTGTCACCGATCACTACGAGTGCAGTAAATCTAAATCTTCTACCACCCTTAACAACTTTAGTAACACGACCGATATTTACGATTACTTCTTCAAATTCTTTTTCTATTTCTTCCATCATGCTTCCTTAAAACTTAATTCCGGCTTCTCTAAGCGCATCAGCAAATGATGCAACAACACCGTGGTAAAGGTAACCATTTCTGTCGAAAACAACACTGTCGATATTTTTAGAAGCAAGGTTTTTAGCCATCTCAGCAGCTACTTTTTTTACATCTTCCTGGTTTGCTTTAAGTCCAAGTTTTCTTCCATCAGCAGATGCAAGTGTGATGCCAGCATTGTCATCGATCGCTTGAGCATAGAAATGCTTGTTAGATTTAAACACAGATAGTCTTGGGAGAGTATCTGTACCGAAGATCTTACCTCTTACTCTAGATTTTCTCTGAGCGCGAAGTTTATTTTTTCTTTTTTGAATACTTTTTAACATCTACCGCTCCTTACTTACCAGCTGCTTTACCAGCTTTTCTGATGATCACTTCATCTGTGTACTTCACACCTTTACCTTTGTAAGGCTCTGGTGGTCTGAACGCTCTAATCTCAGCAGCAGCTTGACCTACAGATTGTTTGTCACTACCATTGATCGTAATAATGTTCTTCTCAACTTTGATTTCAAGTCCCTCAGGGATATCAAAATTGATATCATGTGAATGACCAAGTTGAAGATTAAGTACTTTACCTTGAACAGCTGCTCTGTAACCAACACCATTGATCTCTAAAGATTTACTAAACCCTTTATCCAGTCCAATGATAATGTTGTTAAAAAGTGCTCTGTATGTTCCCCAGAACGCTGCATCTTGCTTTTCATCACCTTTTCTTAAAAAAGTAACTTCGTTTCCATCAATAGTAACATCCACTCTACCGTGAGTTTCAAGTCTTTTTTCAAGATTGCCTTTTTTAGCCACGAGAGTCGTACCGTCGAGTGATACATCAATACCACTTGCCACAGTTACTGGTCTTTTTCCTATTCTTGACATCTTTATTCCTTACCAAATACTACAGATTACTTCGCCACCGATTCCACGTTTAAACGCTTCATCATTAGCAAGAACACCCTGGCTTGTTGAAACTACCAAAGTACCGTAACCGTTTTTAAATGTTCTGATCTCATCTTTACCTTTGTGAACACGTCTACCCGGCTTAGAGATCTTTTTAAGTTCATTGATCACGCTTTTTTCATTTTCGTCATATTTAAGAACCACTTTAATTGTTTTTTTGTTTCCGTCTTCTTTTACTTTGAAACTCTCAAGGTACCCTTTATCTACCAAAATAGATACAGTCGCTTCAATCGTTTTAGAGTGAAGAAGTGTCGTAACGTCTAATTTTCTTTGCGCAGCATTTCTTATACGAGTAAGAGAGTCTGCAATTATATCTGTCATCATCTTTTAATTCTCCTTACCAGCTTGCTTTACGCATACCAGGAATGAGGCCTTCATTGGCCATTTTTCTTAAACACACACGACAAAGACCAAAATCTCTGTATACTGAGTGAGGTCTACCGCAAATATTACATCTTGTATACGCTTGCGTAGAGAACTTTGCTTTTCTCTTCTGCTTAGCAATCATTGATTTCTTAGCCATTAGTTTCTCCCTTTAGCAAAAGGCATACCAAGCTTTTCTAAAAGCGTGAATGCTTGTTTGTCATCTTCAGTACTTGTCACAATAGTAATGTTCATACCGTGTGTTTTGATCACTTTGTCAAACTCAACTTCCGGGAACATCAATTGTTCTTGAAGACCGAAGTTATAGTTACCTCTACCGTCAAAACCTTTTCTTGGTGTACCTCTAAAGTCTTTCACTCTTGGAAGCGCGATTGATACAAGTTTATCGAAGAAGTTATACATGTTTTCACCTCTAAGTGTTACTTTGATACCACTTGGTGCACCTTCTCTGGCTTTAAATCCTGCAACAGATTTTTTGGCATTGACAATAATCGCTTTTTGACCAGCGATAAGTGAGATAGTATCAGCCATATTTGCAATAAGCTTACTGTCTTTACCTTCTTCACCGGCACCGACAGAGATTACTATTTTCTCAAGCTTCGGAGTCTGCATCGCATTTGCAACCCCACACTCTTCTCTGAGTGCAGGAACGATGTCATTGTACTTTTGCTTCATTCTACTCATAGGATTAGCCCTCTACTTTTTTTACGTTTGAGATATGGATTGGCATCTCTTTGTTGTCAAATCCACCCTCTTTGTTTTGCTCGCTTGGTTTTACAGCTTTTTTAGCCATTTTACAACCTGCAACGATCACTGCATCTTTTTTTGTTAAAACTTGAAGAACTTCTCCAGTTTTACCTTTATCATCACCAGCGATGATCATTACCTGATCACCCTTTTTGATCTTGAATTTTTTAGCCATTACCATACCTCCGGTGCAAGTGATACGATCTTCATAAAACCTGCATATCTTGTTTCACGACTTACAGGACCGAAGATACGTGTACCTATTGGCTCTCTTTTGTCGTCGATGATTACTGCGGCATTGTCATCAAATCTGATAAGTGACCCATTTTCTCTCTGGATCTCTTTTTTCGTTCTAACAACAACTGCTTTAACAACCTTACCTTTTTTCACTTTACCAGTCGGAAGTGCTTTCTTTACAGAAGCAACGATCACATCACCTACGGATGCATATCTTCTTTTAGATCCGCCAAGAACCTTGATACACATGATCTCTTTAGCACCACTGTTGTCTGCTACATTTAATCTAGTAAATCCTTGGATCATTACACTTCTCCTCTCTTCACGATTTCAAGAAGTCTGAAACTTTTTGTTTTAGAAAGTGGTCTACATTCAATTGCAGTCACTGTATCTCCAACATTAATTTCATTTTTCTCATCGTGAATAAGATATTTCTTAAATCTTTTTACTGTTTTGTGATATCTTGGGTGAAGTACTCTTCTCTCAACCAATATAGTTGCAGTTTTGTCTCCAGCCTTTTTAATCACAGTACCTGTTATTTGTCTTTTTGGCATAAATGACCCCTTACTTCGATCTAGCAGCAGTTAATGCTGTCTGGATTCTTGCGATATCTTTTTTCGCTACTCTTAACTCAGAAGTGTTTGTTAATTGCATAGTCTTCTGCTTTGCGTTTAATGTAAACAACTCAAGTTTTTTCTCTTTAAGCATCGCTACAAGGTCTGCTTCACTTTTGTCTTTTAAATCAATATAGTTCATTAGTATCCTTTAAAGCGATGATTTTACACTTAAATGGCATTTTATGAATCGCCAATGTTAAAGCTTCTCTTGCAAGTTTCTCTTCAACACCAGCCATTTCGAAAATAATTCTACCTGGCTTAATATTCATAACCCATTTATCAACAGCACCTTTACCTTTACCCATTCTTGTTTCAAGCGGTTTAGCAGTAAGTGGTTTATCCGGGAAAACTCTAATCCAGGTTTTACCCGTTCTGCTGATTTTCCTAGTCATAGTAATACGCGCAGCCTCGATCTGTCTGGAATCAATTCTGCCAGCCTCAGTTGCTTTGATCGCGATATCACCGAACTCAATCTTGTTACCTCTGAAAGACTTACCGCGATTACGGCCTTTTTGTTGCTTTCTCCATTTGGTTCTTTTAGGCATTAACATGATTATTCACCTCTTTTTCTAGATGGTCTTCTACCACCTTTTTTCTCTTCTTTTGGTTCCGCTTGGATACCTTTTGCAAGTACTTCACCTTTGAAGATCCATACTTTAATACCAATGATTCCATAAGTAGTATGTGCTTCAGCAAAACCGTAATCGATCTTCGCTCTAAGCGTATGAAGAGGAACTCTACCCTCTAAGTACCACTCAGTTCTTGCCATCTCAGCACCGCCAAGACGTCCAGATACAGAAATTTTGATCCCTTTAGCACCTGATTTAAGGGCTCCCTGGATCACTTTTTTCATTGCTCTTCTGAAGGCAACTCTTCTTTCAAGTTGTGTTGCAACATTTTCTGCTGCCAATTGACCTGAAGCTTGAGGACGTTTCTCTTCTTTAATGTTGATCGCTACATCTTTGCCAAGCATTTTGACAAGTGTTGCTTTCAATTTCTCAATATCTGCACCTTTTTTCCCAATGATAATACCAGGACGTGCAGTAACTATATTGATTCTTAATTTTTTCACTGTTCTTTCGATGATAATGTTAGAAACACCAGCATAGAAAAGTTCTTTTTTAAGGAATTTTCTGATTTTGTAATCTTCGGCGATGAAATCAGCTGTTCTACCTTTTGCCGGGAACCATCTTGATTCCCAGTTTCTGTTGATACCAAGTCTAAGACCTATTGGATTAACTTTTTGACCCATATTATGCGTCCTCCCCAGTTTTTTCAGCTACACCTACTTCAACTAAAATGTGTGCTGTTGGTTTAATGATTCTAGATGCGGTACCTCTAGCTCTTGGTCTCCATCTTTTCATTACTGCTGCTTTGTCAACTCTACAAGAAGTAATCACTACTTCTTCCGGTTCAAAGTCACCATTTGCAACTGCAGATGCAATTACTTTAGAGATGATTCCTGCTGCTTTGTTAGGCATAAACTCAAGAGAAGCCAATGCCAACTCTGCGTTCATTCCTTGTACTTCTCTAGCAATAAGTCTTGCTTTTGTAGGTGAAACTCTTACGAATTTTAATAATGCTCTACTCATAATTAACCTACCTTCTTCTGAACAGAACCTTTATGGCCCTTGAATGTTCTTGTTGGTGCAAATTCACCAAGTTTATAACCTACATGGTTTTCAGTTATAAATACCGGTATGAATTGTCTACCGTTGTGTACGTTGATCGTTAAACCGATAAACTCAGGGAAGATCACAGATCTTCTTGACCAAGTTTTAATAGGTTTGTTAGACCCTTCTTCTTTTGCTTTAAGCACTTTTTTCATTAGGTGACCATCGATGAATGGACCTTTTTTTGTCGATCTTGCCATATCTTAGCCCCTTACTTTTTTCTCTTAGAGATAATTAACTTATCACTAGCTTTTTTCTTACGAGTCTTGTAACCCTTAGTTGGCATACCCCAAGGAGATACCGGATGACGACCTGAGTTCGTTTTACCTTCACCACCACCGTGTGGGTGATCGATAGGGTTCATTGCAGAACCACGTGTCTGTGGTCTGATACCGAGGTGTCTGCTTCTACCTGCTTTACCGATAACGATGTTAGAAAAGTCTTCGTTTCCAACAGCACCGATAGTCGCAAGACATTCGCCAAGAACGTATCTCATCTCACCAGATGGAAGTCTAAGTGAAACGTATTTGCCGTCTCTACCCATGATCTGTGCATAACCACCCGCTGAACGTGCGATCTGACCACCATGACCAGGACTCATCTCAATGTTGTGTACCAATGTACCCACAGGGATGTTCATCAATTTCATTGCATTACCAGTCTTGATATCAAGTCCTGACTCTGCAGACATGATTTTATCACCTACATTAAGACCTTTTGGTTGAAGTACATATCTTCTGTCACCATCAACATATTTGACAAGACAGATTCTACAGTTTCTGTACGGATCGTACTCAACAGTTGCTACTGTACCTTCGATGTTAAATTTATTTCTTTTAAAATCGATAATTCTATATAGTTTTTTAGCACCTGCTTCTCTGTGACGAGAAGTAATTCTACCGTTACTGTTTCTACCTGCAGATCTTGGAAGATTTTTAAGTAGCGATCTAACACTTGCTTTAGCAGTGATATCACCACTGTCAAGGTTTGTCATGTAACGACGTGAAGGTGTGGTTGGTTTATATGTTTTAATTGCCATCTACTATCCTTATACCGCTAAGCTTTCGATTTTTGCATCTTCAGGAAGCTTGACATAGAACTTTTTAAGATCTGGTCTTTTCCCTTCAATACCTTTAAATCTTTTCACTTTACCGTTTACTCTCATTGAGTTCACTCTAAGTGGATTGATCCCGAAGAACTCTTTAAATACTTCTTTAAGACCGTTTTTAGTCATTCTTGGAGTTGTTTGAACTACGATGACACCCTCTTCCTGAAGAGCCAAACTCTTCTCTGTATACATAATTGATTTAATATCTGTAATATCTGCCATCTTAAGCCTCTTTAGTCAATTTTTCAAATACAGCTTTTTCGATCACGATTGAGTGATATGCCGCTGCAAGATAAGCATTAAGCTCATTTGATTCAATAAGGTATGCGTTTTGGAGGTTTCTGAATGCTAAGAAAGTCTTATCATCGATCATCTCTTTCACTACAAGTACATCTCTTTGCTCAAGACTGTTTACAAATGCCAATGCATCTTTTGTTTTACCAGACTCAATTGTGATGTTGTCTACAACAAAAAGTCTTTCGTTTGCTGCCATCTCTGCGATTGCATGATAGAGAGCAAGTTTCTTTTGCTTTTTGTTTACTTTTTGATCATAATTCTTGTTTGTGCTTGGTCCGAATGCAACACCACCACCAACAAATATTGGAGATCTTAGTGAACCTGCTCTTGCACGTCCGCCACCTTTTTGAGCCCATGGCTTCTTACCGCCACCACGTACAGCAGATCTGTTTTTAGTCTGTGCAGTATTTGCTCTAAGTCCAGACGCATACGCTTTACAATAAAGGTAAAGGTTATGTGGGTGAACTTCCAAAAATGCTGCTGGAAGGTCTGTTGTTTTAATTACTACTGGTTTACTCATTTAACAATCCTTACTAATCCTCTAGCCCCATTGTGACCAGGAATTGAACCTTTTAATACTAGGATGCCGTTTTCAGCATCAAATGACACAACGTCATTTTTAACAGTCACTTTAGTGTTACCATATTGTCCAGGCATTTTTTTACCTTTTTGAACACGTCCAGGCCACTCAGCATTACCGATAGAACCGATACGTCTACCAAATCTGTGTCCGTGTGAACCAGGTCCACCACCGAATCCGTGACGTTTCATACCACCTTGGAAACCTCTACCCTTAGTATTAAGAGAAGTTTTAACTACTGTTGCTTCAGCTAGTGCCGCCGGGTTAAGGTCACCCGCTTCAGTACCTTCTGCTACTTCGATAGTCATAAATTTATTGAACTCTTTAGAAACATTGAATTTAGTCTGCTGACCTTCAATACTCTTATTGAGTTTTTTACTGCTGTTATAGGCAACAAGTGCTTTCCCGTCTTCTCTCACTTCACAAACTTTCGCTTCAACGACTTTAAGAAGTGTAACTGGAACACTTGGTACGTCGATAGTTCTACTCATACCAATTTTTTCTACGATAAATTCCATTCTCTACTCCTACTTGTCCATTGATCTGATTTCAACTTCGATCTCCGGTGCCAGATCCAACTTCATAAGTGAATCAATAGTATCCGAAGTAGCCGAAACGATGTCGATCATTCTTCCATGAATTCTGATCTCAAATTGCTCACGAGCGTCTTTGTTGACGTGTGGTGATTTAAGAACTGTATAACGCTTAAGTTTAGTTGGCATTGGAATCGGCCCTCTAATCTCTGCACCTGTACGTTTAACTGCATCTACGATAGCAGCAACTGATCTGTCTAAAACACGATGATCATAAGCTTTAAGCTTTAATCTGATTTTTTCCATTTTTACCCTTTAAAGAACTCGTTATTCATAGCTATACATTGCGTAAAACTATGCCTAACATAAATTTAGGAACGCGAATTATATCCAAACTTTTTGAAAGGTGCAATACTATTCAGTCTAAAAACGCTACAATATGAAAAAATATTTCCTTTCAATAAGGAAAAATATCAAATGGAACCTTATGAATTTACTTGAATATTATCAAAATCAACATCCGGTCAGTGACAATTATGTCACAAGAAAATGTCAACTGCCATCCAAAGGTAATATCAACCTCTATGGGGTGCGTGGTGCAGGAAAAACCACTATGGTACTGGACCTGCTCTCTGAAGAGGAGGAAGAGAGCACACTCTACATAGACTTAGAAGACCCGAACCTTATTTTCAATCCTCTCTCTACGCTTACCCTGCAACAGTTCATAGACCGCACAGGTATCACCCTGCTTATCTTGGATCACTATAGCGAAGGTACTCTTTCCGCTTTCCCCAATGTAGAGAGACTCATCGTCCTCTCACGCATCAAACTGGCAGACGAGACACTTACCCCTGTTGAGCTTTTTCCTTTAGACTATGAAGAGTTTCTTGCTTTCGAGACCACCTCGGCACAGAGCAGAGGATTTAACCACTTTTTACGCTCCGGTACACTGCCTGGGCTTGCACGTTCCCAAAAAACCAACACACAAGCGATGAAAACCTTTTTCCAAAGCTCTTTTGATGCAAATGAACAAAAGCTGCTCCTCATCCTGGCACAGCACCATACCAAACACCTCACCACCCATCAGATCTACACTTTCGCCAAAGAGAGGTTCAA